>NZ_FYDS01000007.1:0-500828 GCF_900187545.1 Pseudomonas sp. Irchel 3F3 | reverse complement strand
TGTTCGTGCAGAGCGTCATCTGGGGCATCAACGCCTTTGACCAGTGGGGCGTGGAGCTGGGCAAAGAGCTGGGCAAGGGTGTGTACCAACGCCTGGTTGGCACCCTGGAAGACAGCGCCGAAGACGGTTCCACCCAAGGCCTGATCAACTACTTCCGCGGCCGTCACCGCGGGTGAGCTAACGCCTGCACGGGGCTATTCGCGGGTAAACCCGCTCCCACAGGTACTGCACAAGTTCCACGCATCGTGCGGTCCCTGTGGGAGCGGGTTCACCCGCGAAGAGGCCAGCACAGGTTGAACACCGCTCCCAGCTACACTGTCCTATCGAATAGCCGTTGCAGTCCATCGCCCCTTACAAGAGCAGGACCACCCGCCATGTTCGATATCCGCAATTACCCCCAGGCACTGGCCGTCAGCCAGTCTGCCACCCTCACCCCCGACGACTACCGCCGCCTCTACCGCCAGTCAGTCGACGACCCTGACACCTTCTGGGCCGAACAGGCCAAGCGCCTTGACTGGGTCAAGCCCTGGTCAAGCGTGCAGCAATGCGACTTGAGCACCGGCAAGGCTCGCTGGTTCGACGGCGCTCAGCTCAACGTCAGCTACAACTGCATCGACCGTCACCTGGCCCAGCGCGCAGAGCAAACCGCGCTGCTGTGGGAAGGCGACGATCCCCACGACGCCAAGGCCATCACCTACCGCGAACTGCACCGCCAGGTCTGCCGCCTGGCCAATGCGATGAAGGCCCGCGGCGTGAAAAAAGGCGACCGGGTATGCATCTACATGCCGATGATCCCCGAAGCCGCCTTCGCCATGCTCGCCTGCACCCGCATCGGCGCCATCCACTCGGTGGTGTTCGGCGGTTTCTCCCCCGACGCCCTGCGTGACCGCATCCTCGACGCCGATTGCCGCACTGTGATCACCGCCGATGAAGGCGTGCGCGGTGGCAAGCGCATCCCGCTGAAGCAGAACGTCGACAAGGCCCTGGTCAGCTGCCCCGCGGTCAGCAGCGTGTTCGTGGTACGCCGCACCGGCAGCGATGTGAGCTGGGCCGAAGGCCGCGACGTCTGGTACCACGAGGTGACCGACAAAGCCGGCGACGACTGCCCACCCGAGCCGATGGAGGCCGAAGATCCGCTGTTCATCCTCTACACCTCCGGCAGCACCGGCAAACCCAAAGGCGTGCTGCACACCACCGGCGGCTACCTGCTGCAGGCGACGATGACCTTCAAGGTAGTGTTCGATTACCGCGACGGCGAGGTGTTCTGGTGCACCGCCGACGTAGGCTGGGTTACCGGCCACAGCTACATCGTCTATGGCCCGCTGGCCAATGGCGCGATCTCGCTGATGTTCGAAGGCGTGCCCAACTACCCGGACACCTCGCGCTTCTGGCAAGTGGTGGACAAGCATCAGGTGAACATCTTCTACACCGCACCGACCGCCCTGCGCGCACTGATGCGCGAGGGGTCCGCACCGCTGCAGGGCACTTCGCGCAAAAGCCTGCGCCTGCTGGGCAGCGTCGGCGAGCCGATCAACCCCGAAGCATGGGAATGGTATTTCGAGGAAGTGGGGCAAAAACGCTGCCCCATCGTCGATACCTGGTGGCAGACCGAAACTGGCGGCATCATGCTCACCCCGCTTCCCGGCTCGCAATCGCTCAAGCCCGGCTGCGCCACTCAGCCCATGTTCGGCGTGCAACCGGCACTGCTGGACGAAAAAGGCCAGCTGATCGAAGGCCCCGGCGCTGGCCTGCTGGTCATCAAGGCCAGCTGGCCTGGCCAGATCCGCAGCGTCTATGGCGACCACCAGCGCATGGTCGACACTTACTTCAAGCCCATGCCCGGCTATTACTTCACCGGCGACGGAGCCCGCCGCGATGCCGATGGCGACTACTGGATCACCGGGCGCATCGACGATGTGATCAACGTGTCAGGGCACCGCATCGGCACCGCTGAAGTGGAAAGCGCGCTGGTGCTGCATGACCGCGTCGCCGAGGCAGCGGTGGTCGGTTACCCTCACGACCTGAAGGGCCAGGGCGTGTACGCCTTCGTCACGCCCATGAATGGCGTGACCCCGGACGATGCGCTCAAGGCCGAGCTGCTGGCCCTGGTCAGCAAGGAAATCGGCAGTTTCGCCAAGCCCGAGCTGATTCAGTGGGCGCCCGCATTGCCCAAGACCCGCTCAGGCAAGATCATGCGGCGTATACTGCGCAAAATCGCCTGCAACGAGCTGGACAACCTTGGCGATACCTCGACCCTGGCCGACCCCAGCGTGGTACAGGGCCTGATCGATAAACGCCTCAACCAGTAACCGGCGGCCACTGTCCATGGCCGCCCTGAACCTCAGGTCGCCATGGAAGCCCTTCGTCGCCGCATCGAAACCCAGGTCATGAGCCTCACCGGGCTGGCCCTCGGCCAGCTCGACCTGGAATCGCCCAAGGGCGACCCGGGCCTGTTCGGCCCGCACAGCATCAGCTGGCAGGTACATGGCGACTTCCCCAGCATGCTGGTCGGTGGCATCAGCGCGCTGATGCTGCAGCTGCTGCATCCGCTGGCCCTGGCCGGCGTGTGGGACCACTCCAATTTCCGTGAAGACCTGCTCGGCCGCCTGCGCCGCACCAGCCAGTTCATTTCCGGTACCACCTTTGGTGCCACCGGCGATGCCGAATGGCTGATCGACAAGGTGCGCACCATTCACCTGCAGGTCACCGGCACGGCACCGGACGGCCGCCCCTACGCAGCCAGCGATCCGGACCTGCTGACCTGGGTGCATGTGGCGGAGGTCAGCAGTTTCCTCGCCGCCCACCTGCGTTATCGCAACCCGCACCTGCCGCGCACCGAGCAGGATGCCTATTACAACGAAATCGCCCTGATCGCCGAGCGCCTTGGCGCCCGTGACGTGCCACGTTCGTGTCAGCAGGTCGAAGACTACCTGCAACGCATGCGCCCGCAGCTGCATTGCGATACGCGCAGCCATGAAGTCATACAGATCCTGCTCGACGCCCCTGCCCCCAGCCGCCTGGCACAGCCAGTTGGCAAGCTGATGCTGCACGCCGGTATCGACCTGCTGCCGGGCTGGGCACAGGCCATGCTCGGCCTGCAGCACGGAGCCTTGCAACAGCGCCTGATTCGCCTGGGCCTGCAACGCACCGCACCGGTACTGCGCTGGGCCATGCGCGACGGCTCGGCGCATCGGGCCAAACGGCGCATGGGCATCGAATGAGGCCAAGTGGTCGCGCCTGCGGAACTGATTTAACGTGCCATACTCCAAGCACTCCTGCTTAGACAGACGAAGCGACACATGTACAAAGGACTGACTCGCGCCGCCGGCGCAATCGTGGCCCTGGTAGCCCTCTATAGCCTGCTCGGCTTCCTCATTCTTCCTGGTGTCGCGCTGCGCGTCGCCAACCAGCAGTTGGCCCAGTACGCCACCGTGCCGGCCCACCTCGAACGGATCGAACTCAACCCCTTCAGCCTTGAGCTGACGCTGTGGGGCCTGCAGATCGGCGAGCCGGGCAAGGAGCAGGTCGGTTTCGAGCGTCTGTACGCTAACGTTTCGCTCGACAGCCTGTGGACCAAAGCCCTGCATGTGCAAGCGGTGGAGCTGGACAAACCACGCAACGAGGTGCTGTTCGCCAAGGACGGTGCCCTCAACCTCACCGGGTTGTTCAAGCTGCCAGCCAGTGAGGCCAAACCCGACGAGCCGCCCAGCGACCCGTTCCCGCTACGCATTGGCAGCATCAAGCTGGTCGATGGCTACCTGCACTTCGAGGACCTGCGCCCCAGCGAGCCAATCGAGTTTCTCTACGACAACATGAACCTGGAGCTGAAAAACCTCAGCACCCTGCCCAACGACAATGCCGACATGACGCTGGTGGCCAACGGCCCCAATGGTGGCCGGATCGACTGGAAAGGTACCCTGAGCCTGTCGCCGATCGCTTCCGAAGGCACACTGAAGGTTACCGACGCCAAGATGAAGCTGTTCTGGCCCTACGTGCGCGATGCCGTGCCACTGGTGCTGGAAGATGGCGTGCTCAGCCTTGATGCGCATTACACGCTCAACCTCGCCAAACAGACCGAGCTGCTGCTGGATAACGTGTCGGTGCGCATCGCGCCGTTCGCCATCAAGGCACCGGATGGCCGCCCGTTGGCGCGCCTGGCCAGCCTGGACGTGAGCGAAACCTCCGTCGATCTGGTCAAGCAACGGGTCAGTGTCGGCAAGATCCGCAGCGAAAAACTGGAAACCTGGGCAGCGCTGGAAAAAGACGGCCAGCTCGACTGGCAGAAGCTGTTCGCCAGCCAACCGGCCAAGGCCACGCCAAAGGAAAAAGCCGAGCCCGCTGCCGCCGAGCATACGCCTGAAGAGAAAGCTGCCAAGGAGCCAGGCAAACCTTGGCAAGTGCTGCTCAAGGACGTGCAACTGCGCAACTACCTGGTGCACCTGGCAGACCGCAGCCAGAAAGAACCGGTAGCCTTGGACATTGGCCCGCTCAACGCCGACCTGCAAGGTTTCGACAGCCTCAACCAGTCACCCTTCACGCTTAAGCTCGACACCGGCGTAGGCAGGCAAGGCAAGCTGCAGGCGGCCGGCCAGGTCAACCTGGCGCCGATATGGGCCAAGCTGGATGTGAGCACCCGCGACATCGACCTGCGTGTGGCACAGGCCTATATCAACCCGTTCATCCTGCTGGAGCTGCGCAGCGGCATGCTCGCCAGCGACCTCAAGGTCGACCTGAAGAACACCGCGCCACTGGCTTTCACTATTACCGGCAAAGCGCAGGTCAACCAGTTGCATACCCTGGACACCATCAAGAGCCGCGACTTCGTTAAATGGCAGCAGGTGAATGTCGACGGCTTGTCCTACGTGCACGGCGATGCGCTGTCGATCGACAAGGTCACCCTGCTGCAGCCGTATGCGCGTTTCATCATCAACGAAGACCGCACCACCAACGTCAATGACCTGCTGGTCCCGCAACCGGCCGGCGCCCCGGCGAGCAGCCATGCCAAGCCGGCCTCGGCCAGCAACGAAAAGCCCCTGGGCATCCACATCGGCCAGATCGATATCAATGATGGCTCGGCCAACTTCGCAGACCTGTCGCTCACCCCAAACTTCGCCACTGCCGTTCAACAGCTCAACGGCCAGATCGGCACCATCGACAACCGCAAGCCGCTGCCGGCCAAGGTTGACGTCAAGGGCAAGGTCGACCGTTACGCACCGGTGACCATCAAGGGCGCACTCAACCCGTTCAACCCATTGGCGAGCCTGGACATCGCCACCAGCTTCAAACGGGTCGAGCTGACCACGTTGACGCCCTATTCCGGCAAGTTTGCCGGCTTCCGCATCCGCAAGGGCCGGCTCAACCTCGACCTGCACTACCTGATTACCAACGGCCAGCTCAAGGCCGAGAACAAGGTAGTGGTGGAGCAGCTGCAACTGGGCGAAAAAGTCGACAGCCCGGACGCCGTAGACCTGCCGATCCGCCTGGCAGTGGCACTGCTGAAGGATACCGAGGGCAAGATCTCGATCGAGCTGCCGGTGACGGGTGACCTCAACAACCCGCAATTCAGCGTAATGCCGATTGTGTGGCAAACACTGCGCAACCTGGTACTGCGCGCGGCGCAGGCACCGTTCAAGTTCATTGGTGGGCTGATTACCGGCGGGGGCTCGCAAGACCTGGGTAACGTGGCGTTTGCCCCAGGCTCCAGCGAACTCTCTGGCGATGCCCAGTCGTCACTGGACAAGCTGGCTGCGGCGCTGAAAGAGCGCCCCGAACTGCGCCTGGAAATCGAAGGCACCAGCGCCCAGGCCAGCGACGGCCCACTGATCGCCCAGCAACGCCTGGAGCGCGAGTACCAGTCCACCTGGTACAAGATCCTGCAGCGCCGCGGTGACAAAGTGCCGGCCAATGCTTCGATGCTGGTGGTCGACGAGAGCGACAAACCGGCAATGCTTGAAGGCATCTACCGCACCCGTCTGAAACAGCAGCCGCCTGCCGAATGGGAGCAACTGGGCCGCGAAGAACGCACCACCAGGCTACGCGAGGCAGTGATCAAGTCGTGGGCCGAAAGCACCGCCCTGCTGCGCACACTGGGCCAGGAGCGGGCCAGCAGCATCAAGGATTACCTGGTGGACAAGGGCAAGCTGGAAGATGACCGGGTGTATTTCATCGATACCAGCCTGGGCCAGCCTGAAAGCGATGGGCGGGTGGTGACGCCGATGCATCTGGATGCCGAGTAAACCCCTCTAGCAGGCTTGGCCGCTTCGCGGGCGCGCCCGCGAAGAGGCCGGCACAGGCTTCAGACCAACCGCTGCCCCGACACCGCCGGGTGGTACAGCGGCTGCACCTTGTTCCCCGCCGGGTCCAGCAAGTGGAAGCTGCGCGCCCCGTCACCATGGTTGAACGGCCGGTCGAGCAAGGTCACGCCATGGGCCTTGAAGTATTGGTACCACGCTTCCAGCTCCTCCACGCTGTCCACAATGAACCCATAGTGATCCAGAGTCTGCAGCCCATTGGCCGCCCCCGCCCCACGCCCCAACGAAAGGTTGTCGTTGCCGCAGGTGAGGTACACCAGGTCTTCATTGGCGCGGTTCAGTACTTCCATCCCCAGCACATCGACGTAGAAGCGCTCGCATTCCTCCAGGTTGGGTACCAGCAAGGCGATATGGCGCAGGCCATTCAGGCGGCCAGGACGTGCGGGCAATTCAGACATTGGCGGAGCTCCATTTTTGTATACAATTCATAATTGAATTTAAAACAAAAGGAGCGACTTGTGTATAGCCTGTTCATCAAGACCCGTGTAAAGCCTGGTTGCGCGGAGGCCTTTCTGGCAGCGATCAAGGTCAATGCCGCCGCTTCCGTCGCCAGCGAGCCAGGCTGCCTGGTGTTCGATGTGTCGCAGGACCGGGTCGACCCAGAGCTTATTTACCTGTACGAAATCTATCGCGACGATGCCGCGTATGAAGCCCATACCCAGACCGCGCACTTTCGCGACAGCCGCCCACTGGTAGAACCGCTGATCGCCGAGCAGGAATGCTTCGAAAGCGATGTGATCGCACGCAACCCGGTGTACTAGCAGGTATGAAAAAGCCCCGGCTCACGCCGGGGCTTTATGTGTAAGTGGCCAAATCCGTTTGGCCGACGGGACAATCCTTATTCGGCTTTCAGGCCATCGGCCGAAACGGCCTTCACGCCTTTGATTTTCTTGGTGATAGCAATCGCCATTTCTTTCTGCGATTCGGTCACGGCGGTAGTCGACGACAGCGACACGACGCCTTTGTTGGTTTCAACCTTGATGTCGGAACCCGGGATGCCTTTCTCAGTCAGCAGGTCCGATTTGACCTTGGTGGTGATCCAGGTATCGGAAGTGGCTTCCTTGGCTTTGGTCACCTCACCGGCCGCAAGCGTCATCGGGGCCTGGGTGGACTGTTGGGCGAATGCCGCGTTAGCCATGGTCAGGGTCAGAGCGGTAGCAGTAGCGGCAGCAATGGCGAACTTCTTCATGTGGGTCACTCCTGTTTTTCGAAAGGTCTGCGCCGTATGTCCTGGCGGCAGGTATGAAGGTAGTTGCATGGGCTGTGCCAGCTTTCCCGCTTCGCTTGTTCCCTTTAAAATCAACAAGTTAGCTAATTGCTATCAAGCTCAATGTCGTGCATTTTGCAATCAGCGCGGTAAACCTGCATGCAAGATGCAAGTCCGCAAAAGGTTCCCGTACCCCATGAAAAAAGGGCCCCGAAGGGCCCTTTCTGTGTAGCGTGGCAGTCGCTTAGACGCCCGAGGCCTTGGCCGCGGCAACGTCTTTGATCGATAGCTTGATACGGCCGCGGTTGTCCACGTCCAATACCAGTACTTCGACTTCCTGGCCTTCTTTCAGGATGTCGGTGACTTTCTCGACGCGAGCATCGCTCAGCATGGAGATGTGCACCAGGCCGTCCTTGCCAGGCAGGATGTTGACGAAGGCGCCGAAGTCGACGATACGCTCAACCTTGCCCACGTAGATCTTGCCGATTTCGGCCTCGGCGGTGATGCCCAGGATGCGCTGCTTGGCAGCCTCTGCCGCTTCCTTGGTTTCGCCGAAGATCTTGATCGAGCCGTCGTCTTCGATGTCGATCGAAGCCTTGGTCTCTTCACAGATGGCACGAATGGTGGCGCCGCCTTTACCGATGACGTCACGGATCTTGTCGGTGTCGATCTTCATCGCGATCATGGTCGGGGCGTTGGCCGACAGCTCGGTACGCGACTGACCAATGATCTGGTTCATCTGGCCGAGGATGTTCAGGCGCGCTTCCAGGGCCTGGCCCAGGGCGATTTCCATGATCTCTTCGGTGATGCCGTTGATCTTGATGTCCATCTGCAGCGCGGTCACGCCTTTGGCGGTACCGGCTACCTTGAAGTCCATGTCGCCCAGGTGGTCTTCATCACCCAGGATGTCGGTCAGAACGGCGAACTTCTCGCCTTCCTTGACCAGGCCCATGGCGATACCGGCAACCGGTGCCTTCATCGGCACACCCGCGTCCATCAGCGCCAGGGAAGCGCCACAGACCGACGCCATGGAGCTGGAACCGTTGGACTCGGTGATTTCCGAAACGACGCGAATGGTGTACGGGAACACGTCAGCGGCCGGCAGCATGGCCTGTACCGAACGACGAGCCAGACGACCGTGACCGATTTCGCGACGGCCAGCACCACCCATACGGCCACACTCACCTACCGAGAACGGCGGGAAGTTGTAGTGCAGCATGAACGGGTCTTTTTTCTCGCCTTCGAGGGTATCCAGCAGCTGTGCGTCACGGGCAGTACCCAGGGTCGCAACGACCAGTGCCTGAGTCTCGCCACGGGTGAACAGCGCCGAACCGTGGGTCTTCGGCAGAACACCTACTTCGATGTTCAGCGGACGAACGGTCTTGGTGTCGCGGCCATCGATACGCGGTTTGCCGTTAACGATGTTTTCGCGAACGGTGCGGTATTCGATTTCGCCGAAGATTTCTTTTACTTCGGCAGCCGAAGGCTGGCCTTCTTCACCGGAGAACTTGGCGATGGCCTGATCACGCAGCTCGCCCAGGCGCGCATAGCGGTCAGCCTTGACGGTGATGGTGTAGCCCTGCGAAACCGCTTCGCCGAACTCGGCGCGGATAGCGTTGAACAGCTCGGTGTTGGCAACGGCAGGTTTCCAGTCCCAGGTTGGCTTGCCAGCTTCGGCAGCCAGCTCTTTGACAGCCTGGATAACAGCCTGGAATTCGTCGTGGGCGAACAGTACGGCACCCAGCATCTGGTCTTCGGTCAGCTCTTGAGCTTCCGATTCAACCATCAGTACGGCGTCGGAGGTACCGGCAACGACCATGTCCAGGCTCGAGGCAGCCAGTTGCTCGTAGGTCGGGTTCAGCAGGTAGCCGGTGCTCTCGTGGAAGGCAACGCGGGCGGCGCCGATCGGGCCTTCGAACGGAATACCGGAAATGGCCAGGGCAGCCGAGGTACCGATCATCGCGGCGATGTCCGGGTCGGTCTTCTTGCTGGTGGAAACCACGGTGCAGACGACCTGCACTTCGTTCATGAAGCCTTCCGGGAACAGCGGACGGATCGGACGGTCGATCAGGCGCGAGGTCAGGGTCTCTTTCTCGGAAGGACGGCCTTCACGCTTGAAGAAGCCACCCGGGATCTTGCCGGCGGCGTAGGTCTTTTCCTGGTAGTGAACCGACAGCGGGAAGAAACCCTTGCCTGGATCAGCCTGTTTGGCACCTACCACGGTCACCAGCACGGTGACGTCGTTGTCGACGGTAACCAGCACGGCGCCGGTTGCCTGACGGGCAATACGGCCCGTTTCGAGAGTAACGGTCGACTGACCGAACTGGAATGTCTTGATTACCGGGTTCACGGTTTCCTACCTTTTTCAGTGGCTCTTGGGGGAACTGGTTTCTTGCGAATGTGTGGGCAGAACGGGGAATCGGCCCCATTGACCGTCCAGATACAACACGAGGCTGGGAGCCTGGTTGAAGAGCGCAAAGCGCTCCACTTCACCAGGCTGCCAACCTCGGAGATACGCATGGCATGCCCATAGACAACGCTGCCAGGCAGCGCTGCCAATGCATGAGACACGCCATGCACACCACTGACCAGGCCGCTATTAGCGACGCAGGCCCAGGCGACCGATCAGGGCGCTGTAACGAGTGGTGTCTTTGCCCTTCAGGTAGTCCAGCAGCTTACGACGCTGGTTTACCATGCGGATCAGGCCACGACGCGAGTGGTGGTCTTTACCGTTGGCCTTGAAGTGGCCTTGCAGCTTGTTGATGTTCGCGGTCAGCAGAGCAACCTGAACTTCCGGGCTACCAGTGTCGCCAGCAGCTTGCTGGTAGTCGGTAACGATTTGAGCTTTTTCTTCAACGCTGAGGGCCATTTGGCTTCTCCTGATAACGGATCCCGCAAGCGGGGTCCAATAGGCCAGGGACAAATCCCTGTATTAATAAGAAAGGTGTGACCGTGCCTACTGACAGCCACCCTTGATTCCGTAGGGCTCGGCCGAAGCCTCACCCCGCGGTTTCGGTCATTCCGACCGAATCAGCCGACGCGGCGCAATACGCCCGTCTTCGCTCACTTCACCGATACCGATGAAGCGCGCATTGTGATCCTGTACCCGGACCATGCCAAACTGTGGCGCGTCGGGCGCGCGTACTGCCTGCCCATGCAGCCAGTAGAACGCACTGTGCTCGGACAGGCACACCATGGGCCAGTCCTGCAGACCGCTGTCCGAGGGCATCAGGAAGCGATCGAGCGCTTCGTTGCCACCTTCGGCATGGGCCTGTTCGAGCGCTTCGAGCGTGACCGTCTGTGCCAGCGCAAAGGGCCCGGCCTGGGTCCTGCGCAGTTCGGCGACATAGGCGCCGCAACCAAGGGCCTCGCCGATATCCTCCACCAGGGTGCGGATATAGGTGCCTTTGCTGCATCCTACGCTCAGCCGTGCACGGGTGCCTTCACACTCCAGCAACTCCAAGCGGTTAATAGTAACAGAACGCGCCTCGCGCTCCACTACCTCTCCTGCACGTGCCAGCTTGTAAAGTGGCTGGCCGTCACGCTTGAGCGCCGAGTACATCGGCGGTATCTGGCTGATAGGGCCACGAAATCGTGGCAGTACTGCCTCGATGTCGGCACGACCAACGGTCACCTCGCGGGTCTGCAGCACCTCACCTTCGGCATCGCCGGTGTTGGTAGTCTGCCCCATCTGCATGACGGTTTCGTAGCCCTTGTCGGAATCGAGCAGGTACTGCGAAAACTTGGTCGCCTCGCCAAAGCACAGTGGCAGCACGCCGGTTGCCAGCGGGTCGAGGCTGCCAGTATGGCCGGCCTTTTCCGCGTTGAGCAGCCAGCGCACCTTTTGCAGGGCGGCGTTGGACGTAAAGCCCAAAGGCTTGTCGAGCAGGATGATGCCGCTGACATTGCGGCGGATACGTTTGACCTGGGCCACCGCTTACTCCTTGGTGTCCAGCTCGTCGGTATCCTTGTGCAGGCGGTCTTCGGCCACTGCACGCTCGATCAGCGCCGACAGGTGCACACCGCGGCTGACGCTTTCATCGAAGTGGAAGTGCAGCTGCGGCACGCTGCGCAGCTGCATCGAGCGGCCAAGGTGCAGACGCAGGAAGCTGGCAGCACTGTTCAGTGCCTTCAACGACTGCTTCACGGCATCTGGCGTTTCCTCGCCCATGACGGTGATGAACACCTTGGCATGGCCCAGGTCACGGCTGACGTCCACGGCGGTGATGGTAACCAGACCGACACGTGGATCCTTGACTTCGCGACGGATCAGCTCGGCCAGCTCGCGCTGCATCTGATCGCCGATACGTTGGGTACGGCTGTATTCTTTGGCCATTTTTGCTACCTGTAACTTAAAGCGGCAAACGCCCGGTCAGACCAATGCCTGACCGGGCGCTACCTGAAGAGGTGCCGCAAACCGCCCTGTAGCGGAGGTTTGCGGCTTGCTCGCCCTTAAAGGGTACGAGCCACCTGGACTTTCTCGAAGACTTCGATCTTGTCACCGACCTTGACGTCGTTGTAGCTCTTGACGCCAATACCGCACTCCATGCCGTTACGCACTTCGGCGGCGTCGTCCTTGAAGCGACGCAGCGATTCCAGCTCGCCTTCGAAGATAACCACGTCTTCGCGCAGAACGCGGATCGGACGGTTACGGTACACGGTACCTTCGATGACCATACAGCCAGCGATGGCGCCGAACTTCGGCGAACGGAACACGTCACGCACTTCGGCGACACCCAGGATGTTCTCGCGAACATCGCTGCCGAGCATGCCGGTCAGGGCCTTCTTGACGTCTTCGATGATGTCGTAGATCACGTTGTAGTAACGCATATCCAGACCTTCCTGCTCGACGATCTTGCGCGCGCCGGCATCGGCACGCACGTTGAAGCCGAACAGTACTGCATTCGAAGCCAGCGCCAGGTTGGCGTCGCTTTCGGTGATACCACCAACACCACCACCGATCACGCGCACCTGGACTTCGTCGTTGCCCAGGCCGGCGAGCGACCCGTTCAACGCTTCCAGGGAACCACGCACATCGGTCTTGAGGACGATGTTGAGGGTCTTCTTCTCTTCCTGACCCATGGTCTCGAAGATGTTTTCCAGCTTGCCCGCATGAGCACGGGCCAGCTTGACCTCACGGTATTTGCCTTGACGGAACATGGCAACTTCGCGGGCTTTCTTCTCGTCAGCAACCACGGACAGCTCGTCACCGGCTTCCGGAGTACCGTCCAGGCCAAGGATCTCGACCGGGATAGACGGGCCGGCTTCCTTCACAGGCTTGCCGTTCTCGTCCAGCATGGCACGCACGCGGCCATAGTTGGAGCCGCACAGCACCATGTCGCCCTGACGCAGGGTACCGTCCTGAACCAGGATGGTGGCCACTGGGCCACGGCCCTTGTCCAGGCGCGATTCGACGACCACGCCACGACCTGGAGCGGTCGGGGTTGCGGTCAGCTCGAGGATCTCGGCCTGCAGCAGGACGGCTTCGAGCAGTTCGTCGACGCCGGTACCCATCTTCGCCGAAACCTTGACGAATGGAGTGTCACCACCCCAGTCCTCGGAAGTAACACCTTCGACGGACAGTTCGTTGCGGATGCGATCGAGGTCAGCACCTGGCTTGTCGATCTTGTTCACCGCAACTACCAACGGAACGCCAGCTGCCTTGGCATGCTGAACGGCTTCGCGGGTTTGTGGCATCACGCCGTCGTCCGCTGCCACCACCAGGATGACGATGTCGGTCGCCTTGGCACCGCGTGCACGCATCTGGGTGAAAGCTGCGTGGCCCGGGGTGTCGAGGAAGGTGACCATGCCACGATCGGTTTCCACGTGGTAGGCACCGATGTGCTGGGTGATACCACCGGCTTCGCCAGCGGCAACCTTGGCACGACGGATGTAGTCGAGCAGCGAGGTCTTACCATGGTCAACGTGCCCCATGACAGTGACCACCGGCGCACGCGACTCGGTCTGGCCTTCGAATTTCAGCGATTCGGCCAGGGAGTCTTCCAGGGCGGTATCGCTGACCAGGGTGACCTTGTGACCCAGCTCTTCTGCGATCAGCTGAGCGGTTTCCTGGTCGAGCACCTGGTTGATGGTAACCGGGGTGCCCATCTTGAACATGAACTTGACGACTTCAGCGCCCTTGACGGACATCTGGTTGGCCAGTTCGGAAACCGTGATGGTCTCGCCGATGGTCACGTCACGGATGACGGGGCCGGTCGGGTTCTGGAAACCATGCTGGTTACGCTTCTTCAGCTTGCCCTTGCCACCACGGCCGCGACGAGCGCCATCGCTCTCTTCGTCGGTGGTACGCGGAGCAGCACGCGGAGTCGGCGCCTTTTCCTTTTCCTTGACCTTGACCTTGATCGACACACGAGGCGCCTCGCCACGACGACGGTCGTCATCACGGGTGCGGCTTTCGTTGCGACGGGTCTCGTCCTTCTTGCGCTCGGCAGCACGGGCTGCAGCGTCTTCGGAGGCCGGGGCGTCGGCGACTACCGGGGCCGGGGCAGCGGCAGGTGCCGGCTCTGGCTTGGCGGCAGGCGCAGGGGCGGCTACAGCAGAGTTGGCTGCCTGACGGCGAGCCTGATCTTCGTTGCGCTGGCGAACATCGGCGTCAACCTTGTCGCGAGCGGCGTTTTCAGCCGCGCGGCGCTCTTCCACTTCACGCTGCTGCTCAGCCTGGATTTCTTCCGGGCTGCGCTGCACGAATACTTTCTTCTTGCGTACTTCTACGCTGATGCTCTTGCTACCGGCGACACGCAGGGTGCTGGTGGTTTTGCGCTGCAAGGTAATCTTGCGCGGTTCTTCCGCCTTGCTCTTGTGGCTGCTCTTCAAATGAGTCAACAGGGTCTGCTTCTCATTGTCGGTCACTACCTGACCGGCGTCGGTGTGCGGCAGACCTGCCTCACGCATCTGCTGCAGCAGGCGCTCTACCGGTGCCTCGACCTCTTGGGCCAGTTCTTTCACCGTGACTTGCGTCATGCACTTCTCTCCTCAGGCCGCGCCTAATTACTCGAACCAATGGGCTCGGGCGGCCATGATCAACTTGCCGGCACGCTCTTCGTCGATGCCGTCGATGTCGAGCAGATCGTCGATCGACTGCTCGGCCAGGTCTTCGCGGTTAACCACGCCGCGCACCGCCAGTTCAGCCGCCAGGTCTTTGTCCATACCCTCAAGAGAGAGCAGGTCTTCGGCCGGGTGGGCGTCTGCCAGTTTTTCTTCGGTAGCGATGGCCTTGGTCAACAAACGGTCCTTGGCTCGAGCGCGGAGCTCATTGACGATATCTTCGTCAAAGCCATCGATGTTGAGCATTTCTTCCAACGGTACGTAGGCAATTTCTTCGAGGCTGGTAAAGCCTTCGTCGACCAGCACTTGGGCCAGCTCCTCGTCGACTTCCAGCTCATCAATGAAATTGCGCAGGATGTCACCGGTTTCGGCCTGCTGCTTGGCCTGAATGTCCTTCTCGGTCATCACGTTCAGCGTCCAGCCGGTCAACTGACTGGCAAGACGAACGTTCTGACCGCCACGACCAATGGCCTGGGCCAGGTTATCCTCGGCGACGGCGATGTCCATGGCATGGGCATCTTCATCAACGATGATCGCCGCGACTTCAGCCGGCGACATGGCGTTGATGACGAACTGCGCCGGGTTATCGTCCCAGAGGACGATATCCACACGCTCACCACCCAACTCCCCGGATACAGCTTGGACGCGCGAACCACGCATGCCGATACAGGCGCCTTGCGGGTCGATGCGCTTGTCCTTGGAGCGGACGGCGATCTTGGCTCGCGAACCCGGATCACGGGAGGCAGCCATGACTTCAATGAGGCCCTCGGCAATTTCCGGCACTTCAATGCGGAAAAGCTCGATCAGCATCTGTGGCGCGGTGCGCGACAGGATCAGCTGAGGACCACGGTTTTCAGTGCGAATTTCCTTGAGCAGTGCACGCAGGCGCACACCCACACGGAAGGTTTCGCGCGGAATGATATCTTCGCGGGCCAGCAAGGCCTCGGCGTTGTTGCCCAGGTCAACGATGACGTTGTCGCGGGTAACCTTTTTGACGGTACCGGAAATGATCTCGCCTACGCGTTCGCGGTAGGCATCGACCACCTGGGCACGCTCGGCCTCACGGACCTTCTGCACGATGACCTGCTTGGCGGTCTGGGCGGCGATACGACCGAACTCGATGGACTCGATCTTCTCCTCGATCACGTCACCAATCTTGGCTTCCGGATGAGTGTCCTTGATCTTGTCCAACCAGGTTTCGATCGCCGGGTCATCAAGATCGGCTTCGTCGACCACGGTCCAGCGACGGAAGGTCTCGTAGCTACCGGTGTGGCGGTTGATTTCCACACGCAGATCAACTTCGTCTTCAAAACGTTTTTTGGTCGCAGTGGCCAGGGCCACCTCCAGCGCTTCGAAAATGACGCCGGGCGGTACACCTTTTTCGTTGGATACCGATTCAACAACCAGCAGTACTTCTTTGCTCATCGTACGCCTCGCCTTGCGCAAGCCATTGGGCCCGGATAGTCCGCCGGGCCCGGCACGTCTCAGTCAAAACTGGGAATAATATTGGCCTTGTCGATCGAGTCGATCGGCAACAGGAACTCCTGATTGTCCACCTGGACAACCACATCCTGCTCCTCCACACCGCGGAGAAGGCCCTGGAAGTTACGACGACCCTCGAAGGGTGAGCGCAGCTTGATCTTCACTTGTTCGCCGGCATGCGAGGCAAACTGTTCCAGAGTGAACAGTGGGCGATCCATGCCTGGAGAAGACACCTCGAGGGTGTACTCACTGCTGATTGGATCTTCCACATCGAGAATGGCGCTGACCTGACGACTGACCGCTTCGCAGTCCTCCACCAGGATGCCGCCGTCTTTGTCGATGTAGATGCGCAGTACCGAATGCTTACCCTGGGAAACGAACTCGATCCCCCAGCACTGATAGCCCAGACCCTCGACAACCGGGGCCAACAAGGCCTGCAACTGTTCTAGCTTGCTCGACACCTGAACCCCCTCGTGCATGCTGTGCAAATAAAAAATGGGCAAAGCGCCCATCCCTGAAAGCGCCGTTGGACAACGACGCCGAAAACTGTTCGGTTAGCAAAAAGCCCCTGAAAAGGGGCTCCGCTGAAGCTGGTTGCGGGGGCTGGATTTGAACCAACGACCTTCGGGTTATGAGCCCGACGAGCTACCAAGCTGCTCCACCCCGCGACAAAGCTGGGGCGAAAGTATAAGACCGAACCCTGTTAAGGGTCAAATCCAAACGTTCACCTACAAGAAAGCCCGCTAAAGCGGGCTCTCAAGCTTCAATTGGTACCGAGAAGGGGACTCGAACCCCTACACCCTATGGGCACAACCACCTCAAGGTTGCGTGTCTACCAATTCCACCACCTCGGCAATATTACTACTTGAAACCCGTTACTTCTGCTCTTGAGCCGGAGGAGGTACATCACCAGTGTTATTGGTGGTTTCGCTCTTCTGCTGTTGGAGCACCGGTACATCATCATTAACTGCCGGTTTTTGCGGCTCTTTCACTTCTAGCACTGCTGGATCTGGAAGACCTGCTTGGCTAAGCTGGTGAGCTTGTTGCTTCGCGAAGTATCCTAACCCAAGTGCTGTCAAAAAGAAAGTGGCAGCGAGTATAGCAGTGAATTTACTTAGGAACGTTGCAGACCCTTGGCTCCCGAACACGGTGTTTGAAGCACCCGCGCCGAAAGATGCACCTGCTTCCGCACCCTTACCCTGTTGCAACAGAACCAGCACTACAAGCGACAGCGCTGCCAACAGATGAAAAACAACGATGACTGTTTCCAGCATTTGTTCAGTTTCCTGCGGCGCGACAAATTGCACCGAATTCGTCTGCGTTCAGGGAAGCCCCACCAATGAGACCCCCATCGATATCCGGCATGCCGAACAGTTCGGCCGCATTGGCCGCCTTCACGCTGCCGCCGTAGAGCAACTGCACCTTCGCAGCTACTTCAGCATCTTCTGCCGCCAGCTGGCTGCGGATGGCGGCGTGCACATCCTGGGCCTGCTGTGGCGTGGCCGTGAGGCCGGTGCCGATGGCCCATACAGGCTCATAGGCAATTACTGCATTGGCAAAAGCCTTAACACCGAATGCCTCGATGATACTGCTTAGTTGACGCCCGACAACTTCAAGCGTTTTGCCAGCCTCGCGCTCTTCAAGGGTTTCCCCTATGCAAAGCACTGGCTTCAAACCTTTGGCCTGGGCCGCTGCAAACTTGCGATTGAGCACTTCGTCGGTTTCACCAATGATCTGGCGACGCTCCGAATGGCCAACCAACACCAACTTGCAACCTGCCTCGACCAGCTGCTCCGGAGCAACTTCCCCGGTCAGCGCACCCTGTTCGGGTTGTACAGCAGAATTCTGTGCACCGACAGTAATTTCTTTACCCGCCAGGCCATCGATCACTTGATTGATGAACAGGGCCGATGGAAACACTGCGACTTCCACTTCGCTCGGCAAGGCGAGATTGCTCAAGCCTTCGGTCAGCTCAGCGACGCTAGCGCGGGTACCGTGCATCTTCCAGTTACCAGCTACCATAGGGCGACGCATGCTTTACCTCGTCGGTCAAAGTGGGCGCAGATCTTACCCAACCAGATCTGCGCTGGCAAGCGCCTTCAGGCACAAACTTCGCCGACCAGTTTGGCCAACGCTTCAGCGTGCGTGCGCACCTGGCTTTCGTCTTCGCCTTCGACCATAACCCGCACCAGCGGCTCTGTACCCGACTTGCGCAATAGAACACGGCCGCGCCCCGCCAGGGCCTCGGTCACCTTGGCACTGGCTTCCTTGACTGCCGGGTGCTCCAGCGGGTCGACCTTGCTGGCGCCGAAGCGCACGTTGATCAGTACCTGCGGGCACTTGCGCAGGGCCTGACGGGCCTGTGCCAGGGTTTCGCCACGGCGCTTGAGCGCCATCAGCACCTGCAGCGCGGCAATGATCGCGTCACCGGTGGTGGTGTGGTTGCAGCACACGACGTGCCCGGAGTTTTCACCACCGATCAGCCACTCACGCTCCAGCAGCTCGGCCATGACGTAGCGGTCGCCGACCTTGGCCCGTACGAACGGAATATCCAGGTCCTTCAGCGCAAGCTCCAGGCCCAGGTTGCTCATCAGCGTACCCACCACCCCGCCCTGCAGCTTGCCACGATCGTGCAGGTCGCGGGCAATGATGAACAGCAGCTCGTCACCGTCGACGATGGCGCCAGTATGGTCGACCATCAACACGCGATCGCCGTCACCGTCGAAGGCAATGCCGAGGTCGGCATGGCCAACCAGTACGGCGGCCTGCAGCGATTCGATGTGGGTCGAGCCGCAACCTTCGTTGATGTTCAGGCCGTCTGGCTGCGCATGCAGCACGGTCACATCGGCGCCCAGCTCACGGAACACGCTCGGCGCCACCTTGTAGGTTGCACCGTGGGCGCAATCGACCACCAGCTTGAGGCCGTCGAAGCTGGTGCTGCTAGGCACGCTGCTCTTGCAGAACTCGATGTAGCGGCCGGCAGCATCGTTGATGCGCGACACCTTGCCCAGCTTGCCCGAGTCGACAACCGTCATCGGCTGATCGAGCAGCTCTTCGATCATCAGCTCGACTTCGTCCGGCAGTTTGGTGCCTTGGCCCGAGAAAAACTTGATGCCGTTGTCTTCGTGTGGGTTGTGCGAGGCACTGATGACAATGCCAGCCTGGGCATGGAAGGTGCGAGTCAGGTAGGCGATGGCCGGTGTAGGCATTGGCCCCAGCAGCATGACGTCGGCACCTGCCGCAGCCAGGCCGGCTTCGAGTGCAGACTCGAACATGTAGCCGGAAATACGCGTGTCCTTGCCCACCAACACCCGGCAATGGCCCTGCTTGCGGAACGCCATGCCGGCCGCCCAGCCAAGCTTCAGCATGAACTCAGGCGTGATCGGGAATTCGCCGACGCGGCCACGGATGCCGTCGGTACCGAAGTATTTTCTGCTCATAGGGACTCCAATGTTCTTATTCGGCGTTTTGCACCGCAGCAATCATGCGTACGACATCAACAGTTTCAGCCACATCATGGACTCGAAGGATGCTCGCCCCTTTAGTCATGGCCAACGCCGCCAGCGCAAGGCTGCCGTACAAGCGCTCGCCGACCGGACGTTCCAGCGTCAGGCCGATCATGCTCTTTCGTGATACGCCCACCAGTAGCGGCCGCCCAAGGCGATAGAGCGCTTCCATGTGCTTGAACAGGCTCAGGTTGTGCGCCAGTGTCTTGGCGAAACCAAAGCCCGGGTCAAGGATGATTCTGTTCGCATCGATGCCCGCTGCAGCACAGGCGGCCATCCGCTGCTCAAGATAACGCGTGACGTCAGCGGTCACATCATCGTAGTGCGGGTCGTCCTGCATGTTACCCGGCTCGCCGCGCATGTGCATGAGGCACACCGGCAGGCCGGTATCCGCAGCGGCGTCCAGGGCGCCATCGCGCTCCAGGGCACGTACATCGTTGATCAACCCGGCACCGAGGCGCGCCGATTCACGCATGACGGCAGGCGTCGAGGTATCGACCGAAATGACGACATCGAGGCGACTGTTGATGGCCTCCACCATCGGTGCCACACGCTCCAGCTCCTCGGTCACCGATACCGCTCGCGCGCCGGGACGCGTGGACTCACCGCCGATGTCGATCAGCGTGGCGCCGGCCGCAACCATCGCTTCGGCATGGCGCAGGGCCTCGTCGCGCTGACTGAAGCGCCCGCCATCGGAGAAGGAATCGGGGGTGATATTGAGAATACCCATGACATGGGTACGCGACAAATCAAGAACCCGGTTGCCGCAAGGCAACCGGGTCGGGTACTGCACTGAGCTCATAAACGCCCTTAGTGTTGAGCTGCCGGACCGCCAATTGGCGATTCAGGGCGATCATCCTGGGCAGCAGGGGTGCCCGAATGCTTGTCATCGTCCCAATCACGCGGTTCGCGTGGCGTACGGCCAGCCATGATGTCATCGATCTGATCGGCATCAATGGTCTCATACTTCATCAGCGCTTCAGTCATCGCCTCGAGCTTGTCGCGATTTTCAATCAGCAGCTGCTTGGCGGTGGCGTAGCACTGGTCGATGATGCTGCGCACTTCAGAGTCGATCAGCTTGGCAGTCTCGCCAGAAACACTGGCGTGCTGGCTGCCCGCGCTACGACCCAGGAACACCTCACCCTCTTCTTCTGCATACATCAACGGGCCGAGTTTTTCCGACAAGCCCCACTTGGTCACCATGTTGCGAGCGAGCTGGCTGGCCCGCATGATGTCGTTGGAAGCGCCCGTGGTGACGCCATCGAAGCCCAGGGTCATTTCCTCAGCGATACGGCCACCGTACAGCGAGCAGATCTGGCTGATCAGCGCACGCTTGGACAGGCTGTAGCGGTCTTCTTCCGGCAGGAACATGGTCACGCCCAAGGCGCGACCGCGCGGAATGATCGAAACCTTGTAGACCGGGTCGTGCTCAGGCACCAGGCGACCAACGATGGCATGACCCGCCTCGTGGTACGCAGTGTTCCTCTTTTCTTTCTCGGACATGACCATGGTCTTGCGCTCGGCGCCCATCATGATCTTGTCTTTGGCCAGTTCGAACTCTTTCATTTCGACCAGGCGCTTGTTGGAACGCGCAGCAAACAGCGAGGCCTCGTTGACCAGGTTGGCCAGGTCGGCACCGGAGAAGCCGGGGGTACCACGGGCAATGACCGCCGGGTTGACGTTTTCGCCAATCGGGACCTTGCGCATGTGCACCTTGAGGATCTGTTCGCGACCACGGATGTCTGGCAGGCCTACCACCACCTGACGGTCGAAACGACCAGGGCGCAGCAGCGCCGGGTCGAGTACGTCAGGGCGGTTGGTAGCGGCAATGACGATGATGCCATCGTTCATTTCGAAGCCATCCATCTCTACCAGCAACTGGTTGAGGGTTTGCTCACGCTCGTCGTGACCGCCACCCATGCCGGCGCCACGGTGGCGACCAACGGCGTCGATCTCGTCAATGAAAATGATGCACGGGGCGTGCTTCTTGGCCTGCTCGAACATGTCGCGCACGCGGCTGGCACCGACACCGACGAACATTTCAACGAAGTCCGAACCGGAAATGGTGAAGAACGGTACTTTCGCCTCGCCCGCAATGGCCTTTGCCAGCAGGGTCTTACCGGTACCGGGCGGGCCGACCATCAGCACGCCGCGGGGGATACGACCGCCCAGGCGCTGGAACTTGCCCGGATCGCGCAGGAACTCGACCAGCTCGCCCACTTCTTCCTTGGCTTCGTCGCAACCTGCAACGTCGGCCAATGTGGTCTTGACCTGGTCTTCGGACAGCAGGCGCGCCTTGCTCTTGCCGAAGCTCATCGGCCCGCCCTTGCCACCCGCGCCGCCTTGCATCTGGCGCATGAAGAACATGAACACCGCGATGATCACCAGGATCGGGAAGCTGGCGACCAGCAACTGCGTCCAGATGCTTTGCTGTTCTGGCTGCTTGCCTTCGACAACCACGTGGTTGTCAACCAGGTCACCGATCAGGCCATTGTCGGTAATGGCCGGGCGCACGGTCTTGAAGCTGTCGCCGTCGGCGCGCTTGCCGGTAATGATGTAGCCGTCGACGGTCACACGCTCGACCTTGCCATCCTTGACCTGCTGGATAAAGTCGGAATAGTTGAGGGTCTGCGGCTCGTTAGGGCTGGAGAAGTTGTTCATCACTGTCACCAGGACAGCTGCGATGATCAACCACAGGATCAGATTCTTTGCCATGTCGTTCAATTCGCTACCCTCTGAGGCCGGCGCACGACGCAGCCGTGCCTCGCATGATATTCATCGCCCTAACTTACTACATTACCTACGCAGCCGCAGGCACCGTCTGTAACCCTTTGTGAAAGCTAGACTACACGAAGTTCGGACGATCCTGACGCAGTGGCCGATTGGAATTAACTATCGGCCACCCCGCTTCACACCTTTCATGCCCCTTTGAAGCCCCTGCCCAACAGGTATTGCTCACGGGAACGGTCCCGCGACGACGATGGCTTGCGCATCTGCACCTTGTCGAACTTGCTACGCACGTCCTTCAGGTACACGTCAAAACCTTCGCCCTGGAAAATCTTGATCAGGAAATCGCCGCCAGGCTTGAGTACGCGGGTTGCCAGATCGAGCGCCAACTCGCAGAGGAACATGGCCCGTGGAATATCTACCGCGGGCGTACCACTCATATTGGGGGCCATGTCGGAAATCACAAGGTCCACGTGCGAATCGCCGACCGCTTCGAGAATGCGCTGCAGCACTTCGTCATGGGTGAAGTCACCCTGAATGAAGGTCACATCCGCGATCGAGTCCATTTCCAGAATGTCGGAAGCAATCAGGCGCCCCTGGCCACCAATCAGACGACTGGTCACCTGCGACCAGCCACCAGGCGCCGCGCCGAGGTCGATAACACTCATGCCCGGGCGGATCAGCCGGTCCTTTTCCTGAATCTCCAGCAGTTTGTAGCTCGCACGCGAGCGGTAGCCATCCTTCTGCGCCTGTTTGACGAAAGGGTCGTTAAAATGCTCTCGCAGCCAGTTTGCGCTGCTTTTGGAACGTTGTACCACGGGGCACCTCGATGATATGCGTCGTGATTGACTGGGCGGAGCCGGTGGCCCTCGGGTAAAATGCCCGTCAATTTTACAGAATCAGACGGAAAGGGTCAGATTATGCCGCTCAATAACGAGCAGAAGAAGCAATACAAGTCCATTGGTCATGACCTGAAGCCGGTCCTGATCGTTGCCGGGAACGGTCTGAATGAAGGCGTAGTCGCCGAACTGGAGCGTGCGCTGGTCGACCATGAGCTGATCAAAGTCGAGATTCGTTCGGAAGACCGCGAAGAACGTGCAGCAACTATTGCCGAGCTGTGCAAGGCCGGCCGTGCCGAGCTGGTGCAGACCATCGGCAAAAAAGCGCTGATTTACCGCAAGAACCCACAGCCGAACAAGCAGCTGTCCAATATCCACCGCTACAAGTAACGGTGGCTCCGGTCAGTGGCGCGATGAGCGCGCCCTGACCGGCACCGGCTGGGCCACCAGCACGATGCCGGAAAAGCCCAGGACCAGGAAGCAGAACATCTGCCAGCGCTCACCCACGGAAATACCGTAGCGCAAGGTGTAATACCCCACGCAGGCACCGAAGCCGAGCAACAGCATCTGGCCACGGAACTGCCGCCACCAGGCCGCCAGGCCGTCCACCCTTGCCAGCACTGCCAGCTGGGTCAACAAGCCAAGCAACGCCACGCCGATCAACCAGCGGTCGATCTGCCCGGCGATATCCTGCACCAGCAGCGGGGCCAGGCCACTGACCTTGAGCGCAGGCACCAGCCCCACATGGAACACCCATAAGCCACCGACCCAGAAAACCTGGGCCAGTTGCCAGAGGATCCCCTCGAGGGATGGCGCCCGCAGGCGCCGGTCAGATGTGCTTGACTTCGACAATCTCGTACTCGACCGTGCCGCTAGGCGTCTTGACGACGACAGTATCACCTTCTTCCTTGCCGATGATGGCACGGGCAATCGGCGCACCGCTCGAGAGCTTGCCCTGTTTCACGTCGGCTTCATCCTCGCCGACGATCTGGTAGGTCACTTCTTCATCGGTTTCAGTGTTGGCCAGTACCACGGTGGTACCGAAAATCACCTTGCCGGTGTGGGGGATCGTGGTCACGTCGATTACGACCGAGTTCTGCAAACGGCCTTCGATATCGCGGATACGCGCCTCGACCATGCCCTGTTCTTCACGGGCGGCATGGTATTCGGCGTTTTCCTTGAGGTCGCCCAGTTCGCGTGCCTCACCAATCGCCTGGCTCAGGCGCGGGCGTTCGGTCTTGCTCAGGAACAGGTGCTCCTCTTCCAGGGCGCGAGCGCCCTGGACGGTCATCGGGTACTTGGTAATGCTCATGCTTTCAGTCCTGCATGCAGATCTTGCAGGCGACGAACGGTCTTTTCCGGACCAAATTTCAGCGCCTCGCAGATGGCTTCACCGGCCGCAATGGTAGTGGTGCAGTAAATCTTGTGCTGCAGCGCATTGCGACGAATCGAGTAGGAATCGGCAATCGACTGGCGGCCTTCGGTGGTGTTGATGATCAGCGACACTTCGTCGTTCTTGATCATGTCGACCACGTGCGGGCGGCCTTCGGTCACCTTGTTCACACGGCGCACTTTCAGGCCTGCCGCTTCGATCACCTTGGCAGTGCCAGCAGTTGCAACCACTTCGAAGCCCAGGGCGATCAGGTCGCGGGCAACGCCAGCCACTTGCGGCTTGTCGTCGTCACGCACGCTGATGAACGCGGTACCACCGGTCGGCAGCACTTCGCTGGCACCCATCTGGGCTTTGGCGAACGCTTCACCGAAGGTGTCACCGACACCCATGACTTCACCGGTCGATTTCATCTCAGGGCCGAGGATCGGGTCAACCCCTGGGAACTTGGCGAACGGGAAGACGGCTTCCTTGACGCTGTAGAAGTTCGGGATGATTTCCTGGGTAAAGCCCAGCTCTTTCAAGGTTTTGCCGGCCATTACGCGGGCGGCGATCATGGCCAGGGAAGTGCCGATGCACTTGGACACGAACGGCACGGTACGCGAGGCGCGCGGGTTGACTTCGATCACGTAGATCTTGTCGCCCTGCAGGGCCAGCTGCACGTTCATCAGGCCGACAACGCCGAGCTCCAGGGCCATTTTGGCAACCTGTACGCGGACTTCGTCCTGCACTTCCTTGCTCAGCGAGTAAGGTGGCAGCGAGCACGCCGAGTCACCGGAGTGAACGCCGGCCTGCTCAATGTGCTGCATGATGGCGCCGATCACCACGTCGGTGCCGTCGCACACCGCATCCACGTCCATCTCGATGGCGCAGTTGAGGAAGTGGTCGAGCAGTACCGGGCTGTCGTTGGACACTTGCACGGCTTCACGCAGGTAGCGCTTGAGCTCGTCCAGTTCGTAGACGATCTCCATGGCGCGGCCGCCCAGTACGTACGACGGGCGCACCACCAGCGGGTAACCGATGCTGCCAGCAGCGCGGATAGCTTCTTCTTCGCTGCGCACGGTGGCGTTTGGCGGCTGCAGCAGGTTCAGGCGCTGAACCATCTGCTGGAAGCGCTCACGGTCTTCGGCGCGGTCGATGGCGTCCGGGCTGGTACCGATGATCGGTACGCCGGCTTCTTCCAGGGCGCGGGCCAGTTTCAGCGGGGTCTGGCCGCCGTAATGGACGATCACGCCTTTTGGCTTCTCGACGCGGCACACTTCCAGCACGTCTTCCAGCGTCAGCGGCTCGAAGTACAGGCGGTCAGAAGTGTCGTAGTCGGTGGAGACGGTTTCCGGGTTGCAGTTGACCATGATGGTCTCGTAACCGTCGTCACGCAGCGCCAGGGCGGCGTGTACGCAGCAGTAGTCGAACTCGATGCCTTGGCCGATACGGTTCGGGCCGCCACCCAGGATCATGATCTTGTCGCGAGTCGACGGGTTGGCCTCGCACTCTTCCTCGTAGGTGGAGTACAGGTAGGCAGTGTCGGTGGCGAACTCGGCAGCGCAGGTGTCGACGCGCTTGTACACCGGGAACACTTCGAGCTTGTGACGGTGACGGCGCAGGTTCTTGTCGGTGATACCCAGCAGCACAGCCAGGCGCTGGTCCGAGAAACCTTTGCGCTTGAGGCGCAGCATCAGGCTCTTGTCGATCGACGACAGGGCCAGGGTCTTGACCTTCTCTTCTTCCTTGATCAGATCTTCCATCTGCACCAGGAACCACATGTCGATGCCGGTCAGGGCAAAGATCTCTTCGCAGGTCATGCCCGAACGCATGGCGTCAGCCACGTACCAGATACGCTCGGCGCCCGGCACGGTCAGCTCGCGCTTGAGGATGCCGGCAGCTTCCGGGCTGGCCAGGTCGACTTTCGGGTCCAGGCCACAGGCACCCACTTCCAGGCCACGCAGGGCTTTTTGCAGGGACTCCTGGAAGGTACGGCCGATGGCCATGACCTCACCCACGGATTTCATCTGGGTGGTCAGGCGGGCGTCGGCTTTCGGGAATTTCTCGAAGGCAAAGCGCGGCAGCTTGGTGACGACGTAGTCGATCGACGGCTCGAAGGAAGCCGGGGTGCGGCCGCCGGTGATGTCGTTCTGCAGTTCGTCGAGGGTGTAACCGATGGCCAGCTTGGCGGCGATCTTGGCGATCGGGAAGCCGGTAGCCTTCGAAGCCAGGGCGGACGAACGCGATACCCGCGGGTTCATCTCGATGACGACCATGCGGCCGGTGTTCGGGCAGATACCGAACTGCACGTTGGAACCGCCGGTTTCAACACCGATTTCACGCAGCACCGCCAGCGAGGCGTTGCGCATGATCTGGTATTCCTTGTCCGTCAGGGTCTGCGCGGGAGCAACGGTGATCGAGTCACCGGTGTGCACGCCCATCGGGTCAAAGTTTTCGATCGAGCAAACGATGATGCAGTTGTCCTTTTTGTCGCGGACCACTTCCATCTCGTACTCTTTCCAGCCGATCAGCGATTCGTCGATCAGCAGCTCTTTGGTCGGCGACAGGTCCAGACCGCGGGTGCAGATTTCTTCGAATTCTTCACGGTTGTAAGCGATACCACCGCCAGTGCCACCCATGGTGAACGACGGGCGAATGATGCACGGGAAGCCAAGCTTCTCGAGGACCGCATAGGCCTCTTCCATGCTGTGGGCGATACCGGAGCGGGGGCACTCCAGGCCGATGTCCTTCATCGCCTTGTCGAAGCGCGAGCGGTCTTCAGCCTTGTCGATGGTGTCGGCGTTGGCACCGATCATCTCTACGCCGAACTTCTCCAGAACGCCGTGGCGCTCCAGGTCCAGCGCGCAGTTCAGTGCGGTCTGGCCGCCCATGGTCGGCAAGACGGCGTCCGGGCGTTCTTTCTCGATGATCTTGGCCACCGATTGCCACTTGATCGGCTCAATGTAGGTGGCGTCGGCCATGGCCGGGTCGGTCATGATGGTGGCTGGGTTGGAGTTCACCAGGATGACGCGGAAACCTTCCTCGCGCAGGGCCTTGCAGGCCTGGGCGCCGGAGTAGTCGAATTCACAGGCCTGGCCGATCACGATCGGGCCGGCACCGAGAATCAGGATGCTTTTGATGTCTGTACGTTTTGGCATGGTGGTCACTCAAATCCGGGGTCAGTCGGCAAGCCGCTTTGAACAATCTGGGTCAGGCGCTTCCGGGCGCGGCGCGAGCCGGCCCGGGGCCTTGAAGCAGGATGCTCAGCGGCGCTTGGCCATGGCATCGGTGAAACGATCGAACAGTGGCGCGACGTCGGTCGGGCCAGGGCTCGCTTCAGGGTGGCCCTGGAAGCTGAACGCGCTCTTGTCGGTGCGCTCGATACCCTGCAGGGTGCCGTCGAACAGCGACTTGTGGATGGCGCGAACGTTGCCCGGCAGGGTGGCTTCGTCAACAGCAAAACCGTGGTTCTGGCTGGTGATCATGACCACGCCGGTATCCAGGTCCTGGACCGGGTGGTTGGCGCCGTGGTGACCGTGGCCCATTTTCACGGTCTTGGCACCGGACGCCAGGGCCAGCAGTTGGTGGCCGAGGCAAATGCCGAATACCGGAATCTCGGTTTCGAGAATTTCCTTGATCGCCTGAATGGCATAGTCGCACGGCTCGGGGTCACCAGGGCCGTTGGACAGGAACACACCGTCCGGGTTGAGTGCCAGCACTTCGCTGGCCGGGGTCTGGGCCGGCACCACAGTCACGCGGCAGCCACGGGCAACCAGCATGCGCAGGATGTTCAGCTTGACGCCGTAGTCGAAGGCGACCACGTGGTACGGCAGGTCGGCAGCTTCGATGGTCGGGTGGCTGTCGGTTTTCAGCTCCCACACACTGGAGCGCCACTCGTAACGCTCCTTGGTGGAAACGACCTTGGCCAGGTCCATGCCCTTCAGGCCAGGGAAGCCACGGGCGGCGGCGATGGCTGCCTCTTCGCTGATGTTGTCACCGGCGAGGATGCAACCGTTCTGAGCGCCTTTTTCACGCAGGATACGGGTCAGGCGACGGGTGTCGATGCCGGCGATGGCAACAACGTTGTTGGCCTTGAGGTACTCAGGCAGCGACTGGGTGTTGCGCCAGTTGCTGGCCAGCAGCGGCAGGTCACGGATGACCAGGCCAGCGGACCAGACGCGGTTCGACTCGGCATCTTCCGGCGTAGTGCCGGTGTTGCCGATGTGCGGATAGGTCAGGGTAACGATTTGCTGCGCGTAGGAAGGGTCTGTAAGGATTTCCTGGTAGCCGGTCATAGCGGTGTTGAACACCACCTCACCAACGGTCTGACCGTCGGCACCGATGGCTTCACCGCGAAAAATACTGCCGTCGGCAAGGGCGAGTATGGCTGGCTTTGTCAAGAAGACCTCCCGTAAATCAAGCATGAAAGGGCGATCGCAGGTTGCAAAAAAGCGGAGTGACGTATGGACACGTCACCCCGCTTTCATGTGCTGAATTCAATTCGCTGCGCGCTTTTAGTGGACACACTAAAGCTGTAGCTTACAGAAAAGTGCGTTTTCGGTCTACCGCATATGTGTCTCTAAAACACATCAATGCGACAGACTGACATCGGCGGGGGCTTCTTCGCGGGCTCGCCCGCTCCCACAGGAACACCACAGACCCCAAGACCTGCGCAATGCCTGTGGGAGCGGGCAAGCCCGCGAAGAAGCCAACACCACTCGAACGGCTTAGCGCAGCTCGAGCACATCCTGCATGTCGTACAGGCCAGGCGCGCGCCCATCCAGCCACAGCGCCGCACGCACGGCGCCCTTGGCGAAGGTCATGCGACTGGAAGCCTTGTGGGTAATTTCCAGGCGCTCGCCTTCGGCAGCGAACAGCACGGTGTGGTCACCCACCACATCACCAGCCCGCACAGTCGCGAAACCGATGGTCTTGCGATCACGCGCGCCAGTCTGCCCCTCACGGCCATACACGGCCACTTCCTGCAGGTCTCGGCCCAGCGCATTGGCAACGACCTCACCCATGCGCAGCGCAGTGCCCGAAGGTGCATCGACCTTGTGCCGGTGGTGCGCCTCGATGATCTCGATGTCGACATCATCGCCCAGCACCCGCGCTGCCATGTCCAGCAGCTTCAGGCTAAGGTTTACACCCACGCTGAAGTTGGCGGCGAACACGATTGGAATGTCCTTGCCGGCCTCGGCCAACAGCTGCTTCTCTTCAGCTGTAAAACCGGTGGTGCCAATGATCATCGCCTTGCCGTGCTTGCGGCAAAACGCCAGGTTTTTCAGGGTGACCGAGGGGTGAGTGAAGTCGATGAGCACATCGAATTCATCGGCGACCTTGGCCAGATCATCGGACAACAGCACGCCAATCCGGCCAAGTGCCGCCAGCTCACCGGCGTCGGCCCCGACCAGCGAACTATCAGGACGATCGATCGCCGCCGTCAACCCGGCACCCGGGGTTTGCTGCACGGCTTCGATAAGGGTCTTGCCCATCCGCCCTGCCGCACCCATCACTGCAATACGTCGCATAGCCTGTTCCTTGTCAGAGATCGCCGAAGAAGCGCTTCACGCCATCGAACCAGCCACTGGCCTTGGGCGAGTGGGAGCTGTCGCCTTCCAGCGAGTCACGCAGCTCTTCGAGCAGCTCGCGCTGACGGCGGCTGAGGTTGACCGGGGTTTCCACCGCCACCCGGCACAGCAGGTCACCGGCACCACCACCGCGGACTGGCGCCACGCCCTTGCCACGCAGGCGGAACTGCTTGCCCGTTTGAGTACCTTCCGGAATTTTCAGTTTCACGCGGCCATCGAGGGTGGGCACTTCCAGCTCGCCACCCAGGGCGGCATCGGTGAAGCTGATTGGCACTTCGCAGTACAAGTGCTTGCCATCGCGCTGGAAGATCTCGTGCTCACGCACACTGATCACCACGTACAGGTCGCCAGTCGGGCCACCATGGGCCCCAGCCTCGCCCTCGCCCGACAGGCGGATGCGGTCACCGGTATCGACACCTGCCGGCACCTTGACCGACAGCGTCTTGTATTCCTCGACACGGCCCTCGCCGTGGCACGAGGCGCACGGGTCGGTAATGATCTTGCCTTGGCCATGGCAGCGCGGGCAGGTCTGCTGCACCGAGAAGAAGCCTTGCTGCATGCGCACCTGGCCGATGCCACCACAAGTGGGGCAGGTGGACGGGGTCGAACCCTTCTTGGCGCCAGAACCATCGCAAGGCTGGCAGTTGACCAAGGTAGGCACACGGATGCTGACCGTGGTGCCACGCACCGCTTCTTCCAGGTTCAGCTCCAGGGTGTAGCGCAGGTCGCTGCCGCGCTGGGCACCGCCACGGCCGCCACCGCGACCGCCACCGAAGAAGTCGCTGAACACATCACCGAAGATATCGGAGAAGTTGGCGCCACCGAAGCCGGCACCACCACCGCCCATGCTTGGGTCGACACCTGCGTGGCCATACTGGTCGAACGCCGCGCGCTTGCTGGCATCAGACAGCACTTCGTAGGCCTCGTTGGCCTCCTTGAACTTGTCTTCAGACTCTTTGTCACCCGGGTTGCGGTCCGGGTGGTACTTCATCGCCAAACGGCGGTAAGCCTTTTTGAGGTCAGACTCACTGGCGCCGCGCTCGACGCCCAGAACCTCATAATAATCACGCTTGGACATAGGTCATTTGCACCTTGTTGGGCGTCTGGCATCTGCGCCGCGCCATCAGCACCTGCCTGCGCCTCCAAAGGTGGCTGACAGATGCTGTAAAAATTCTCGAATTCCAGATACGCCAACGCGGGAGCAAGCCCCCGCGCGGCGACATCCTACCAGCTCACCGCCAAACGGCGGTGAGCTGGCCGACAACATGCAGGGATTACTGCTTGTTGTTGTCTTTCACTTCTTCGAACTCGGCGTCAACCACGTCATCGTGCTTGGCTTCCGGCTCGGCCTGCTGCGCGCCACCCTGAGGCTGTTCAGCCGACTGCTCGGCGTACATTTTCTGGGCAACCGGGGCAGAGACCTTGGACAGCTCCTCGACCTTGGCATCGATGGCAGCCTTGTCGTCGCCTTTGACGGCGGCTTCCAGGGCAACCACAGCCGCTTCGATGGCAGTTTTCTCTTCAGCGGTGACCTTGTCACCCGCGTCAGCGACCATCTTGCGGGTCGAGTGAACCAGTGCATCACCCTGGTTACGGGCAGCGGCCAGCTCTTCGAACTTGCGGTCTTCCTCGGCGTTGGCCTCGGCGTCACGCACCATGCGCTCGATCTCTTCGTCCGACAGGCCGGAGTTGGCCTTGATCACGATCGACTGAGTCTTGCCGGTAGCCTTGTCTTTCGCGCCTACGTGCAGGATGCCGTTGGCGTCGATGTCGAAGGTTACTTCGATTTGTGGAACGCCACGCGGTGCTGGCGGAATGTCAGCCAGGTCGAACTTGCCCAGCGACTTGTTCTGCGCAGCCTGCTTACGCTCGCCTTGCAGTACGTGAATGGTCACGGCGCCCTGGTTGTCATCGGCAGTGGAGAACACCTGCGACTTCTTGGTCGGGATGGTGGTGTTCTTCTCGATCAGCGCAGTCATCACGCCGCCCATGGTTTCGATACCCAGAGTCAGCGGGCTGACGTCCAGCAGCAGTACGTCTTTCACGTCACCGGCCAGAACAGCACCCTGGATAGCAGCGCCCATGGCAACGGCTTCGTCCGGGTTGACGTCCTTGCGGGCTTCTTTACCGAAGAAGTCGGCTACTTCTTTCTGCACCAGCGGCATACGGGTCTGACCGCCGACCAGGATCACGTCGTCGATCTTGCTGGCGTCGATGCCGGCGTCTTTCAGGGCGATGCGGCAAGGCTCGATGGTACGCTTGACCAGGTCTTCGACCAGCGACTCCAGCTTGGCGCGGGAGATCTTCACGTTCAGGTGCTTAGGACCGGTGGCATCTGCAGTGATGTACGGCAGGTTGACGTCGGTCGACTGAGCGGACGACAGTTCGATCTTGGCTTTTTCTGCGGCTTCTTTCAGGCGCTGCAGGGCCAGAGGATCGTTCTTCAGGTCCATGCCCGACTCTTTCTTGAACTCGTCGACAAGGTAGTCGATCAGGCGCATGTCGAAGTCTTCGCCACCCAGGAAGGTGTCGCCGTTGGTAGCCAGTACTTCGAACTGGTGCTCACCGTCGACTTCGGCGATTTCGATGACCGAAACGTCGAAGGTACCACCACCCAGGTCATAAACGATGACGGTGTGGTCGCCCTTGGCCTTGTCCATGCCGTACGCCAGTGCAGCGGCGGTCGGCTCGTTGATGATGCGCTTTACGTCCAGGCCAGCGATACGACCGGCGTCTTTGGTAGCCTGACGCTGGCTGTCGTTGAAGTAGGCCGGAACGGTGATGACCGCTTCGGTCACTGGCTCGCCGAGGTAGTCTTCGGCGGTCTTCTTCATTTTCTTCAGGACTTCGGCGCTGATTTGCGGCGGAGCCATTTCCTTGCCAGCCGCTTCGACCCAGGCGTCACCGTTGTTCGCCTTGACGATCTTGTACGGCACCAGCTTGATGTCTTTTTGCACGACATCTTCTTCGAAGCGGCGGCCAATCAGGCGCTTCACTGCGAACAGGGTGTTGTGCGGGTTGGTCACAGCCTGACGCTTGGCCGACTGACCTACCAGGATTTCGCCATCGTTGGCGTAGGCCACGATCGAAGGGGTAGTACGCGCACCTTCGGCGTTTTCGATGACCTTGACGTTACCGTTTTCCAGAATGGAGACGCACGAGTTGGTGGTCCCCAGGTCGATACCGATGATTTTACCCATGTTAACTCTCCCGAAACTTGAATTTGGTAGCAGCGACTACTTTGGCCAACTGCGGTAATACTTGAAGGCTTGACACCTAGATGGGGATGCCCCGATGGATTTCAAGCCTTTTCATTGATCGAGGGTTGCGCCGCGCTCGGCGCCTTGCTGACCACCACCATGGCGGGGCGCAGCAGGCGGCCGTTCAGCAGGTAACCCTTCTGGAACACATTCAGCACGCTGTTTGGCTCGACTTCGCCGTTTTCCTGCATGGCCATGGCCTGGTGGTGCTCAGGGTTGAACGGCTGGCCGTGCGGGTCGACCGCTTCGAGGTTGTAGCGCTTGAGGGTGTCCTGGAACATCTTCAGGGTCAGCTCGACGCCTTCGCGGATCTGCTTGACGTGCTCGTCCTCGGCGCTGGAGTGGGCCAGGGCCAGCTCCAGGCTGTCGATCACCGGCAGCAGGTCGCTGGAGAACTTCTCCAGGGCAAACTTGTGGGCTTTCTCCACATCCTGCTCGGCACGACGGCGCACGTTCTGCACGTCGGCAACGGCGCGCAGCGCCTGGTCCTTGGCTGCGGCCAGCTGTTCCTCGAGCTCCAGAACACGGGTGTCAGCTGCAGTGCCTGCACCGGTTTCTTCCACGTTAAGGTCTTTCTCGTTCAGCTGTTCATCAGCCATGGGGTCTCTCCTGCGCAATTTTGTGGACTGCGAGCCAGGCTCGCCTGTGATGTCGGCTATATGGGGCCGGAAAAACCAGCTTCAAGGGGGCAAGGTGCTTTTCCCCACTGCAACAGATTCTGTGAAGGGCATTGGCAGGCCCGAAAAAAGTACTGTATAAATAACCAGACCTGACTTTCGGGAGCCGCCCCCATGCTGGTGCACCTGTCCATTCACAACTACGCCATCGTCGAGCACCTCGACCTCGAAATTGCCCGCGGCATGTCCGTCATCACGGGTGAGACCGGCGCTGGCAAATCGATCATGCTCGACGCCCTCGGCCTGGCCCTGGGCGATCGGGCCGACAGTGGCGTGGTGCGCCCTGGCACCGACAAGGCGGACATCCTCGCCACCTTCGACCTGGTAGACATCCCCGAGGCCCACGCCTGGCTGGCCGAACGCGACCTGGACAACGACGGCCTGTGCATCCTGCGCCGGGTAATCACCGCTGAAGGCCGCAGCCGCGGCTACATCAATGGCACGCCGTGCCCGCTGGGCGACCTCAAGGCGCTGGGCGAGCTGCTGATCGATATCCACAGCCAGCACGAGCACCAATCGCTGCTCAAGACCGACACCCACCGCCGCCTGCTCGACGAGTACGCCGGCGCCGTCGACCTGGCCCGCCAGGTGCACCTGGCCGCCAAGCGCTGGAACCAGACCCGCCTGGAGCTGGAGCGGCTGTCCAATTCGGGTGACGAGCAGCGTGCCCGCCATCAACTGCTCAGCTACCAGCTGGAAGAGCTGGACAACCTTGGCCTGGGTGAGCACGAACTGGAGCAACTGGAACAGGAACACAAGAACCTGACCAGCGCCGAAGCCCTGTTCGGCATTTGCCGCCAGGTGATCGACCAGTGCAGTGAAAGCGATTCGGGCAACGTGCTCAGCGCCCTCACCTCCAGCCTGAACCGCCTGGGTGCCGCTACCCACTCGCCCAAGGCACTCAGCGAAGCAGCCAACCTGATCGCCAGCGCACAGATTCAGGTCGAGGAAGCCGTGGGCGAACTCAATCGCTTCCTCGACAATTTCGACGCCGACCCGATGCGCTTGCAAGCACTGGAAGAGCGCCTGGACACCATTTATACGCTGGCACGCAAACACCGCGTGCACCCCACTGAACTGCCTCACCTGCAACAACAGTTGATGGAAGAGATCGAAGGCCTGAACGCCAGTGATGAGTCGATCGAGCGCCTAGGCGAAGAACTGGCCGCTTTCGCACACCACTATAAAGAGCGGGCTCGCGAGCTCAGCGCCCTGCGCCAGCAAGCCGCGCAGCAACTGGCGGGCGCCGTCGAGCAGGAAATCCAGCGCCTGGGCATGCCCGGCGGGCGTTTCCGTATCGAGCTCACTCCCACCGAGGGCGCAGACCTGTCACCGCATGGCCTGGAGCAGATCGAACTGCTGGTCAGCGCCAACCCCGGCCAACCGCTCAAGGGCCTGGCAAAGGTGGCCTCAGGTGGCGAACTGTCGCGTATCAGCCTGGCGATCCAGGTGATTACCGCGCAGACATCACGCATACCTACCCTGGTGTTCGACGAAGTCGACGTGGGCATCGGCGGCCCTACGGCCGAAATTGTCGGCCAGTTGTTGCGCCGCCTGGGCGAGCGCGGCCAGGTACTGACCGTGACCCACTTGCCACAGGTCGCCGCGCAAGGGCATCACCACCTGTTTGTGCACAAGGTGCGCAACAGCGACACCACCCACACCGCCGTGGCCAGCCTGGGCAAGCGTGAGCGGGTCGAGGAAGTGGCGCGAATGCTGGGCGGCATTGACCTGACCAAGGAATCCCTGGCGCATGCGCGCAAGATGGTGGTTTCTGGCAAGGCTTGATGCTACCTGTACTGGCCCTATCGCCGGCAAGCAAATTAATCTGCCCGAAGCAGAAAGCACAAAGGCGACCCGAAGGTCGCCTTTGTCATTCATAACGATAAAAATCGTTACTTCTTCTTACGCACATACAGGACCAGATTGTGGTCCACCAGCTCAAAGCCATGCTCGGCTACGATTTCGCGCTGGCGCTTCTCGATTTCGGCATCCATGAACTCGATGACTTCACTGGTATCCACGTTCACCATATGGTCGTGGTGACCGCCATCGGCCAGCTCGAACACTGCATGGCCGCCGTCGAAGTTGTGGCGAACCACCAGCCCCGCCGCTTCGAACTGGGTCAGTACGCGATAGACGGTGGCCAGGCCTACGTCCTCGCCTGCTTCCATCAGTGCCTTGTAAACATCCTCGGCACTCATGTGACGCTGCTCGGTGGAATCGAGCATCTGAAGGATCTTGACTCGAGGCAGGGTCACCTTGAGACCGGCTTTGCGCAATTCGCTATTTTCAACCATGGTCAGCTTTCTCGCCGATGCTGCTTCGCAGCTTCTCTTAATACGGGTATGATCGGGGTTTACGTTGTCCAGCCAAGATAGTGGAAGTCGCCCACCGATGCAAAACACCAAGCTCTTGCTAACCAGCCTCACCCTAGTGGGACTGCTCGCACTCGCCGGTTGCTCGTTTCCCGGGGTTTACAAAATCGACATCCAGCAGGGCAATGTCGTCACGCAGGACATGATAGACCAATTACGCCCGGGAATGACCCGCCGGCAAGTAAGGTTTATCATGGGCAACCCGCTGATTCAGGACACCTTCCACACCAACCGTTGGGATTACCTGTACAGCCTGCAGCCGGGTGGTGGTAAACGCCAGCAAGAGCGCATGAGCATCTTCTTCAACGAAAGCGACCAACTGGTCAGCTTGTCGGGCGACTTCATGCCAGGCGTCAGCCGCGACCAGGAAATCCTCGGTGGCAGCAGCGACACCACCGTCAGCCCGGCCACCGAGCCAGGCCAGACCGAACAGCCAGCAGCGCAGCCTGAAGAAAAACCAGCCAAGCCTGGTTCGACTGAAGAGGCCATTCAGCGCGAAATCGACACCATCGAGGCCACCCCGGTCCCGACCCCGGCACCGCTGGAAACCCGTTAACCGGGAACAGCAGATGCAAAAAAGCCCGGACCTGGTCCGGGCTTTTTGTTTGCAGCTTATGCGTCAGCCATTCAATTGCTTGGCACGCTGGCAGAACGCATCGACCAGTGTGTTGGCCGCCTGATTGAACAGCGGGCCCAACGTGGCGCGCACAATCGGCCCGGCATAATCGAAGGACAGGTCCAGGCTGATCTTGCAGGCCTTTTCGCCCAACGGCTTGAACACCCATACGCCATGCAGCTGCGTGAACGGCCCCTCTTCAAGGTTCATCTCGATCGACTGCCCCGGCACCAGCACATTACGCGTGACGAAGTACTGGCTCATGCCGCCCTTGGCCACCTCCAGCTTGGCATGCATGTGCGTATCACTGGCATCGATCACCGTCGAGGCCGAGCACCACGGCAGAAACTCTGGGTAGCTGGCCACATCGTTGACCAGATCGTAGAGCGCCTGGGCGGGGTATGGCAGCAGGGCGGAGCGTTGAATATGGGTAGTCATCCAGGCGTCACTTCCAAGGCTGGGTGGCTTCGCTTCGCAGCGTGCCGAAAACAGGTTCTGTGCGTATGACAGGGTTTGTATTGTCCGGTATTCATTCCGGTGGCTCAAGCACACCGAAATCCCATAGCGAACGACGCGCGGCTTTGCCTATAATGCCGCCCCTATGGCTAAGCAAAAAAAACATCCGACCGGGACCATCGCGCAGAATAAAAAAGCGCGACACGATTACTTCATCGAACACAAGTTCGAGGCCGGGCTGGTCCTGTCCGGCTGGGAAGTAAAAAGCCTGCGAGCTGGCAAGGCGCACCTCGTTGACAGTTACGTGCTGCTCAAGGACGGTGAGGCCTGGCTGTTCGGCAGCCACATCACCCCGCTGACCACTGCCAGCACCCACGTCATCGCCGACCCCATCCGCACCCGCAAGCTGCTGCTGAACAAGCGTGAGCTCGAGCGGCTGGAAGCGGCTGTAGCGCAAAAAGGCTACACCTGCGTGGCGTTGTCGCTGTACTGGAGCAAGCACCTGATCAAGTGCGAAATCGCACTGGGCAAGGGCAAGAAGGAATTCGACAAGCGCGACACCGTGCGCGAACGCGATTCCAACCGCGAGCTGCAGCGGGTTGTGCGGAACAAGGGCAAGGAAGACTAATCGGTCTTTAGCCTGTTCCGGCCTCTTCGCGGGGCAAGCCCGCTCCCATATGGCCTTCACAGCCTTTAAACGCTGTGGGGGGCCTGTGGGAGCGGGCTTGCCCCGCGAAGAGGCCAGCACTGCTTATACAAACCTCAGCGCCCGCTGCGCCGTTCCGCGCGCGCCACGCGCTGCGCCTCTTCATGCGCTTCTTCCAGCACCTCCTGCACATACAGAATGTGCCGGCTGGACACTTCCCGCGCATCTTCCGCCCTGCCCTCGACAATCGCCAGGTACAGCTCCCGGTGCTGACTGATCAGCATGTCCCGGGTTTCGGTGCGCTGCTGATACATGCCGCCAATGTTGGTCACCACGTTACGCTTGAGCAGGTCGAACAAGCCCCGAATGGTGTGCAGCAAGACCGCGTTATGGCTGGCCTCGGCAATCGCCAGGTGAAAGCGTGCATCCGCCGCGCCCTCCTCCGCCCGGGTCACTTCATCGACCCGGGTGTAGCAGTCTTGCAACGCATCGAAGGCCGCCTTCAAACGCGCCCGGTCTGGGTCGGTGGCGCGCTGGGCGGCGTAGTAGGCGCACGACGCCTCCAGGGTATGGCGAAATTCGAGCAGGTCGCGCTGCGCCTCGGCACTGTGCTCAAGCAACTGCAGCAGTGGGTCGCTGAAGGTAGAGCCCAGTGATTCGGCAACAAAATTGCCCCCGCCCTGGCGGCTGACCAGCAGCCCTTTGGCCACCAGCTTCTGGATCGCCTCACGCAGTGACGGGCGGGACACGCCGAACTGCTCGGCAAGGGCGCGTTCGGCCGGCAGCCGCTGCCCCGAGGTCAGCGTGCCTTCCAGAATCATCCCTTCCAACCGATCGACGATGTCGTCGGACAGGCGCCGTTGGCGGACCTGATCAAAAACCATCACATGCTCTCCACAAACCCCCGGCAAATTTCAGGGGCGCCTATTCTCACCGATCCAGGCCGCGCAAACACCCATCAAGCCGCGATTTTGCCAGCGCATCAGGCGCCCGCTCATCGGCACGCGACCAAAGTTTTGCACAGGACAAATTGACACACCCACGACAGCGCTTTTAACCTAGCGACCAGCCATTGTAAATTGGTCTTACCAATTATCCAATGCCAGTGCTGACCAACAACAATTAGGGGCCACCCCATATGCAAACCTGGCAACAACTCTATAGCCCGCTTGGTAGTCTTGGCCTGTCCGCACTGGCGGCAGTCATCCCTATCGTGTTCTTCTTCCTTGCCCTCGCCGTGTTCCGCCTGAAAGGCCACGTAGCGGGCAGCATCACCCTTGCCCTGTCGATCCTGGTGGCGATCTTCGCCTTCCAGATGCCTGTCGACATGGCCCTGGCTGCTGCGGGTTATGGCTTCCTCTACGGCCTTTGGCCGATTGCCTGGATCATCGTTGCCGCGGTGTTCCTGTACAAACTCACGGTCAAGAGCGGCCAGTTCGAAGTGATCCGCAGCTCGGTGCTGTCGATTACCGACGACCAGCGCTTGCAAGTGCTGCTGATCGGCTTCTGCTTCGGTGCCTTCCTGGAAGGCGCGGCGGGCTTCGGCGCCCCTGTGGCAATCACTGCCGCACTGCTGGTGGGCCTGGGCTTCAACCCGTTGTACGCCGCCGGCCTGTGCCTGATCGCCAACACCGCCCCCGTGGCCTTCGGCGCCCTGGGCATCCCGATCATCGTGGCCGGCCAGGTCACCGGCATCGACGCCTTCCACATCGGCGCCATGACTGGCCGCCAGCTGCCGCTGCTGTCGCTGTTCGTGCCGTTCTGGCTGGTGTTCATGATGGACGGCCTACGTGGCGTGAAAGAAACCTGGCCTGCCGCCCTGGTCGCCGGCCTGAGCTTCGCCGTCACCCAGTACTTCACCTCGAACTTCATCGGCCCTGAACTGCCCGACATCACCTCGGCGCTGGCCAGCCTGATCTGCCTCACCCTGTTCCTGAAAGTCTGGCAGCCAAAGCGTTCGTTCAGCGAAGCCAAAGGCAGCGTCGGCGCAGCCGTTGTGCAGCCAAGCGGCAGCCAGCCTAGCCCTTACAGCTTTGGCGAAATCTTCAAGGCCTGGTCGCCGTTCCTGATCCTGACCGTACTGGTCACCATCTGGACCCTGAGGCCGTTCAAGGCAGCGTTCGCCCCGGGCGGCGCGATGTACAACTTCGTGTTCAACTTCGCCATCCCGCACCTCGACCAACTGGTGATCAAGACCGCACCGATCGTCGCCGCGCCCACTGCCATGCCAGCGGTGTTCAAGCTCGACCCGATCTCTGCCACCGGCACCGCGATCTTCCTCTCGGCGCTGATCTCCATGGCGGTGCTGAAGATCAACTTCAAAACTGGTCTGACCACTTTCAAAGAAACGTTCTGGGAGCTGCGCTGGCCCATCCTGTCGATCGGCATGGTGCTGGCCTTCGCCTTCGTCACCAACTACTCGGGCATGTCCTCGACCATGGCCCTGGTACTGGCGGGCACTGGCGCCGCGTTCCCGTTCTTCTCGCCGTTCCTTGGCTGGCTGGGCGTGTTCCTGACCGGCTCGGACACCTCGTCCAACGCCCTGTTCAGTTCGCTGCAGGCCACCACCGCACACCAGATCGGCGTCAACGACACCTTGCTGGTAGCGGCCAACACCAGCGGCGGCGTGACCGGCAAGATGATCTCGCCCCAGTCCATTGCCGTGGCCTGCGCCGCCACCGGCCTGGTGGGCAAGGAGTCCGACCTGTTCCGCTTCACCGTCAAGCACAGCCTGTTCTTTGCCACCATCGTGGGCCTGATCACCTTGGTGCAGGCTTACTGGCTGACCGGCATGCTGGTTCATCACTAAAGTGAAAGGGGCCGGGCGCCATCGCGCGCCCGGCACTCCCCACAAGCAACGCTGCGAGAATCCATGATCATTTCTGCCTCTACCGACTATCGCGCCGCGGCCCAACGCAAGCTGCCTCCTTTCCTGTTCCACTACGCCGACGGCGGCGCCTACGCCGAGCACACCCTGCGCCACAACGTGTCGGACCTGGCCGGTATTGCCCTGCGCCAACGCGTGCTGAACAACATGTCCGAGCTCAGCCTGGAAACCAAGCTGTTCGACGAAACCCTGAGCATGCCGGTGGCCCTGGCCCCGGTCGGCCTCACCGGCATGTACGCCCGCCGGGGCGAAGTGCAGGCGGCGCGTGCAGCGGCCGCCCACGGCATCCCGTTCACGATGTCGACCGTGTCGGTGTGCCCGATCGAAGAAGTGGCCCCGGCCATCGACCGGCCGATGTGGTTCCAGCTGTACGTGCTGAAGGACCGCGGCTTCATGCGCAACGCCCTGGAGCGGGCCAAGGCCGCCGGTGTCAAAACCCTGGTGTTCACCGTCGACATGCCCGTACCCGGCGCCCGCTACCGCGATGCCCACTCGGGCATGAGCGGCCGCAACGGCCCGCTGCGCCGCGTGCTGCAAGCCATGACCCACCCCGAGTGGGCGTGGGATGTGGGGGTGATGGGCCGCCCGCACGACCTGGGCAACATCTCCAAGTACCGCGGCAACCCCACCGGCCTGGCCGACTATATCGGCTGGCTGGGTAACAACTTCGACCCGTCCATCTCCTGGAAAGACCTGGAGTGGATCCGCGAGTACTGGGACGGCCCAATGATCATCAAGGGCATTCTGGATGCCGATGACGCCCGCGATGCGGTCAAGTTCGGCGCCGACGGCATCGTGGTGTCCAACCACGGCGGCCGCCAGCTCGATGGCGTGCTGTCCAGCGCCCGCGCCCTGCCGGCCATTGCCGACGCCGTCAAAGGCGACCTGAAGATTCTGGCCGACTCCGGCATCCGCAGTGGCCTCGACGTGGTGCGCATGATCGCCCTGGGCGCCGACACCGTACTGATCGGCCGCGCCTTCCTCTACGCCCTTGCCGTGCATGGCCAGGCCGGGGTGAAGAACCTGCTTGAGCTGTTCGAGAAGGAAATGCGCGTGGCCATGGTGCTGACCGGCGCCAAGTCGATCAGCGAGATCACCCGTGACTCGCTGGTACGCGAACTGGGCGCCTGACCGCCTGCAAGAAACACCGCCTGATTGACCCGGGGCATGTGGCGCACAGACGCCACAGCCCCGCGAGGAGACTGCATGAGCTTGCCCGCCGCGTTCCTGCGTGATGCCGAGCGCCTGATACCCGCCGAACGCCGCTTCGACGACCCCACGTCCACCCTGGCCTTTGGCACCGACGCCAGCTTCTACCGGCTGATCCCCAAGCTGGTGGTGCGCGTCGAGTCCGAGGACGAAGTGGTCGGCCTGATCAAACTGGCCCAGCGCGAGCGGGTGCCGGTCACCTTCCGCGCCGCCGGCACCAGCCTGTCTGGCCAGGCCATCACCGACTCGGTGCTGATTGTGCTCGGCGATAACTGGAACGGCCGCGAAATCCGTGGCCAGGGCGAGCAGATCCGCCTGCAACCCGGCGTGATCGGCGCCCAGGCCAACGCCTGGCTGGCCCCCTTCGGGCGCAAGATCGGCCCCGACCCGGCCTCGATCAACGCCTGCAAAATTGGCGGCATCGTTGCCAACAACGCCAGCGGCATGTGCTGCGGCACCGCGCAGAACACCTACCACACCCTGGCCGGCCTGCGCCTGGTGCTGGCCGACGGCACCCGCCTGGACAGCGAAGACCCAGCCAGCGTCGCCGCCTTTGAAAAAAGCCACGCCGCGCTGCTGGCATCGCTGGCCAGCCTGGCCCGCGAGACCCGCGCCAACACCGCCCTGGCCGAGCGCATCCGGCACAAATACCGGCTGAAGAACACCACCGGCCTGTCGCTGAACGCACTGGTGGACTACGACCAGCCGCTGGACATCCTGCAGCACCTGCTGGTCGGTTCCGAAGGCACGCTGGGCTTCATCAGCGCCGTCACCTACAACACCGTGCCCGACCACCCTTACAAGGCCAGCGCCCTGCTGGTGTTCCCCAGCGTCGAAAGCTGCTGCCGCGCGGTACCCGTGCTCAAGCAGCAGCCGGTCTCGGCCGTGGAACTGCTCGACCGCCGCAGCCTGCGCTCGGTGCAGAACATGCCCGGCATGCCGCTGTGGGTAAAAGGCCTGTCAGACAACGCCTGCGCCCTGCTGATCGAGTCCCGCGCCGCCAGCCAGAGCCTGCTGCACGAACAACTGCACCAGGTGATGGCCTCGATCGCCGACTTCCCGCTGGAACAGCAAGTGGACTTCAGCGAAGACCCGGCCGTGTACAACCAGCTGTGGAAAATCCGCAAGGACACCTTCCCCGCCGTCGGCGCCGTGCGCCAGACCGGCACCACGGTGATCATCGAAGACGTGACCTTCCCCGTCGAGCAACTGGCCGAAGGCGTCAACCGCCTGATCCTGCTGTTCGACAAGCACCGCTATGACGAAGCGATCATTTTTGGCCACGCGCTGGAAGGCAACCTGCACTTCGTCTTCACCCAAGGCTTCAACAGCGCCGAGGAAGTCGCCCGTTACCAGGCCTTCATGGACGACGTGGCGCAACTGGTGGCCGTGGAGTTTGGCGGTTCGCTAAAAGCCGAACACGGCACCGGGCGCAACATGGCCCCATTCGTGGAACTGGAATGGGGGCATGACGCCTACCAGCTGATGTGGAAGCTCAAGCGCCTGCTCGACCCCAACGGCATCCTCAACCCCGACGTGGTGCTGAGCGATGACCCTGATATCCACCTGAAAAACCTCAAGCCGCTGCCTGCCGCCGACGAAATCGTCGACAAGTGCATCGAATGCGGCTTCTGCGAACCGGTGTGCCCGTCCAAGGGGCTTACCCTCAGCCCACGCCAGCGCATCGTCATGTGGCGTGACATCCAGGCCAAGCAACGCGCCGGCATCGACACCCGCGAACTGATGCAGACCTACCAGTACCAAGGCATCGAAACCTGCGCAGCCACTGGCCTGTGCGCCCAGCGCTGCCCGGTCGGCATCAACACCGGCGAGCTGGTGAAAAAGCTGCGCAGCCAGGCCGCCGAGCACAACAAGACTGCCGACTGGCTGGCCGAGCACTTCCACACTGCACTGGGTGGCGCCCGCCTTACCCTCACGGCCGCCAACACCGCCCGCAAGCTACTCGGCGCCCCGCGCCTGGGCCGCCTGAGCGCCTCGCTGAGCAAAGCCAGCAAAGGCCGCCTGCCCCAGTGGACCCCGGCCATGCCACAACCCCTGCGCCCGATCAGCTTCGGCCCTGTCAGCAACGACGCCCGGCCCCGCGTGGTGTACCTGGCCGCCTGCGTGTCACGGGTGATGGGCCCGGCCTATGCCGACCGCGAGCAAAGCTCGCTGCTGGACAAAACCCGCGCCCTGCTGGAAAAGGCCGGTTACCAGGTGGTGTTCCCCGACAACGCCGACAGCCTGTGCTGCGGCCAACCTTTCGCCTCCAAGGGTTACCCCGAACAGGCCGAGCACAAGCGCCAGGAGCTGATCACCGCCCTGCTGCACGCCAGCCGCGGCGGCCTTGACCCGATCTACTGCGACACCAGCCCCTGCACCCTGCGCCTGGTGCAAGACCTGGGCGAAACCCGGCTGGACCTGTACGACCCCGTGCGCTTCATCCGCACCCACCTGCTCGACCGCCTGGAGTTCACCCCCCAGGACGAACCGGTGGCCGTGCACGTGACCTGCAGCACCCAGCACCTGGGCGAAAGCCAGGCCTTGATCGACCTGGCGCGGCGCTGCAGCAAACAGGTGGTAATCCCCGAAGGCATCCATTGCTGCGGGTTTGCCGGTGACAAAGGCTTCACCACCCCCGAGCTCAACGCCCACTCGCTGCGCAGCCTGAAGGATGCGGTGCAGTATTGCAGCGAAGGCATCTCCACCAGCCGCACCTGCGAAATAGGCCTGTCGAGCCACAGCGGCATCGACTACCACGGCCTGGTCTACCTGGTAGACCGTGTTACCCGGCCACGCAGCATCTAAAGGCAGACACCTTCACTGTTGTAGGAGCGGCCTTGCGTCGCGATTGGGCCGCAAAGCGGCCCCAGGTTCTCAGCAGCGCTGCATAGATCCCCGGGGCTGCTCTGCAGCCCTTCGCGACACAAGGCCGCTCCCACAGGTCCAGCGCATACCCGAGCCAAGCACGATCCCTGTGGGAGCGGCTTCAGCCGCGAACACCGGCAAAGCCGGTGCCATCCCCCACCCCAACATCGCCCCGCCACCACCCCGACAAACCAATCTCCACACTCCCCTAAAGCCCCCGCTACAGCCTATCCCCGAGCCAACCACGATCCATGTGGGAGCGGGCTCGCCCCGCGAACACCGGCAAAGCCGGTGCCATCCTCCACCCCAACATCGCCCCGCCACCACCCCCGACCAACCAGTCCCCACAGCCCCCTAAAGCCCCCGCTACAGCGCATCCCCGAGCCAACCGCGATCCATGTGGGAGCGAGCTCGCCCCGCGAACACCGGCAAAGCCGGTGCCATCCCCCACCTCAATATCGCCCCGCCACCATCCCGATTGAACCCCCGCCAATCCCCCACAGTCCACCCTACAGGCCCACCTTCCAGAGGCCCCAGAGGAGACACCCATGAAAGGTACCGCGCTTTCGGCCCTGTTCGCGGCCGCCACCCTGCTGGCTTCGCCGGTGTTCGCCGCCGATGACCTCTGCAACACCAACCTGCAAAAGATCGACGACAGCATGGCCACCGCCGGCGCCACCTCCGAAGGCCTGGACAAGGCCCTTACCGAGCAGGTGGACAAAGCCAAAGCCGCCCAGGCCTCGGGCGACACCAAGGAATGCATCGCCATCACCAGCAAAGTGCTGGAACGCCTGGAGAAAACCGAGAAAGGCAGCGGCTCCGGCAGCGGCGGCGCGTGAGCCATGAAGCGGGCGACAGGACCGGCTGTCGACGTCGCCCGCGCAATGGCGTATACTCCATTCCACGTGCCGTAAGGTGCGTTAGCGTAACGCTAGTGTGGGGCCGATTAGGATTCGACGCCGGTAGCGAAACTCTAGGTGCATGCCGAGTTGGTAACAGAACTCGTAAATCCACTGTTGCAACTTTTATAGTTGCCAATGACGAAAACTACGGCGCGGAGTACAAGCTGGCTGCGTAAGCAGTCCTCTTGACCCGTTGCTTCTGGTAGCTTCGGCTCCAGCAATCACTAGGGGATGCCTGTAAACCCGAACTGATTGTCATACAGAACAGGATCGTCGCGTAGCACGTTGTGGGCGAAGTGACTAAAACTTACACAACTCATCCAAAGCACCCTGCCCGTCGGGCGGCTGCGGATTAAATCAGTAGACACGGCTACGCATGTAGTACCGACAGCGGAGTACTGGCGGACGGGGGTTCAAATCCCCCCGGCTCCACCAAATCCAAAGAAGAAGACGCCCTCGGGCGTCTTTTTTTGTGTCTGAATTTTGGGATTTGCGGGCGAAAAATCGGATTTCCCCCCTTTCTTGTAGGGCGTTTCCCAAAGATACTCCCAGCGCCTGTTTTCCGTTGCGGTCATTTTTTCAGGGTTTTAGTCTCGGTGGGTCGTTGCTCATCAACGACCGGCTTTGACAGGCCGCAACGATACACAGCGCGCATAACCGTTCATGGCGGTTGTGCATGGGGCACGCTCGCGTGCGCCGGTTTCTGTGTTCGCCGGTCTGTCAACCCATGCACAGCTGCCACCATTCCGTTTGACAGCGGGTTGGCGGTGGCCCCTATCGAGAACACAGCACAATGTTAAAGATTGTTCCTGACCCACCTCACCACCTCCACTCCCTGGAAGACACGATCATGATGGCCTCGGACTACGCACTCTGTGCAGAAGCCGTAGCCCAGCAGGCGATGCTGATGCAGCCCAGGTCGCCCGCATCGGTGTTGATCATGGCCTCGATGCACGAGCTCGAAACCCTGCGCCGATTACTCGAGTCAGCGCTGGTGCAAATACAACAGCCAGCGAACCCGCAACCGATGCACTGATTCGCATACCGAGCGAAAAACCTGTGGGAGCCCGGCTTGCCGGCGATAGGGCCAGCCCAGGCAACCACCAGACCAGGGAGATTGATCAATGACCACCGAAGACACGAACTGCACAGTCGGCAAAACTATCTTCTTTCAAGGCGAAAACCAGACCCACCCACTGTTCCGCATCGAACCCGGCATCCCTTGCCAGAACGCCCGCGAACAGGCCTCGGAACTGATGGGCTATGCGCGGGACCTGACCATTGATGGCCTGATGGAAGACAAGCCCAAACTGATCTGGGCAGCGCACTACCTCTGTGCGTTGGGCAAAGCGCTGTTGGATGATGCCGAACTCGGCATGATGCGTTGAGTCACGCACCGGGATGTTTATGGGGTCAGCGTCAGCCGCTTGGCCCCTGTTACTTCAACGCCCCGCCAGCTGCTGCTGGATAAGAGCTCCCCGCCCGTTTTAAATTTCTTCGAATGTACCGTCACGGGTCATACGAATGCCTAGGTAGTAAGCAGGCACATTGTGCACCGGGAAATTCAGGGTGAACCAGTCCAGCCTAATAAAGCTACAAACCTCCTCATCACATCGGTAAAGTTGGGACACGGTCGCAACCAGTTCAGCAACTCAAAACTAACCCGGATGCAGGATCTGCATCGTTCGGCTCATGGACATTACCGAGGGCAGTTGATGTCGACGCTCAATCCTACAAGCAGCCTCACGCCCCATCACGCCAAGTATTTCGCTTGGGAGCTGACGCGGCGCCGTGCAGCCAGCGAAGAGGACCGGCTTTCCCAGTCGCTGTTCGACGCCAGTGTCGACCTCAACCCACACCAGATTGATGCCGCCCTTTTTGCCCTGCAAAACCCCCTGAGTAAAGGCGTGATGCTGGCTGACGAAGTCGGCTTGGGTAAAACGATTGAAGCCGCCTTGGTTCTAGGCCAGCTCTGGGCCGAACGTCGCCGTCGCCTCTTGGTCATCTGCCCAGCGGCACTGCGCAAACAATGGGCGCAGGAGCTTTCCGAAAAATTCAATTTGCCCACCCAGGTGTTGGATGCCCGTACCTGGAAACAGCTTCGCCAGGATGGCATCTACGATCCGTTGGCCCGCGACGTTATCAGCATCATATCGTTCCACTTTGCCGCACGTATGCAAGAGCAGCTGGGCAATATTCCCTGGGATTTAGTCGTTATCGATGAAGCCCACAAGCTGCGCAATGCCCACCGAAAAAGCAACGAAACTGGGCAATCTCTCAAACGCTCACTGGCCGGGCGACGCAAGCTTTTGCTAACGGCCACACCGCTGCAGAACTCACTCATGGAGCTGTATGGCCTCAGCTCGCTGATTGACGAGGACATCTTCGGCGATGAGCGCAGCTTTCGCGCTCAGTACAACAATACGGATGGCGACCTGGCAGCTTTGCGCCGCCGTTTGCAGGCCTTTATTAAGCGCACCTTGCGTAGGGATGTTCTGGAGTACGTGCCCTATACTCAGCGCCATGCGCTGACCACACCATTTACCCCGAGCGATGACGAGCAGCGGCTTTACGACCTCATCTCCGCGTATTTGCACCGCGACTTCAGCTACGGCTTCCCACAGCGCCAGAAGCATCTCGTGGCTCTTATCCTGCGCAAGCTGCTGGCCTCGTCCACGGAAGCTGTCGTCGCCACACTGCAAGCCATCAAAGTACGCCTGCAGAAACTGCTGGAACGTCAGAGCATCGATGAGGAATGGTTCGAGCACCTGATTGAAGAGGACGACCTGGAGGAAGACCTTCTCGAAGCAGCGGAAGACTCAGCCAACTACGATGTTCATGACTCAGCCAGCAAGCTCGACTTCGAACTGCTGAGCAAGGAAATCGCCGAGCTCGACCTTTATATCGAAATCGCTCACAGCATTCGCGAAGACCAAAAATCCTTCGCCCTACTGAACGCGCTCGAACAAGGCTTTGCACGCATGTCCGGTATGGGCGCACCGCGTAAAGCAGTAATCTTCACCGAGTCCCGCCGTACCCAGGAATACCTGGCTCGTTTTCTAGAGGCTCATGGGCACGCCGGCAAGATTGTCACCTTCAGCGGTGGCAATCTGGGTGAAGCCGCAACCGGCATTTATCAGCGCTGGTTGGCTCGCTACCATGGCAGCGACCGTGTCACCGGCTCACCCGCCATAGACCGTCGTACAGCGCTGATTGATCACTTCCGTAGTAGCGCGGAAATTTTGATTGCCACCGAGGCAGCCGCCGAAGGTGTGAACCTGCAGTTTTGCTCCCTGGTGGTGAACTACGATCTGCCCTGGAATCCCCAGCGCGTAGAGCAACGCATTGGTCGCTGCCATCGCTACGGGCAGCGTTTCGACGTAGTGGTGATCAACTTCCTCAACCAACGCAATGCCGCAGACCAGCGTGTACTGGCCCTACTGCAGGACAAGTTTCACCTGTTCGATGGTGTTTTCGGTGCATCTGACCAAGTGCTCGGCAGGATCGAAGCCGGCATCGACTTCGAGAAACGTATTGCCGAAATTTACGACTGCTGCCGCACGCCCCAAGAGATCGATTCCGCGTTTGCCAGCCTGCGTGCCGAACTGGATGCTGATATCCAGGCACGCATGCTGGAAACCGAAAAGCTCTTGCTGGAAAATTTCGATGCCGATATCCACAGCCTACTCAAAACCCACAAAGAGCGCGCTGAAAGCCAGCTAGACCGAATCACGCGGCTGTTTTGGCAATTGACTCAGTACATCTTGGCAGAGCAAGCCAGGTTCGATAGCAACCTACTGACTTTCGACCTCAGCCTGCCGCCCCTTTCCCAGATCGCAACCGGGCACTACCAGCTCATTCGCAAGGGCGAACTGGCAAAACAAGCTCAGATTGAAAACACCCGGATCTACCGCCTGACGCACCCACTGGGCGAATACGTACTCGATCAGGGACGTAACGCCCCTGCCCCCACAGCCACTCTGCGCTTCAGCTATGCGCAATGGCTGGAAGGCCGCAACCCGCGCATCAGCGTCATCGAGCAGCTGGTCGATCAGCAAGGCTGGCTTCAGCTCAACTTGCTGGAGCTCGACAGCTTTCAACGTGAGGAGCACCTGGTATTCACCGCCATGGCCGATAGCGGCGAACTGCTCGATCAGGAAACCTGCGAAAAACTCTTCCAACTGTGCGCTACCGCCGAGCCAACCCACAGCGCCCCGCCCGATGACCTGCATGGCAACGCCCGTCGCCAAATCGATGCAGCGCTGAGCCAAGCACTAGAGCAGAACGACAAGTTTTTCCAGCAAGAACGCGAAAAACTGGACGCCTGGGCCGAAGACCGCATCCTCGCTGCCGAGCAAGCCCTGCAAGACACCAAGCTCAAGCTCAAAGGCCTAAAGCGGCAAGCCCGTACCGCCCAGAGCATGGACGAGGCACGAAGCTTACAGGACGACATCCGCAAGGTGGAAGGCGAGCAACGCCGGCAACGCCAAGAGATCTTTGCCGTGGAAGACGAGATAGAAGCTCGCCGCGATGCCCTTATCGAAGCCCTGGAAAAGCGCCTGCATCGTGCCAGCCGCACCCAAACACTGTTCACTGTGCGCTGGGCCGTGAGCTAACACGTCGCTAAAAAGCCATTTCAAGAACACGTTGTGCGCACATGTCGCCGCCAGCGACACGAGAGCAAAACATGTCGCTGAAACTAAAAAATAGCGACACGTTATGCACACATGTTTACACTGACGCCACGAAAAGGGCGCTCATCAGAGCGCCCTTGCCTTTAGATGGATACCCCAAGGATCAGGATCGCATCCATGACCGCATCCCCCCTCCCCTGGCAGGCCGACAAGCCCTATAACCAGCTGCCGCCTCTGCCACCGGCAGCCGAGCTTGAAACCCGTGCAGTGCTCAAGCGCTGTATCGAGGCCCGCGCAGCACTGGCCGGATTGAAGCAGGCGGCCGAGCTGATCCCCAACCAGACGGTGCTGATCAACACCATCCCATTGCTGGAAGCCAAGGACAGCTCGGAAATCGAAAGTATCGTCACCACCACGGATTTGCTCTTTCAGCATGCCCAGGATGGCGATAACCATGCCGACCCCGCGACCAAGGAAGCCTTGCGCTACCGCAAGGCCCTGCATCATGGTTACCAATCGCTGGCCGAGCGCCCACTCTCCACCGGCACGGCAGTCGAGATCTGCCGCACGCTCAAGGGCGTGAACATGGATATACGCCGGGTGCCGGGCACCCAGCTGGCCAACGACCGCACCGGCGAGATCATCTACACCCCACCGGAAGGTGAAGACCGTTTGCGCGATCTGCTCGCCAACTGGGAGCGCTTCCTGCACAACGAGACCGACCTCGATCCGCTGGTACGCATGGCCGTCGGGCATTACCAGTTCGAGGCTATCCACCCGTTCACCGATGGCAATGGCCGCACCGGGCGCGTGCTCAACACCCTGTATCTGATCCACGAAGGTCTGCTGAATCTGCCGATTCTCTATCTCAGCCGTTACATCATCGCCCACCGTGCCGACTACTATCGTCTGCTGCTGGATGTCACCCGCGAACAAGCCTGGGAGCCCTGGCTGCTGTACATGCTCAGCGCCGTGGAAGAAACCGCACGCTGGACCACTGCCAAAATAGCCGCCATCCGCAGCCTCTCCGAACACACCACCCAGTTTGTTCGCGAACAGCTGCCGAAAACCTACTCCCGCGAGCTGGTGGACGTAATTTTCGAGCAGCCCTATTGCCGCATTAGCAACGTCGTCGACAAACAGATTGCCCAACGTCAGGCCGCCTCTCGCTACCTCAAAGAGCTTGTCGTCATCGGCGTCCTGCAAGAGGTGCAGGTCGGCAAGGAAAAGCTCTTTATCCACCCCAAGCTGATGCAGCTACTGATTCGCGACAGCAACGAATTCAAGCCCTACGCCTGACCCTTTTTTGAGAAGTACATATGAGCAAGCAAAAAGACCAATTCATCGCCCTGCTGGGCGAGCTCTTCCAGCTCAACCAACCCGAGCTCGACTTCGGCCTGTACCGCATCCTTCACGCCCGTAGCGCACAGATCAGAACCTTTATCGATACCGAGCTGGGCAGCGAGATCGATGCCCACTTTGCCGGCCAATCGCAAAGCAACGCCCATGACGCGTTAGAAGCCGCGCGGGTAAAAGTCGCCGAGACCCTCGGGGAGGACGCCTTCCTGCCCACGGGTGAACTGAAGCCTGAATATCGCGGCACCACGGTCGGCAAAGAGCTCGAGCTGGCCCAGCAGCACGCCCGCGATGGCGGCGGTGTACTGGCTGACGATGCCCAGGTGTACGAACACCTGTACCGCTTCTTCAGTCGTTACTACGACAAGGGCGATTTCATGTCGAAGCGCTACTTCGTCGCCGAGAACGACAGCCGTGCTGCGCCCTATGCCGTGCCCTACGATGGCCGCGAAGTCATGCTGCACTGGGCCAACAAAGACCAGTACTACATCAAGTCGAGTGAAGCGCTCAGCAACTTCACCTTCGATCTCACCGCAGCCCGGGCCAAGGAACAGGGGCCGCAAAGCGGCTTCGAATTCCAGCCAACAGCCACAACCCCGCTGAAGGTGCATTTCCGCCTGGCCGCTGCCGCAGAAGGCGAGCACAACAACGTCAAAGAAGGCCAGGAGCGCTTCTTTATCATCCACGCGGCAGAACCGCTGAAGCTTGAAACCAACGAGAAAGGGCTGCCGGAACTCGTCGTGCAGTTCGACTACCGCCCCGACAGCACGAAGTCCGGCCAAGCCGGCACCTGGCAGCAAAAGCGTCTGGCGGAGGCCGAACAAGTCGTAGGCGAGCAGCTCGCTAATCTGGTGTTCCCTCACCCTGAGCTGCGCGCCTTCGAGCAGCCGCTGTTTGCTCCAGCCCCCACCGACAAGCAGCCCAACCGCACACTGCTGGGCAAATACCTGGGCCAGTTCACTGCGCGCAATACCATGGACTACTTCATCCACAAGAACCTCGGTGGCTTCCTCCGTCGCGAGCTGGATTTCTATATCAAGAACGAGATCATTCGCCTCGACGACATCGAGGCCGCCGATGCTCCGCGCGTGGATGAATACCTGAAAAAGCTGCGCGTGCTGCGCAAGATTGCACGGCGCATTGTCGACTTTCTCGCCCAGCTCGAAGATTTCCAGAAAAAACTCTGGCTCAAGAAAAAATTCGTTGTCGAGACCCAGTACTGCATCACCCTGGATCGCATCCCGGAAAGCTTTTATCCAGAAATTGCAGCCAATGAGCAGCAGCGGGAAGAGTGGGTGAAATTATTTGCCATTGATGAAATCAAGGCAGACATGGCACAGCCCGGATACAGCGAGCCTCTCTCTATAGAGTTTTTGAAAGCCAATAAATTCCTTTCAATCGACACGCGCTTTCTTGACGAAGAAAAAAAAGAAATAATACTGGCAACCCAAAGCGAACTGGACAAATCCTGCAATGGAATAATTATCCAGTCCGACAACTTTCAAGCCCTTTCAATTGCAAAAGAAAAACTCAGCCACCAGGTTAAATTGATCTACATAGACCCGCCATACAACACCGGCGGAGATGACTTTATTTACAAGGACAACTACAGACACTCTAGCTGGTGTTCTATGCAAGCAGACAGACTGAGTATCGCAAAAGAGTTACTTTCTGATTCCGCTGGAATTATCTGCAACCTTAACGACATTGAAGACTGGCGCTACAGGGGACTACTTGAAAGCGCTCTTGGTGAAGGAAGCTACATCACAACTGTGACGACAAAGTGTTCTACCGCCTCCAGCTTTCGCACAGTAAACCTCGGCCCAGTAGACGTCTCTGACAGGCTAATTTTTGCAGCAAAAGACAGAAACAATTACAGCTACACGACTAGCTACGTGAAAAAACCCGTAGACCTCGCTCATTTTTCAAGATTTATTGTTAATCCGGAGCAAGACTGCTCTCTCTGGGAATTCAAACCTATCAAGGTTCAAGTCCTTCAAGATCTGGGTTTCCAATGTGAAAACTCTGCAACTGGAATGAAGCTAGCCCGCCAGAAATGGGGGGATGCTGCATCTGCGATTGTTGAAAACGCATGCGAACAATTTGCTATAAAAAATGCAGACCGTGTATTCGAGACCAAGACCTTACAAAAGCCAGCGCCCTGGCTTCGCGACCATATCGAACACTCGAAAAACAATAAAGATCAAGTAGTCGCAGTTGAGCGCGACACTAGCGAAACGATGTATCTACTAGGAGGAAGACAGTTTTATTTCCTTTCAAAATCCGTAAGGACTGTTGATGGAACTCAAGCTATAGCCGAGCCAGCATCAACCATATGGATGGACATCGATACCAACAATTTGAAACACGAAGGCGCAGTCGACTTCCCGCTAGGGAAAAAGCCTATTAAACTAATATCCCGACTTATCGAGATGGCCCAAAATGCAGAAGGAAACTATGTTCTAGATTATTTTGCAGGCTCAGGAAGCACAGGCCATGCAGTTATAAGCACGAATAGAAAAAACCAAAATAATGACAAGTACGTTCTCTTCGAGATGGGAGAGCATTTCTCATCCGTACTTCTACCCAGAATAAAAAAATCCGTATACTCAGACACTTGGAGAAATGAAAAGCCCATTTCACGAGATGGCATAAGCCATTGCTTCAAATATTTGCGCCTCGAATCGTTCGAAGACACCCTGAATAATTTGCAACTACCAGACACTCCTCGTCTGAACACCAGCACTCCTGAGTCCGCAGAGATGGCCCGCGACTACCTGCTCAAATACTGGCTTGAGTTTGAAACCGCCGGCAGCCCGAGCCTGCTCAATGTGCGCGAGTTTACCGATCCCACGTCCTACAAACTCAAGGTCAAACAGCCTGGCAGCGACGCCCAGGTGGTGAAAACCATCGATCTGGTGGAAACCTTCAACTGGTTGATTGGCCTGCATGTCGCCCACCTAGATCAGCCGCGCCGCTATGCCATTGAGCTGGTGCGTGAAACTGACCCCGAGCTGCCCAAAGACCAAGACACGCGCTGGCGCTCAACCGCCATCAAAGAGCGTGACGATGGCGAGTTCTGGTTCCGCGCCGTGGAAGGCCACATTCTGAGCGTACCGGGCGACGAGTTGTCGCGTGAACGTGTGCTGGTGATCTGGCGCAAGCTAACCGGCGATTCCGGTCGTGATCAAGCCGCCCTGGAAGCCTGGCTGAACAAGCGCGGAATCACCCCACGTGAAAGCGAGTTCGCCACCATCTACGTCAACGGCAACCATGCCCTGTCCAGCGATGGCGATGCCGCCACACGCGTGCGCCTGATCGAAGAGACCTTCGCCCAGCGCATGTGGGAGGACGCTTGAGATGGCTCGCGCCCCGCGTAAAAGCAAAGTTCAACCACCGCTGGTAGCCAGTCACTTTCAGGATGCCTTAGTACTCAATCAGTATCTGATCAGCCTGTTTGACATCGATCCGCTGGTGACTCACAAGGATGAAGGCCGCACTGTGCGGCCACTGGAGATAATCGCCAAGTCGCTGCGTAGCGCCGAGCCGGGCATCGGCCCGGACGGCAAGCACCGCTTTCTGGCGAAGCTGATCTCGCACTTGCCTGCCAATGCGACATTGACCCCGGTTGAGCTGGAGCGTTACGACGCCAACCTGGTGGCGCATACGCGGGCGATCAATGCCCGGCGCAAGCACAAGGGAGAAATCGCCTGGAAATACTTCCAGTGGCTGACTCTCCTGTTTGTCGAGATCTACCTCGACCGCTACTTCAACGACCGCCAGGGTCTGTGCGCAGCACTCAATGAATTTATCGAGCGCTTCAACCAGCACCACCAAGGCCAAGGGCGCGAAACCGGCATCGGCGCTTACGCTGTTGAAGACCTCAACAAGATCTGCCTGCAAAACGCCACGGGCAGTGGCAAGACGTTACTCATGCATGTGAATTTGCTGCAGTTTGCCCAGCATGCGCGAGCGACTGGGCAGGCCGATGCTTTCAGCCGGGTCATTGTGCTGTCGCCGAACGAACGCCTGTCCGAGCAGCACGAGCGGGAACTGCGCGAGAACGGCTTCTACCCGGAGCCACTGCGCCAGGAAAGCGACCTGATCTCACGCGGGCAAAACGCCCTCGATGTACCGCTGCTGACCGAAATAACCAAACTGGCGGACGAACAAAAGGTCAAGCAAATGGCCGTCGACAGCTTTGGCGATGGCAACCTGCTGCTGGTGGACGAAGGCCACCGTGGCATGAGCGGCAGCGACTGGAAAAGTAAGCGCGACAAGCTGGCGGCCAAGGGCTTCACCTTCGAGTACTCCGCCACCTTCAAACAGGCAGTCAAGGCAGCCAACGACCGCGTGCTGGCCGAGAGCTACGCCAAAGCAGTGCTGTTCGATTACAGCTACCGCTACTTCTATGCCGACGGTTATGGCAAGGACTACCGCATCTTCAACCTGCCTCGGGATGAGCTGGCCCACAAGGACACCTACCTGACCGCTGCCCTGCTGGGGTTTTATCAGCAGTTGCGCATGTTCACCGAGGCGGGCAATCGCTACACCGGCTACAACCTGGAAAAGCCGTTGTGGGTCTTTGTCGGTGCCAGCGTCACCGGGCGCAAGGTCGATGAGGAAAGCGTAGAGCCGTCCGATGTGGCGCAGATCCTCGACTTCCTGGCGCGCTTCCTAGCCCACCGTGAAGCCTTCACCGGCCTTATCCATACCGTGCTCAACGGCAACAGCCAGCAGACAGGCCTGGTCGATGCACAAGGCCACGACATCTTCGTGCAGTCCTTCCCCTACCTGAAGGGCTTGAAGCAGAGCGCGGCACAATTCTATGCCGACATCTGCCAGCGCCTGTTCCATGCCCCTGGTGGCGGTCACCTGGTGGTCGAGCGCGTGAAAGGCGACAGCGGCGAATTGCTGCTGAAAGTTGGCGAAGCCGACCAACCCTTTGGTGTCATCAACGTCGGCGATGCCGCGGCGCTGGCCAAGCATGTGCAGGATGAGCTGGAAGACAAACAGTCCCTTGCCGAGGTGCGCCCTAGCGAGTTTGGCGAGCCGGTATTCGGTGACGTGCATAAACCGACCTCGCCCATTCACATGCTGATCGGCTCGAAGAAATTCATCGAGGGCTGGGACTGTTGGCGGGTATCCAGCCTGGGCCTGATGCGCATGGGCCAGAGCGAAGGCGCACAGATCATTCAGCTTTTCGGGCGTGGCGTGCGCCTGAAAGGCAAAGACATAAGCCTGATGCGTACCAGCCGCTATCAGCCGGTGAACCCACCGAGGGATATTCACTTCCTGGAGACGCTGAACGTGTTCGGTGTGCAGGCCGACTTTATGGCGACCTTCCGCGACTTCCTCGAAAGCGAAGGCCTACCGCCAAACGATGCGCCACATGTCGAGGAAATCACCCTCAACGTCACCCACGACTTTGGCCAGAAGCTGAAGATCCTCCGCTCCAAGTTCCGCAAGGACACCCAGGAGCAGTATGACTTCCGCAAACACGGCCCCATCGTGGATCTCAGTATTGGAGCCCTCCCGCCTGGCTTGACCAAGGGGGGAATGCCCTTGGTGGTTGATCGCTTCCCACGCCTGCAGATGATCCAGGCTAAAGAGGTCATGGGCCAGGCCCCTGAGGCAGCCGATAACCCACCACGTCACTTCGATGCCTTGCGCCTGTCGATGCTCGACTGGGACAAGTTGTGGTTCGATCTGGAGCGCTTTCGTCGCCAGCGACACCTGGACAACGTCATCGTTAAAGCAGAAGCACTGCGCCCGCTGCTGGAGACCCCAGACTGGTATCGCGTCCTGGTGCCCGCGCACTGGTGGGCACCTTCGATGGCCAACCTGCGTCACTGGCAATCAATAGCCTTCGAACTGCTCTGCGGTGCCCTCGAGCGCTGCTTCAATCACCAAAAGCGCAAATACCTCGATCCGCGCATGGAGCTGGTTCTGCTCACCCGCGAGAACGAAAACCTGCCGGGTGACGACATCAACTACCAGTTGATCGTCGAGGCTACCGAGCAATACCTGATCGACGACATCAAAGCACTGAAGGAAGAGCTCGCCCAGGTGGGCTGGCGTGACCACGGACACGTCCAGGGTCTGAGACTAGATGCTCACCTCTACGAACCACTGCTCTCCAGCGAAAAGGTGAAAATCCAGCCTGTCGGTCTCAACAAGTCCGAGTTTCAGTTCGTCGAGGACTTGCGTCTTTGGCTGGCGGCCAACGAAACGAATCTTGCTGAACGTGGAGAGCGCATCTTCCTGCTGCGCAACCTGGCCAAGCAGGGCGTCGGTTTCTTTGAAGCCGGCAATTTCTATCCAGACTTTATCCTCTGGTGCCTGAAGTCGGATGGCAGTCAGCGCATCTGCTTTATCGACCCGCACGGACTGGAACACGAAGGCCCCGGCAGCGACAAGATCCAGCTCTCGCAAAACATCAAGGATCTGCAGGCGCGCCTGAATGATCCTGGGGTCACGCTGGAGTCGGTCATCCTGTCACCGAGTACGAACCGCATGCGCATCCAGCACCTGTGGAGTCAGCAAGGCCTGCCAACCCCAGATCTGAATGCGCTGCATGTTTTCTTTATCGGGGAACCGGACTACATCGGCAAGGTGATGGGGCTCGTGGTGCCGTAACTTCTTACTAAACTCAGGCGTCTTTAGGGCAGTCTACTACCGCCCTAAAGACCACCTCACACACGCTCTCCCAGTCAGCATGCGGCGTCGTCAATTGTCGACCATCTAATGTCACAAATGGTGTGTAAGCCCCATCTGATAATCACTATCTATCTTAAGCCTCCATAGCTCAAAGGACCCAGCAGCTGCAGTGCACCTGCAGTCCGAACATACCGATTTGCTAGGCATCAAAGACTCCCCCAGCTTGACCACTGCCCTTGAGCGTTGTCTAGTGCAGCCGCCAGCAGCAAAGTGTATGCCTATCCCACCCGCCCCCTAAACGCTTGGTACGCCGCTAACGGCAAGCTGATCCCCTCACGAACCGCACGAGCATAAGCTTGCTCCTTCCCCTTGCCCGGCAGGTAAACACCCAAGCCTTCAAGCCGGCTCATCTGCTCACCCAACCGTGAAGCAAAGCACTCGTCCAACAACCTGGGCGCAATCCCAATCACCAGCATCCCAGCCCCCGGCGATTCGCTACCAGCCCGAAAATCGCCTGCATCCAACGACCAATTGGCCCCCGTCACCCCCGCCGCAAGCACCTCAACCATCAACGCAATGTTAGCCCCCCGCCCACCCCCAAACGCCAGCAACGTCCCACGCAATGCCTCCCGCGCACTACACGTTTCATTGCCTTGCGCATCAACCGCCCAGCCTGCCGGTATCGCCTCCCCCGCTTCAGCCGCCCGCAGCAGGTTCACGTAGGCCGTGGCACTGCTGGCCTGGTCAATCGCCAGTAACCGCCCCGCTGCACTGGCCGCTGCAAATGCGATCGGGTTGGTGGAATACAGCGGTCTGCGCTGCCCCGCCACGGTGAGCAGCGGAGGGCCATTGGTAAACGCCAACGCGACCAGCCCCTCGCGCGCCAGGCGGCGGGTGTAATAACCCAACTCGCCACAGGTAAAAGCGTTGAACTGCGCAAACAGGGCAATACCCAGTTGATGCGCATTGCTGCACAGCTGTGGGAAAGCGCGATCGAACCCCAGTTGCGCGATCCCTCGGGCCGCGTCGCAGCGGATCATGGCCGGCGCGACCTGCGTCACGATGGGCTCGGCAGCCGGGGCGATTCGGCCGGTGGCAAAGCCGCTGAGGTAGTCAGGCAAATGGCCGAAACCGACTTCGTGTTGGCCATGGGCCTGGGCTGATACGGTGGCGTTGGCAAGCGCCGTGGCCACGGCGTAGCTGGTGCCGTGGGCCAGGCACAGCTGGCGTGCGAAGGTGGTGGCATCGGTCAGCGACAGGCGCTTTTCGGGTTTGTCGTCGTCCATGGGGGCTTTGGTGCTCTCGGGTTGAAGGTGTGCCGCAGCCAGCGAACCTGCAAGGGCGGCGGTAGCCGCGAATGAACGATGACGCGTCATTCCTGAGAGCTCGCGGTGCGTTCATTCGCGGCTAAAGCCGCGCCTACGGGATTTGATTGTCTTTACTGAATCATCCTTGGCTCACCCACTTTTGCAGCCTCGCGGTCCAGACCAAACGTGGCGAGGATTTCTGCGATTTCGCCCGAGGCGTGCAAGGCCTGGATGTTCTTGCCCAGCGCCTCGCCCAAGGCTGCGTTGGCCTTGGTGTACGGGAAGGCACTCTGCCCGGGCTCAAGCGTGGCCTTGACCCGTTGATCGGGCTCGGACACCTTGATGCTCTTGCCGGGGTAGCCGCCCTTCTGCTGCGAAGAAACGGCCACCGCGAAGCTGTCCGCGCCAACCTGGATGCGCCTGGACGCCAAGTCCTGGGCCATGGCCACGGGGTTTGGGTAGAGCACCAGGTTATCGCCAAAGGCCTTCTTCAAATCGTCCACCCACAGGTAGCCCTGCACGGTGCCGATACGCTTGCCATCCAGTTCGGAAATCTTGGTGTAACCCTCATCCGAAATAATGCCCATCACGTCCAGGTACAACGGTGCCGACAAGCCCAATGCCTTGCTGCGCTCTGCCGTGCGATACCAATCGCCAATGCCGACATCGGCACGCTTTGCCACCACCGCCTGGACGACGGCTGCGGTGTCCACCACCATGGTTTTGACTTTAAGGCATTCGCGCTCGGCGATGCGCTTGATGATCTCGCCATCCACGCCGCTCAACTGGTTGTTGGGCCCCGGTATCGAGTAGGGCGGGAACACGTACGCCGCCACGGTGAGTACACCCGGGGTGATGGTTTCAAACTGGTTCGCGGGGGTGCATTCGGCCAGGGCGTACGGGGCGCCGGCCAAGGTCGAGCACAAGAACATCCAACGGGTAAAACGTTTGAATGAGCGAGTCATGACGTCACCTTTGCATTAAGAGAGCAGCAGCCGAAATCGGCGCGAGTGGCATTTGTTGTTATGGCTGGCTGGGGGCCAGTCTTTTTTCCAGCGCTGCCACGCCCAGGGTCGCCGGGGCACAGACAGCGGCATACATCAAACCGGCCAGTATCAGCACTGGCATGTACTCGAACGTGGAGGAACCAATGGAGGATGCCCGGCTGACAATTTCTGGCAGGGCGATGGTGAAACACAGCGACGAGGCCTGGAACATCATGATGGAGAACCCCAGCAGTGATGGCAGCGCCACCCGCAAGGCCTGAGGCAGGATCACAAAGCGCAGCGCGTCGAACCGGTTGAGGCCGATCACTTCGGCCGCCTCGGTTTGCCCTGCGGCCACCGACTCGATGCCACCGCGGATGATTTCACTGGTGTAGGCCGCCGTGCAGTACGCCATGGCCAGCGCAGCGGCCCAGAACGAGGTAAGGGTCAGGTTGACGCTGGGCAGGCCGAAGTAGAAATACTGCAGCAGGATCAATGCCGGTGCACCACGCCCCAGCTCTACCACTACCAGGGAGGGGTAACGCAACCAGCGGTTCGGCGCCGAAACGCCCATGGCCAGCAACAGGCCCAGCACAACGCCCAGGCCCAGGCTCACCGCTGTCACCTGCATCGACAGCACAAAGCCCTTCCACAATTCTGGCAACCATTGCGCCCACATCGTCAACAGTTCGCTCATCGGGCAATCCTCTGTTTCAACGTGGCCGACAGCCAACGTGAGCACAGGGCCACTGGCACGCTGAGCACCAGGTACACCACCGCCGCCGCGCTGTAGACGCTCAGGCCCTGAAAGGTTTGCTGTGAAACCTGGTAAGCCTGAAAGCTGATATCACCCACGCCAATGGTCGAGGCCACGGCCGAATCCTTCAGCAGGCCAATGGCGTAGGTGGCTGAGGTGGGAATGGCGATGCGCACCAACTGCGGCAACACCACATCGAAAAACCGTTGCGGCGCCGACAGGTTAAGCGCGTAGGCGGCTTCGAACTGGCCGGCAGGAATCGCCGCGAACGCACCGCGGTATACCTCGGACATGTGCGCCGCCGTAATCAGCCCCAGGCCAACCACCGCTGCGGTAAACGGCGACAGGCTGACATAGCCGCCACCGATGCCGAAAAAGATGAAAAACAACCAGACAATCGGGGGGATCGAGCGCAGGGTCAGTACCAGCATGGCAGCCAGCACACTCAGCATCTTGACCCTGGACATGCGCAGGGCACAGATCGGAAACGCCAGCACTACGCCCACACAGAATGCGAGCACGGTTACGGCAATGGTCCAGGGTACGCCGTTCAACAGCATCATCAGGATGTCTTGCATCAGCGATTCCTCACGGCCTGGAGAAACTGCACCACCCGCTCATGCTGGGGCTCGCGCATCACCTGCTGGCTTGGCCCGTGCTCGATGATGCGCCCGTCAGCCATCACCACCACACGGTCAGACACGGTTTCGGCGAAGTGCATCTCGTGGGTTACCACAATCATCGACATGCCTTCGCTGGCCAGCTCTTTCATCACCGCCAGCACCTCCAGGCCCAGCTCGGGGTCCAGCGCCGAGGTCGGCTCATCGAACAGCATCAGCTCAGGGTCCAATGCCAGGGCGCGGGCGATGGCGATGCGTTGCTGCTGGCCACCGGAACAGCGCGCCGGATAATGCTGGGCTTTGTCGGCCAGCCCGACGCGTTCGAGCAGTTGCAAGGAGCGGGCGTCGGCGTCTTTGGGGCTGCGGCCCAGGGTGCGGATTTGCGCCAGGCTGACGTTGCGCAGCACCGTCAGGTGCGGGAACAGATTGAACGACTGGAACACCATGCCAATGCGCCGGCGCAACTTGAGCAGCTCGGTACGGGGCAACGCCTTGCCCGCTTCGATGTGCACGCCATCCATGCTGACCCGCCCCTTGGTCGGCGGCTCCAGTTGGTTGATGCAGCGCAGCAAGGTACTTTTGCCCGACCCGCTGGGGCCGATAATGGCCACCACCTCGCCCTTGTTCATTTCAAAACACACGTCGTGCAACACGGGGTAAGGGCCAAACTGTTTATGAATGCCCTCCAGGCGCAAGAACGGTTCGGCGCTGGCCACCGGCCGCGGCGCCAAGGTGGGTGCGGTTTCAATCACGGTCATGCTGCTCATGGTTTTGCTCCAGCTATCGATCGCCGTCGACTAAGGGCGTGCGCGAGAGTTTGATCGGCCCGTTGGCGCTGATCAGCACCTGTTCTTCGAGCTTCACCCCTTCCCCACCGCCTTGCTCACCGATGTAACTTTCCACCGACACCACCATGTTTTCCTGGAACAGGCCGTCGTAGCCCCACTCGGCGAAATCCACGGCGTAGGCGACGCTGGGGTACTCGTCCACCAGCCCGACGCCGTGCAGCATCATCATGTAGCGGTTGTGCTCAAAGCGCTTGGGCACCGGCCAGCAGTGTTCGGCGAACTCGCGGAAGGACAGGCCTGGGCGCAGCAGCTCGACGTTGTGATTGATCTGCTGCGAGGCGATGTCGAGCAAGTCGCGTTGGGCCATGGTCGGCGCCTTGCCGGGGCAGATGAAGCTGCGCGAGATGTCTGAAAGGTAACCGCCGGGTCCGACCATGTCGGTGTCGAAGCAGACCATTTCACCTGCCTTGATGACCTTGGCGGTGGCGTCCTGAAACCACGGATTGGTGCGCGGCCCGGAACTGAGCAAGCGGCTTTCGGCCCACTCGCCGCCGTGCGCGACGTTGGTGCCGTGCATGATGCTCCACAGCTGGTTTTCGGTAACCCCTGGCACCAGGCTTGTGCGCATGCGGGCAATGGCCAGGTCGCACACGCCCATGGACACCCGGTGGCTGGCCACTTCTTCCGCCGATTTGATCAAGCGTGCCTGCTCCATCAAGGGCTGCGCATCGAACAGTTCAATGCCCTGTTGCGTCAGGCGCTGGGCACCCCAAGGGTCGCAGCGGTCCACCGCCAAGCGGCGGTTGCCGCCAGCGTGGCGGGCCATCAGGTCTGCCACCTCCTGTGCCCAGCGCTCGGCTTTTTCCTGCACGCGGGGGCCGGCAAGAAAATACAGCCAGGGAATCGCCGGGCGAATTTCATCGATGGTTTCAACGTGCTCGCTGTTGTGCCGGCTGCTGGTGAACTCGAACAGCACCACCGGGCCGTCGGTGGCCACGAACACATAGCGGCTGGGCGAGTGCATCACCCACAAACCAAGGTTATTGGTGTCGGTGGCATAGCGAATATTGATCGGGTCGGCCAACAGAATGCCGGCGTAATCCTGGGCGCGCAGTTGCTCGCGAATGCGCTCCAGGCGGTAATGGCGCAAGGCTTTGCGGTCGATGGCGGCATAGGCATCGAGTAACGCCGTGTCGACCGGCGCGATGGCATGTTCAGTGACTTTGGCATCGCTGCGAAAGCGCAGGTCGCGTTCGGTTAACGCCGTGAGCAGCTCAATGGAATCAGAACCCGTTTGCATGCAACAACCTCCGCTGAGTCAGACCAACTTTCGGGGCAGTAACTAAAGGTTTCTAAATCGGGTGACGGCTGTCTTTATTGTTGTGGGCAACACACAGTAGCTACAGGTCCTTGACCAGCCGCAGGGCATCGTAGATGGCCGCATGGGTATTGCGCGACGCCACTGCATCACCAATGCGGAACAATTGGAAGCGCCCGTCGGGGTTGCTGACAACGGTTTGCGGCTTGCCGACAATCAGGTCCATGTACTCCACGGCGCCTTCGTTGCTGGCCATGGGTTTGAGTTCGAAATACAGCTCGTCCAGCGGCCGGGTGCCGTGGTTGACCACCACCTGGTCCACCAGGCGCGTTTTAGTCAGGTCGCTGTAATCGGTGCCGATCGTGGCCAGCAATTGGTCGCCTTGTTTCTCCACCGCCTTGAGCCGGTAGGTGACGGTAAAGGTGGTGTCCAGGTGCTGTAACGCGCGCATGTAGGGCACCAGGTTCATGCCCATGACTTCTGGCGCGAACGAACGGTCGGGGGTCATGATTTCAGTCTTGGCGCCACTGCGGGCTATGAACTCGGCGGCTTGCAGGCCGGCATGGTCGCCCGCATCGTCGTACACCAGCACATTGCGCCCAGGCTTCACATCGCCAGAAATGATGTCCCAGCTTGAAACCAGGTACTGATTGCCGTGTGCCAGCACTTCGGTGTGCGGCATGCCCCCGGTCGCCACGATCACCACGTCGGCATTTTCATCGAGCACAACCGCGGTGTCTGCCCAGGTGTTGAAGTGGAACGTCACGCCAAGGCGCTCGCATTGCGCCATACGCCAATCGATGATGCTGATCATTTCTTTGCGCCGCTCGGACTGCGCGGTCAGGCGAATCTGCCCGCCGGGTTTGTCCGCCAGCTCGTACACCACCACCTCGTGGCCGCGCTCTGCTGCCACACGTGCCGCCTCCAGGCCACCAGGGCCAGCGCCCACAATCACCACTTTGCGCTTGTGCACCGCCTTGGGTATTTCATGGGGCATGGTGGTTTCACGCCCGGTCGCGGCGTTGTGGATGCAGTACGCAGCACCAGCGTTGTAAATGCGGTCCAGGCAATAGTTGGCGCCCACGCATGGGCGGATATCGTCTTCACGGCCTTCGATGATCTTGCGCACGATGTGCGGGTCGGTCATGTGCGCGCGGGTCATGCCGACCATGTCCACCAACCCCGAGGCAATGGCATGACGCGCTGTGGCCACGTCGGGGATCTTCGCTGCATGGAAGGTCGGGAAGCCGGTCAGCGCCCTGATTTCACCGGCAAAGTCCAGGTGCGGCGCATTGCGCATGCCCTGGATCGGGATGATGTCGGTCAGCCCGGCGTCGGTGGCGATATTGCCGCGGATCACATTGAGGAAGTCGATCATGCCACTGTCTTTCAACAGTTGAGAGATCTGCAAGCCCTCCTCTTTTTGCAGCCCACCGGCAAGCACTTCGTCCCCGGTGTAACGGATGCCGACAATAAAGTCCGGGCCCACGCGTTTGCGAATGGCCGTGAGCACATCGAAGGTGAAGCGCAGGCGGTTTTGCAGCGAGCCGCCGTAAGGCCCTTCCAGTTCATTGGTCAGGGGCGACCAGAACTGGTCCATCAAGTGGCCGTAGGCTTGTAGCTCGATGCCGTCCAGGCCGGCGGCCTTCATGCGTTCGGCGGCATCGGCATAGTCGCGAATGATGCGGTCGATGTCCCAATGTTCCAGCTGCTTGGGGAAGGCGCGGTGTGCGGGCTCCTGATTGTGGGAGGGCGACACCACCGGTAGCCAGTCGCCTTTGTCCCAGCGGGTACGCCGGCCCAGGTGAGTAAGCTGGATCATCACCGCCGCGCCATGTTCGTGGCACTCGTCAGTCAGGTCTTTCATCCAGCCGACCACTTCATCCTTGTAGGCCAGAATGTTGTTGAACACGGGCGGGCTGTCACGGGAGATCGCGGCGGAGCCTGCGGTCATGGTCATGGCTACACCGGCTTTGGCACGCTCGACGTGGTAGGCCCGATAGAGCTTTTTCGGCATCCCGTCTTCCGGGTAAGCCGGTTCGTGGGACGTGGTGATGATGCGGTTGCGCAGGGTCAGATGCTTGAGGCGATAAGGCTGAAGTAGCGGATCGTTTTTCATATCGGTCTCGCAAACAGGTCATCAGGCAAGCCGACAATATGCCCCTCTGTACACAGGTGTCAATACTCTTGACGATGGTGTACAGTTGCCACAAACAGCAGATTGAAAAGGGAGAAATGCCCATGAAAGGCGCCACCTCAAAGGCGGAACCCGCAGGCCGAGGCTCACTGGAAAGCTGGCTTAATGCGGCTTATGAAAGCCTGACTGAGTCAGGTGTCGATGCCGTGCGCGTGATGCCGCTGGCAAAAAAACTGAATTTGTCGCGCACCAGCTTCTACTGGTTTTTCGAAGACCGCGATGCCCTGCTCGTAGCCTTGATCGAGCAGTGGAAAAACAAGAACACCTTCAACCTGGTGACCCAGTCCCAGGCCTATGCCGAGTCCATCACCGAGGCGATTCTCAACGTCTTCGACTGCTGGCTGAACAGCGAACTGTTCGACTCGCAATTCGAGTTCGCCATGCGCAGCTGGGCGCTGCAGTCACCGGAAGTGGCGCAGGAAATCGGCCAGGCAGACGCGCAGCGCGTCGAGGCGTTACGGCAGATGTTCGACCGTTTCGGCTTTGAAAACGATGCTGCGATTACCCGCGCCCGGTCGATCTACCTTACGCAAATCGGCTACATCAGCATGAAAACCCGGGAGCCGCTGGCTCAGCGCATGCGCTACATCCCCGAGTACCTGAAGATTTTTACCGGCAGGGAGCCGGAAGCCCGTGAGCTGGAGCGCTTTTATCAGCGCAACGGTTTTAGTAGTGCCGATTTGAGCGCCTGACAAACACCGGGGCCTTTGCAAGCTTCAGGATTTGCGCCCCTGTGGCCACGGGTTTGCCCGTGAACAGGGCGCAACCCGTGCCATCCGCTAGCCGTATTACCAGCTGTAACTCACCTTCGCCGTCACCTCACGCCCCGGGTTGTAATAGTTCGCCGTCCCCGACCCCACCACATGCTGCTCGTCAAACAGGTTGCTGACATTCAGGGCAAGGTCAGTCCCCTTGGCAATCTTGTAGTTCAGCGCCGCGTCAAACAGCGTGGTGCCGTCGCTCTTCTTGGTGTTGGCAGCATCCATGTAATAGCCACCAACGTACCTGGCACCCAGACCAACGCTCACATCAGTGTTGGCAATGTCGTAGTAGCTCCACAGCGAAGCCGTATGCTTCGGCGCCACAGTGAATTCCTTGCCCTTGAGCGAACTGCCGTCATACAGCGCACCGCGCAGCACCTCGGTTTCCATGTAGGAATAGGCACCGATCAGGCTGAGGTTTTGCGTGACTTGCGCCTTGGCTTCCAGGTCCAGGCCACGGGCACGTGACTCGCCCACCGTCTGCTGCTCGATGATGCCACTCGGCAGCACCACGGCGATGGTGACGTTTTCCTGGGTCAGGTCATAAACGGCGGCAGAGAACAACGCATCCATGCCCAGTGGCGAGTACTTCACACCCACTTCGTACTGCCTGCCGGTCTGCGGCGTTACGCCCACCTGCGGCGGCGAAACCGATTCCACCATGCTCACATAAGTGGAGACTTCATCGTTGACGATGTAAGTCAGCGCGCCACGGTAGGACGTTTCAGAGAAGTTGTCGCTTTGCTTGCTCACCCCGCCGACGTACTCCGTGCTGGACAGGTCCATGGAGTCATTACGCACACCCGCTGTAGCGATCAAGCGGTCATGGAAGGACAGGTTCTGCTGCAGGAACACGGCCTTGGTGGTGGCGTCGTTCTTCTTGCGGGTATAGGGCGTGATGCCGCCCGGCACGCCGGTGAACACTGGGTTGGCGATATCGATGGAGGGCGCCAGGCTGTATACGGAGCTCTGCTTGGTGGTGGAGTCGAGGTATTCCACACCCACCAGGGTGCTGCTGTCGATGTGCTCGAACTGGGCATCGTATTGCAGCATCAGGTTACCGTTGAGCTGATCGGCATCGCTGTCAGTTCCGAATACATAGCGCGGCAGGGTGGTACTAACCCGCGAAGCGCTGTCGCTCAGATAGACATAGCCAAAGTCATCGCTCAACTCGCTGTAGCGCAGGTTGCCGCGCAGCGTGAAGCCGTTATCGAAGTCGTGGGTGATGTTGCCGCTGAGGCTGGTGCGCTCGACATCGTGGAAGTTGTAGCCGGGCTCGCCGTAGAAATCGCTGCGGTCGTATTCCTTGTCCAGTGGGTAGCCACCGCTGTTTGGCGAGCTGTTGGTCTTCAGGTAGTCGAGGATCACCGTGGCCGAAGTGAAGTCGGTAGGCGCCCAGGTCAGGCCGCCCATCACGAAGCGGTTGTCGTCCTGCGAATGGTCGTACTCACGGTCGCTGTTCTGCATCTTGGCAGTGAAGCGGCCGGCCAGCGTCTGTTCGTCGTTCAGGGCGTCGCCTACATCGATACCGGTTTCGGCATGGTCATAGGAGCCGTAGGTCACGTAGCCCTGGCCAAATTTTTCGAAGCGCGGCTGTTTGGTCACGAAGTTGACCGAGCCGCCTGGGTCTGCCGGGCCGAACAGGGTGGAGTTGGCGCCGCGCAGAATTTCGATGCGCTCGTAGGCGAACGGGTCTTCGCGCACACCGCGCATCGAGCTCAAGGTCAGGCCGTCACGGTAGGTGGTGGCCTGGAAGCCGCGGATCTGGAAGTAGTCGTTGCGGTCGTCCGAGCCGTAGAAGTCGCTGACCACACCTGGGGTGTATTGCAGCGCCTCTTCAGTAGTGCTGACGCTGCGCTGCTGCATTTCCTTGTTGGTCACCACCGACACGGAGGCTGGCGTGTTGAGGATGCTGGTCGCCACCTTGCCGCCCACCCACAGTTCCTTGGCAACCACCGAGTGGGTGTCATCGTCGGCACTGGCCTTGACCTTGGCATTGATGATGACGGGCGCCAGGCGGTAGTCCTCGGTCGCGCCCAGCTCCAGCGGGCCGGCAGGCTGGGGTTGCGGTACCACCAGGTAGGCAGCCTGGCTTTGCTGCTCGGGCTGCAGGTCGGTCCCCTGCAACAGCCGCGCTAATGCCGACGGGGTATCCAGCGCACCCTGCACCCCTTGGGTATTGCGGTTGGCCACGCTCTGCGCATCGAACGACAGGCTGATACCCGCTTCACGCGCAAAGCGGTCCAGTGCGGGCGCCAGCGGGCCGGCAGGAATGTTCCACTGCTTGAGCGGGGTGTCGTGATCAGCGCTCAAAGGCTGCGCCAGCGACGGCAGTGCGTAGCTGCTGACCATCAAACCGAACAGTGCCGCGTGCAAGGCACGGCTCAGTGGATGGCGCTGTGGAACCGGGGTAGAACTCATTCTCTCGCTCCGTGTAAGAGGGTCGGCGGGGTGGCCTGTAATCCGGCCTTCTCTACAGGCCGGACGAGAATGAGAAATCACCTCATTTATTTTTCAATTCGGGACAAGGCCGTCGTGGCACCTCGCCTGATTCGGTAAAATCCACAAGGTCAAGCATCTATGGAGCGTCAAGAAATGGATTTCACTGCAATCATTAGCCAGCACTGGACAACCCTGAGTTGGTTCATCCCCCTCGTCGTTCTGCTGCTAATCCTCAAAAGGCCAGAAACCAAGGGGTACCTTGGTGAACTGCTGGTGCGCTATTTCGCATGGCTGAAGCTGGACGAAAACACTTACCGCCGCCTGCACAACATCACACTGGATACACCTGACGGCACGACGCAGATCGACCATGTCTTTGTCTCGATCTACGGTATCTTCGTGCTGGAAACCAAAAACATGAGCGGCTGGATCTTTGGTGGCGAGAAGCAGGCCCAGTGGACACAGAAGCTCTACAAACGCACCTTCAAATTCCAGAACCCGCTGCGACAGAACTACAAGCACCTGAAGGCATTGGAAGCGACACTGAACGTCAGCCCCGAGCACCTGCACTCAGTGATCACCTTTGTTGGCGACAGCACCTTCAAGACCGAGATGCCAGCCAACGTCACTCAAGGCAGCACGTTCATTCGCTACATGAAATCATTCGAGCAACCGGTGTTCAGCGAGGCCGATGTAGACGCCATGCTGCAAGCCCTGCAAACCGGACGCCGTGCACCAACCCTGGCAACTCATCGCGAGCATGTGCAGAACCTCAAACGCCGTAGCGACCCGAGCGCAGAACGGCAGTGCCCAAAGTGTGGCAATGCGCTGCTGATCAGAACCTTCAAGTCAGGCGCAAAGGTGGGGCAGCAGTTCTGGGGCTGCTCAGCATTCCCCAAATGCAGAATCATGCAGAGTCTCTAGCTGCTAACTCCTCGCTAAGGTCTGCCCTTTTCAGCTCTTGGTAGTGCTGCGCTAACCGCCCACCCATCACCCCATAACGCGCCAGCTGCCCTGCTGGCGCCACATGAAATCCTCGCAACTACCCGGAAATAATGGCCAATTGCCAAAATTTTTCCCGGGCCTCGCCATGTCAAAAAGTTGATACGCCAGCATTTTTGATACAGAATTAGAAACAGGATGCATTTTAGCGTATTTCAGTATGCTTTAAGCGAGTGCAGGGAATGGACGAATACACAACCTCCGACGCGGGCACACCGCCGATCGATCAGCTGGACCTCACGGCACACGGCGTTCTGGGGCATTTTGCCAAGTCGTCGCGCAACGCCCAGCTGGTGGGTTTCCTGATGAGCATGGATCGGCTTGACCGCTGGGCGGTGGATTTCGATGAGGATGCCCCTGCGCAGCAGTTCGAAATCCAGTTGCTGATGCAAGAAATCCAGGCCTTCGTCGAAGCCTACGCACTCGTCCTGCACCAGGTTCCACAACCCTTCACCGAGCTGCTGGCCCACCTCACCTCTTCGCGCTGCATGTACCTGGTGCGGTATGTGGCACAGCGCAACATCGCATTCACCGGCGCGCTGGCCCCCCTGCTGGCTGGCGACTTGTCGCAGCCGGCAGAGCTCACGGCATTTCGCCGCCGGCTGGAGGCGTTCAGCAAGGCTCACCTGCTCAGCGAGATTTTCTCCGGGGAGCGGCTGCGCGAGATATCACAGATCATGGAGAGTTACGCAGATGTATGACGGACGACTGAACCCTGTCGCTGTGGCAGTGGGCAAATCTGTGGGCAAACGCGCAGTCATGGGCGGCGTGCTGGGGGCCTGGCTGTTGCTGGCCGGGCCGGCTGTTGCGGCAACCAGTAGCCTGGGCGCCACCTCCAGCAACTTGATTTCACAACAAGACTCGGTGGTGGCCGAAGCCATCAAGGCCGACGCCGAAGCCTGCGCCGAAGGCACCAAGGAAGGCACCATTGGCGCCTCCATCAGTGACGCACTGAAAATCCATACCGAGCTGGCGTCGGCAACGCCAAATGTCGAGTCGCTGTTCAGTGCCACGGCAGACTGCTTCGGCGGTTTGAGCAGCCTGTTCGACCTGTCCGGCTCGATCCCGAGCCTGGGCAGCATCCTGGCCTCGGCCCAGGCTGCCGTGCTGCAGTACGCACAGAAAAAGGTCTGCACCGCGATCCAGCAGGTTGCCTCGATGGTGACCAGCCCGATCAACCAGGCCATCGGCAAGGTCAGCAGTGGTACTTCTCTGGGCGACCTGAATGGCCTTACCAATGGCCTGGTCAGCAAGGGCATGAGCACGCTCGACCCACAACTGGGCAGCGGCTACCACAACGCCGCCGCCGGGTACGAGGCCACCTACACGGTGGATGTAAACCCGTTCAACTACGTACAGACCGACTTTGGTGGTGGCGCCAGCACCGGCAGCGGCACCACGACCGGCAGCGCGGCGGCAACCCGAGCCGTGGCACCGGCGCCCAGCCCCGCACCTGACACCTCTTCGAGCAGCACCGGCAGCTCCTCTTCCAGTAGCAGCAGCGGGTCATCCAGCTCGGCTGCCGGCCTGTTCAACTAAAGGGGGCCGGCAATGAAAAAAGTCGCGGCAGTTCTGGCCGTGGGCCTTGGGCTGGGGGCAACTGCGCTGCCGGCCCAGGCGCTGTCCTGGGCCTCGGTGCTGACCTTCATCAGCACCATGCAGACAGAAATGAGTGCCTGGTCGGTGACGGTCAAGCAGACCGCGCTGTCGGCCAACGTTGTCTCGCAAATGGACAGCGATTCGAAGAAGCAGCTTGCCAACGCGGTAGGGGCCATCGACATGTCCGACCGGGTGATGAAAGCCGCGACCTCGTTCGACTCCGCAGTCGGGCAGCCGGTGACCATCAAGTGCACCGCCCAGGAGCAGGGCAAGCTTTTCGTCGAGGCGGTATCACAGCGTGACAAGGATGCAGCGCGGCTGATGGCCACCTATGCCTCACAGCGGGTCGGCTCCAGGGCGGGTGCCGACCAGGCCACCCTGGCCATGCACCGGGATACCTATTGCACGGTGTCCGAAGCCAGGCAGGGTATGTGCGCGCTCAATGCCAACGGCATGCAGGGCTGGGACGTGGACTACGCAGGGCCGTTCAGCGAAAAGACCCTCGCCCCTGAAGGCGAGGCGGCAGCCTACGCCTATACCGCGATGATCACCGACCAACGTGCCGAAGCGCACATCGACTGCACCTCGGTGGCCTGCAATGACGCCCAGTCGCAACAGCTCGCTGCCTCGGCGATGAGCGCGATGGCTGCCAATTCTCTTGTTGGGCAGGTGACGGACCGTCGCGTGCCAATGCTCACAGGGCAGTGATATGAATTTTCGGCTCAAACTGGCCAGCATCGTCGCAGGCTCGACGATGCTCTCGAGTGTTTCGTATGGCGCGTTGTATGGCTTCGGCCCGGCAGAAGCCTGGACCGCAGCCCAGATAGCTGCGCTTACAACAAGCGTGTCCACCAACATAGCGGCCTTTGGCACGAGCTTCGGTACCCAGATGTCGTACAAGTTCGAGCAGATCATTTCGGCGGTGGCCATTGCCACCAAGCAGGAAGCGCTGTCTGCCAACGTGGTAGCAGACAACAACCGGCAGACATCCGAGCAACTGGTCAACGCCATCCGCGCCCAGCAGCAGAACACGGCCGTTGCCAAAGCCTACCTCGACTTCAACGCAGCGACCGGCCAGGGCTTTGACCCTTGCGGCACGGTGGCCAAGAACAAGTCGATGGACATCGCCTTCAGCACCATGGCGGCCAAGGCCAAAGCCTCGGTTGGTGAACTGGACGCATCGCCAGGGCGCCTGGTTGCCTCGACGGGCCAGGCCATGCAGCAACGGCTCAAGCAGCATCGCGACAAGTTCTGTACCGAAGCTGAAGCCAATGCCGGCCTGTGCACGCTCAGCACCTTGCCAGGCGGCGATACGAACGCAGCGTTGCTGTTCGAGCCTGCGGACGAAAACTCGCTGACCACCGAGGCACGCACGGCCTATATCCAGCATGTAATGGGCCCGCCAGATCAGGCGCTGAGCAAAGAGGCCGGTGCGACGCCTGCCGGTGAAACCTACATGGTGCAGAAAAATCGCAAGGACTCGCTGCTCTCGGTACCGGCCTACAGCCTGTCGATGATCAACGCAGCCAACACCCGCAGCGCGGGCTTCGGCAACAAGTCACCCAATGAAGTGCTCAAGCTGCGCGTAAACCAGTACTTCGGTGGAAAGGAAGCGGAACAATGGTCAGGCAACCTGGCACGCCAGACCCAGCGCGGGTTGCTGGTAGAGGCGGCCAAGATGGGTGGGCTTGAGGTATGGATTCATCAGCAACAGTACGAGCAGAACCAACGCCTGCTCGCCAACCTGGCAACGCTGGTGGTCGCCTCCTCCGACAGCCTCGACGCCACGCTGGAAGCGCGGTACCAGAAGGTATTGTCTGAAACCGCTGCACGGTCGGTAAAGTGAGGTAGCCATGAAAAAGGATTTCGACGAAACACGCGATGCGCGCAGATGGAAGGTTTCATTCGGCGTATCGCTGGCCCTGACCTCCACACTGGCCTGGGCCTATTGCCCTCCGCAATACCAGGAAACTACCGTAGCCCCCGCATTCACGACGGCTACCCAGACGCTCAACGCGGCCGTTTCTGCTGTCGATGCGTCCCTCTCTGCCTTGCTTGAAACCGAAAGCCAACGCCTGACGTCGGCCATTGCGGTAATGACCAAGCAGAAAGCCCTTGCAGCCAACACGGTTGCCGAGGCCGGGCGCAATGCAGCGCAGCAGACAGCGACGGCACTCAACGTACTGGCCCAGACACAGCGGGTAAAACAGGCGCGCTTCGACTACGGCGGCGAGTTCGGGCAAGGCTATTCGCCCTGCAAGATTTTCTCGACCCGTACGCTGATCAGCAACCGGGATGCCGACATGGGCACCGAGGTTCGCCAGCGGGTCAAGGCCGAGATCGTGGCCGCACCGGGCACCTACGCCGAACCTATCAGCGCCCAGACGGCACTGATAGAAGCACGCAAGCCGTTCTGCACCCAGGACCAGGCAGACTCTGGCCTGTGCAAATCGGTGGGGACGATGCCGGGCGCCGACCTCACCGTCGCCACCTTGTTCGAACCCGCCATGGAAAACGAAACCCTGTACAAGGCAAAGGTCGGGTTCGTGAACAACGTTGCCGGCCTGCCAGACGGCCCGGTCCCGTCGTCGGCGGGCAAATCGTCTGCCGCCGAGGATTACTCCCTTTCCAAAGCCCGCAAGGACGCACTGGTTTCACCTGCGCTGTCCAGCCTCAAGGCGATCCAGCTCGACTACTCAGGCGTTGAAGGCAAGGAAACAGGTACCGACCTGCCGTTGGCAGTGCATTTCCGTAACGAAGTGAAGCGCTATTCGGGCAACACGGCGGAGTACGACAGCTGGGCGCGGGTCATGGCGGCACAGAACGAGCGTGGTGCATTGGTCGAGTTGCTGAAGATCAAGGCGCTGGACCTGGCCATCCAGGAAAAGCAGTACCGGCAGTACGAAAACATGGAAGCTCAGTTGGCGTCGCTGGTATCGATGAACGTCAGCACAGCTGGCGGCCAGACCCTGACCAGCAAAGCGGCAACGGATGCTGCCAGGCAGAACATGCAGCAGAGCGTGAAGTGACGGAGCGCAAGGGATGAAAAAAACGATCTTGCGCGGCGTTGTGACATTGGGCGTGCTGGCCTGCGCCCACAGTGCCGTTGCAGACACCTGCATGGTATCGCCAACCGACAAGGAAGTTGTTTCTGGTCGTTTCGGCAAATTCCGTGGTGGTGGCTCGGGCAACTTTGGCTCGGCCAACCAGAAAGCGCACATGCACGACGGCCTGGACTTTTCCACCAGTGGCGCGTCGCAACCGGTCTATGCCACCACCGAGGGCGAAATCACCTTCGCCGGGGCGCTAGGTTCTGCGGGTAACGCCGTGCTGATCAAGCGGGCCAACGGCGACATCGTCGCCTACTACCACCTTAGCGGCTTTGCCAACGGCGTAAAGCGCAAGGCCCAGGTCAAACCCGGGCAGCAGCTGGGCCTTTCGGGCAATACCCCCAGCAGCTCGATGACCAAGCATTTGCACTTCACCTACGGCACCTCCACCAAAGACGCCGCCAGGGCCAAGGCATTCACCGAAAACGCACAGCGCGGGCCATTCAACCCCGCGCAGCTGCCACCGGTGTTCAAGCGTCAGGACGGCATTGGCTGGAAGACTGACCCGGCACCCTATTTCTGCCAAACTTACCCCATTCAGGATGGTCACCCGGAGCATCAGCGCATCCTGGGCAAGGATACCAAGGCACAGCACGAGATCCTGTTCGGCAATGTACCTTCAGGCGGCGTTGCGCCAGACTCCACAGCCGAGCCCGTGCAAGTGGCAGCGGCCAATGCCGATGCGGCGCTGGCAGAGGCTGACGGCAAGACGCCACCGATGTACTTGTCCGACGCCGATGGCTATGGTGCCTTGCCGACGCCACCCATCGGTGGTTACGACACCATGTCGGTTTCGGAAATGATGATGACCGAAGCCTCCCGACGGTTCAGCGATGCCGAGTGGAACAACAGCATCACCCATGTTTCCAGCCGCGCGCTATGGGTTGACTACAACCGGGCGATAGGTGTCAGCAACTACTTGTCGGAAGCGATTTATCGCAAAAAGGAAAAAGTTGAAGCATTGCTTGCCGTTTACGCGTCGCAGAAATTGGCAGGTCAAAGGGCACAGACCGAATGGGCGCACCAGCGTGCTCAGAAAGGAGCTGTGTCCAGATCCATTGAATAATGCGGCGCCCACGAAAGGTAAACACAGATGGAACCCAAAGAACTCGACAAGCCTGATCAAGCCGTCGCTGATTCTGCGGCCGGGCAACCCGCCCAGCCAGGGCGGAGTTATGCAGGCATCTTGGTCCATCATGGCGCAGCGCCCTACAAACATGACCCTACAAACCAGAGCAGTTACTACGTCACCCTGGAAACACCCGACGGCAGCCAGACGCTGTGGGGGGCAGGGCTTGAACAGGCCATGCACGACACAACGGCGCAGCGCGGCGAACCTGTATTGATGGACTACCAGGGCGACGCCTGGGTAGCGCGCTCGATCGATGCAACTGCACTGCCGGCTTACAAGGTCGAAGCCGGTGGGATGAGCGCTGGCCAACCCCCACACGCCAGCCAGGCACAAGGCAGCCCAGACTTCGACGCAAGCGTGTTTGACGCCATCATGAAGGTTGCCGGCGAATTGAAGCCCGAAGGCGCTTCGCTCGACCCGGAAGAAGTGCGACGCATCAACGCCACCCTCCACGAGTCGGATACCGCCAATGCTGCAGACGCGCCCAACCCGCAGGCGCGAGAGCGCAACGCTGCCGAAACGCTGCTGCATGGCAGTGCCGAGCTCGTGGGTGGCGTGGCTTCGCTGACGGGTGCAGCCATGCAAGGCCTGGGCAAGGGTGCCAGCGCGCTGGCCAGTACCTTGCGTGCAGGCACGAGCAAGCAGCCTGAAGAGGCCGCTGCGGCGCAGCCGGCAACGCAGGAACAACCTGCCGCTGCGGGTGAGTCTGCGTTTGCTGAAGAGCTGGCTGGCCGGGTGCAGGTATTGCCCCGCCTGTCCGAATACCGGGTGGATCAGGTCGAGAAAGCCGCCAGCAATTACGAGAAGGCTCATCAGGCTTTCTGGAACGCGGGCGAACTGCCCCAGGTTCGTGAACAGATCGAAGCACGCGCCGTACAAACCGGCCTTACCGTGCCCGAAGTGGTCGAGAAGATGAAACCCGACGGTGAATTCACCGACTTGCACGAGGCATTCGTCGAAGCCGTAGGGCAGTCACCGGACGCACAGGCCAGCAAGAAGGCCATGGACAAGGCACTCACCGGCTGGGCCAGGCAGTACGGCCGCGCCCAGGAAGAGCTGCTGAACCCCGAGACCGAAGGCAGCCCGCATTACGACAAGCTCAAGAACCGGCTGGAAAACTCCAGCGAGAGCATGCACCACAATGCAGGCAACACCCCCGCATTCGCAGGCGAATCGCAATCGCACCTGGAGCGTTTGCAAGACGCCATGCAGCGCATTTTCGAGCGCCTGAAGGAAATGGTGCAGGGCATCGTCAGCCTGGTCCGCGGCAAGCCTTCAGGCTCATCGCAAGACAACGGTTTCACTCCCTGAGGCCAGACACGCGTACACGCTCACCCCCCAGCCAATGCCGAACGGGAGCCATGAGGGCGCAGGCATTCATCCAAGCAAGGAGAACGGAATGAAAGAGTACAGCAACTGGAAAGAAGTCACCGCCACGCCAGAGGCCCATCTGGACTTCTTGCGGGTGGTTGACGCCAGCCTGGAAGAGGGCCTGGGTGGCAAAAACCTGTACGAGAAGCTGGCGAAGGAAATCACGGTGAATGGCAAGGCTTTCAGCCAGGCCTTCCACTTGAACAACCTGGAAAACAACTCGGGCAACTGGGACACCGACGAAACCCCGGACCCGGTGAAACTGGAAATCGTCCAGTTGACCTCGAAGATCAAGCAGGCCGACCCTGGCTACGACCTGGCCCACTTCACGATCGGCTATGAATACATGATCAGCGAGATGAAAGAGCGCGGCGTGGAAGTGGACGCAGGCCTGGACCACAGCGAACCTGCGCCCAGAAACCGCAGTGGTTCGGATTATGAACCCGGCATGTGACGGCTGGAGGGGCTCGGTGAAAGCAAGCATGACGATAGTGCTGGCGCTCGGCGCGCTGGCCATGGCGAATGCCACCCTGGCGCAGGACGCCCCCGCGCCCCGTGAGGAGCAGTGGCAGGAGCTACCGCGCAACACCACCATCTACGTGCCTGTGCCGAAGCAGGTCACGCCGGTGGCCGCTTACCGTTCGTGCGCCAATCGCTACGAAGGCGAAAGCTGTGACTTCTCCACCCCTCGCCAGGGCGTGATCGAAGGCACCTGCCAGGCCCCGGAAATGCGACAGCCGCCGGCATACGGCTACGAAGTGCAGCAATACCCTGCGCAGGTACGCACGGCGTTGGTATGCGTACCCATCGACAGCCAGGGCACGCCGGGTGATGCCCCCGCCAACCCAGGCCACGAGTCGCCCTACGCGCCTCAGCCTGCGCCGCCACCCGCAATCGACCAGCCTGCTCAATAGCCCCTCGGTACCCCTTGCGACAGGCAGCTGCCCTGGCCCGGCGCCTACGGCATTGGGTCAGGTTCACCCGCTTCTGGCCGGGGTGCAACCGATTGCAGCATGTCGATGATGAACCGATGCGTTTCGGGCAGCTGTTTCTGAAACGCCTCATCGAGCTCCGGGGCTATCTGGATATCGCCTTCACGCAGGCTATGCGCAACTTCTTGCCGGTAGTGCTCCACGAATCGCTCACGTACCAGCTGAGCCTCAGGCGTGCCATCGGCAACCAGCTCAGCCACAAGCGCCTGCGCCGCATGCGCGAACACCAGGGTTCGATTGTATTGCTGCGTCTTCAGGCCGGACTGCGCAAACGTGGACTGGAACTGCGTTTCCATCGAATCGATGGTTGCATGCAATAGCCGATTGGCTTTCTTGAGCGCGGCAACCTCTTCGGCCAGCCCTGCTTCCGGTCCGCCCTCCTGCGCCCCGGCGCGCCTGGCCTGTGCAAACTGCAGCATCTGCCCGTGCATCAGCTTGATCAGTTCACGCTGGCGCTCTACTTCGGCCCGCAGTTGCACGGCTTCGTCGAAGTATTGGCGAACATAGTCACGCAGCGGCTCCAGTTTTTCGTTGGCACGCGCCGCCCCGGCATACCAGCCTTGCGAGTACCCCTCTTCAAAGCCCTCCTTGTGGCCCTCCTCAAGGCCTTGCTTGCGGCCTTGGCTGCGGCCGACATGAAGGTTGGAGATTGCATGATCAAGCGACCCGGTATACCCGCCATCCAGGCCGCCACTGCGCCGCCCTGCCCCCCAGTTATGGTCCATTGCTGCCTCCAGGCATCTGCATATCGCCGGCACACGCGCTGCCGACATCAGCTTCAGGGTGAATCGGTCAGCCCATTGCCCGCGAAAGGGGGCGGATCAGGGCTACTTTGTCGTGTGTACTTCAGCCCCGGCGGCCTGCTGGGCATCCGCCTGAGGCAAAGAAAAATCAGTCAGCCGGTGCAAGGCAACCGCTACCCAGTCACCCCCGAAACGCTCGTCCTCCAGCACAGACTTGAGCGCGAGAATCGGCACACAATGCCTTGCATCGCCTTGGACATAAAATACGGCCATCCATTCCGGCAGCAAGTGTTCCGTGCCTTCATGGGTTTCAACGCTGAACATCAACGCAAGCGTCCCGGGCATCGCCTTCACCTCCTGGCTGGGCAACGCATCGGCCAGCCAGAAGGCCACTTGCGCCAATTGGTTGGCCTGAATCGGCAACAGTGCGATCACCTTGCGCCCGTCGTCATCAACCACGATGCCCGGCTCAAGGTCGAGCATTTTTGCGCCATAGCCGATTGCCGCGTGCCGAACGGGCAGTGATTTCAGGTAATGCTCCAGCAGCGTGTACATCTCGAAAGCCGCGGGAATGTCCTTCTGGATGGCAGGCGAGCTTTTGGCCATAACGCTGACGAAGCCACCCCCTGCCTGCGCAAAGATATCGCCACTGATGGCCTGCGCCACAAAAGCCTCGAGTTCATACAGCGTATACATGGTCCAACTCCCTCGCACCGGCTCGGCTAGACTGAACTTCAACCTGCTGAAAGGTCCAACCGGCAGTCGTTCGTGTTTTGTATGTTTGCAGCCCAAACTTCAAGGATGTAGCAATGACCCATCAGTTTCACTGTGCATTTCAACCCGCGCCCGGCAATGTCGGCGGCGTGCTGAACATTGGCCCTGCCTCGGTCAGCATCGACCTTGAAAACCTGCGGCTGTTCGCCGATGTGGTCGGGCAGATCGAAAAGCGCCGGGCGGCTGGCGCAGCAAGGTCGGAGATTCTGGGTGAATGGGCTGGCAGTGAAAGCATTGACTGGGCCCATATCGGCTTTCACTCCTGCCGCGAAAGCTACAGCTTGCGCTACAACGGGGTAGCCTGGGAGGCGCCAGCCGACGCCACCATCGCCGCGGCCGCCGAGGCGCGGTTGTTCCTGGACAACCAGCGCCTGCAGGCCTGACTTATCGGCATGGCCCTGGCCGTTAACGATTGACGGGCGTGCTTGCCTGATACTGGCCGAAAAACTCGAATTCAACCCGGCGGTTGGCGGCGCGGCCATCTGCAGTGTCGTTCGGGGCAATGTAATCGCCCACTTGCCCTTCGGCACTGATCTTCGACGCTGCCACCCCCCGGCGAACCAGGTACATCTTCGCAGCCTGGGCCCTGAGCAAGGCCACACGGCGGTTCGCCTCTACCGTGCCAACACCGTCGGTGAAACCCACGATCTTCACCTGCAGTGCGTCTTGCGCGGAGCGCACCAGGACGTCGCCATCATCGGCACTGGGGCTGAACCGTGAGTGGCCGAAGGCGAAATTCAGGGTCATGTGGTTGATCGAGGACTGGATGTGGTCCTGCCGCGCACGAATTGCCAGCAGCTCCTGGCGGCTAGCATTGGCATCGGCCTCTGCAGCCGCCAGACGAACCCGCAGGCTCTGGATCTCGACATTCAAGGCGTTGATGGTCTGCTGCATGTGCGCCGTGTCCTGCCCCTGGGCAGAAGGTGCGGCATAAGGGACCGGCGCCGCGGGGCTTTCTACCAGTTCGAACCCTGCGAAAGCCCTGGGCACCATTACCGCCGACATGACGGCCAGAACAAGCGGCAGCACGCTGCGTGGGGTGGCAAGCACGGTGTTCATACATCTCTCCAGTACCGCAGGATCACGAAAACGATGACGGACCAGGCATAGCCCAGCAACAGGGTGAGCATGCCTGCGAGCAAATAGGTTCGCAGCGGGTCGATAGCATCCTGGCCAAGCGGCTGCAGCCCAGGAACCAGCGTGGCCGGGAACCATGCGAACAACACCGCTACCAGCGGCGCGAGCCACAGGCCCAGGCGCAGACGATGATGGTCACCTTCGCGCGTCCACCATGCGTACCAGCCCAGACTCAACAGGTACGCAGGCAGCAGCATCACGCTTAGCAGCAAGGTCGAAAAGGACAGCGCGGCGGCGTAGAAACGTGGTGATCCTTGCGCCATTTCACCCATCAGAGTTGCAATGACCGCGATGGCAAAAGCGACAAGCGCCGCCAGCAAAGGCACCGACAACAGCCACAAGGCTGAGCGGCGATCGCCCACCACCCTCAGGCCCGACTCCACGGCAAGTGGAGGTAATGGGTAGGACATGCCAGGAAACTCCTTGTAAGGGCCAGCTGAACGGTAAGGCCCAGCGCAAACGCCGCAACAACTGACAGCGAAGTGCGTCAGCCACTGCTCGACGTCCTGTCAATTATCAAAATGGCCTGTTAGAAAAATGTTGATATGGATAGCGAGTATGAATTTGAGGCCTTGCCCCGTCAAGGTTTGAATCCTGCTCATGAACAGCTGATCGCTTGACCCTGGGCAAGGCGTAGCGCACACTCGCCCTATGCAAAAAACATTTTTCTGACAACTAAAATTGATAGCATTTTGTCATCCAGAAGGATCTGACGCATGAACCCCCTGCAACTCGCCCTGCCGCTTTTGGTTTCGCTCGCCTGCACCTCGGCCTACGCAGAAAAAATCGACCCGTCAGAAGCCAGTGCCCGCCTGACCCAGGCGCTCACTTGCAAACGCAATGTATCGCCCGAGCAGTTCGAAGCCTTGATCAAGGCCGCGAACGGTAAAGCCATCGTCCAGGCATCGGACCTGTCCGACGGTGAATTCACCGTTCCAAACCCGCTGGACGTGTACGGCCGTCCCGTCACCCGGCTGTCGCTGCACCCTGGTTCCAATGGCGAAGGCGACTTCAACGCCTACGGCGGCGCATTCAGCGGCGAAAGCATCCAGACGGTCGCCAAGCTGGCCGACATTCCCAAGGACGAGGTTGGCGACTACAAGAAAGAAGTCGGCAACCATGACCTGTGGCTTTATGCAGACGGCAGCGATACCTACATCAGCTGTTCGTACGATGTACGCACGGTGGTGAAAACCCTCAAACGCAAAGCGCGCGAGGCAGCGGACGCAGTGCAGCGCGTCACCCAGTAAGTGCCAATCACCCTGCGTTGAATGGAGTCACGCCATGAGCTTCAGAACACTGGCTGCCAAGTTTCTGGAAACGGTCAAGGACGACCTGGGCATCCCCGCCCGGCTGCGCCGGGTCATCGCGCAGGCGCCGAACATTCGAATGCGAGTGGATGACACCGCCGCCGTCATCGCCTCCTCGAGCGTGGTGCGTTGGCATGAGTGGTCGAACCATATCGGCTTCAGCCAAGGCAGCGAAAAGAACGGTGAGGTCAGGGGCTGGCGCGCCAGCGACGGCCACTACCAGAGCGAACACCGGCATATCCCGGCACTCGCCCGACTGGGCAGCAGCGAAACCACGGCCCACTTCACCTGTGACATAGCTGACGTGACGGGCCTGTCGGCCTCCAAGTCCGACCTGTATCGTTTCTACTCCATGCAGCAGATGGCGGAACAGGCCTGCCAGGCGTTCATCCGGGATGTGAGCCAGGAAGGGCTTGCGCAAAACCTGCGCTGGCCCGAGATCGGCATTGTTCATGGCACCAGCGACTTCCTGGTCCAGTACGACTGGGATGACGGACTGTACCTGGCCAACAGCGGTGGCTCGCATCATTTCGTCGCCGCCCAGCATATCGCCAGGCAGTTGCAGCAAACGGTTACGCTGCAAGGCCGCCTCGTCCGTAACGGCCTCGATGCCGAAGCCGCTGCCCAGCTGAACGATGACTACGCCATCTACGCCGTCACCAAGGACGTATTCTTTGCTGAAGGTCTCGATGCCATGCGCGACTTCAAGGCCACCCACTACTGGGGCGACCTGCCGCAGCCTTATGACAATGGCGTAGCCATCTTCCTGCCCAGAGATGAAGCACGCTCACGCAAGGTCGCAGAGATCTTCGAGAGTGAAGGCTTTACCAATGTGGGCGAACTACTGATGGCGCTGGCCTCTCCCGACGCCACAGTCGAGCGTCGCGCCCGCCAGGATGAAATACGCAGCCGCATACAAGCCCTGCCCGAACTGGAAGCAAAGGCCGGCGCGGCGCACTTGTTCGGCAAGCACGCAGCAGCCAGCCTTCGTGACGAGTGGCCGACCGCGGTGAATTGGCAAAGCGTCGAGCAAGCGACAATGGATGAAGCCTTTGGCGTGCACCGACTAGATGCCCACAGCGTTTACGATGCGCTGGCCCGGCACAGCCCAGGCGCCATCTCCAGCCAGGCCTTGAACACCCTGCGCGCCACGGTGGACGGCTATGCCGCCCTGCATGAGCACCAGATGGCCAAGCAGGCAACTCCGCAAGCACCGAGCCCAGACTGATCGGCCCCTGCAGGGGCAGTTTCATTCCGGGCTAAGCGGAGCAGTACTGGTCTGCCAGCTGGTGGACACGCTCCGCCGATTGCGTCTGCGCCTGGGCCTGCTCGCAGGCCCATCGCAGTGTTCCGGCATCAGGAACATAGTCCTCACCGCTCGCCTTCTTGGCCACGAACCACAGCGCACGCATGACGAAAAGCGGGTCGCCGCTCAGGCGCTGGTCATCCGCCGCCTGCATGTGGCCGACCAGTGCCTGGGTCGCTTTACCCAACCCCTTGTCCCGGCTGAACTGCACCAGGTTGCCCAGCTCTTGCGGATTCATTGAAGGATGAATCGTCAGTGGCGTGCAGCGCTCGGAATCGAGCAAATCCCAAAATGTCACGCCGTCCTTGCAGACCATGCCCACACGGCGACCACCCGCCATGTCATCGACCTCGATGAAGCTGCCTGGCTGGTATTTGTGGATTTTCATGTTCTAACCCTTACCGATTGACTGGCCGACCATCGCCGGCAACAGGTGCATTCTAAGCAAGCAGGTTGCAAAAAGCGTTACTGCAGTGTGTGCCATCGCCCGTATGTGTAACAGCATTGGCTCACTCAGGGCGCTGGGGCCTCCCAGGCAACGGTTCGCTGCTGCTCGGGCACAACAGGGCAGTCAACCATGGCACGAACCCGTGGCCTGCCATCCGCCCCGGCAATTTCGTATTCGTCTTTCAAGCTGCCTTCCGGCCGTTCAGCGATCCATTGCGCAACCTGAGTGAGGCCCTCGCGAATGACCCCCGCCTGTGCACCTGGCGCCACATGCTGCATGTCTATTGCGATCAGGATGCCGCGCTCTCCCGCAAATGCCGGCGCCTCACGCACAGCCTCCAGGCTGCCCACCCTATTGCCATTGGTATCGTGGAGCGCGATCGGGTCATTGATACTCAGCGGCCCTCGATTGCGGGTCAACTCACCGGCATCGGCAACAATGCGGGCGGCCTCGTAGCCAAAGCCCAGGTCAGCAAAGGCAGAAGAACCTTCGGGATCGACCCGAAGCACTGCGTACTTCGCCGACACGCTCGCGCCGGGAAGAGGCACTTCCTTCAGGGCCAGGCGCTGGATATGTTCGGCCTCCGGCTTTGAGCCCGCGAGCAATGACGAGAGCTCTGCCAATTGCTTGCGCGGCTCGGCGGCATTGGCATCGAAGTCGTCATCGATCAGCTCCATGGCACCAGCCATGTTTTCTGAAGGGTTATCCGGCACGGCTGAATCGTTGCTGACCTTGCCGTTCCACCCAGCCAGCGTCTGCCCCACATGCCTGCCTATTTGCTGGATGAGAGGTGCAGCGAGCGAGCGGTCATTTTCGAAAATGACTTTACGACCGCTCACTGGATGGTCGAAGGGTTTTCGTTGCCATGCCATAAACCCGGACGTGCTTTCCCACCCAATAAAATTCAATGTGCCGCTCTCAGCAGGAAACGGCCGGTTATTGATGCGGGTGTAAGACCCATCCGCTTCCCGCTTGAACGCTTCATTACCCTTGAGCAACCGGGAGTCAATCAAAGCCTCCTGCAACCGCTCGGGCTGTTTGATCAACGCATTATATTGCTCGATACGCTCAAGCTCTTTGGCCGGAAAATTCACCAGTTCCACGCCTGCTGACTTCAAGCGGTCATACATGAATGCAAGCGGGCCAGCTGCCAGCAAGTCATTACGGTAGCCACCCCCAACCTGCGAATGGGCCCCTGCAAACTTGACCTCTTCGATGCGCGAGTTGTCGTCATTGCGCAGCGCGCTGGTCAAGGGAAATGTCGCACGGTATTCATGCATGGCCACCAAATGCGTGGTGGACTTGACGTTGTTACTAATCTCCAGGTTTTTCCTGACGTGGCTTTCAGTAATGGGAATACCGTAGGAGGCAACCGTGTCAAAAATGGCAAGCTTGTTGATTTGCGCCTCACCAGGCGGGATCAGGTAATCGTCGGTGGCTTTCCACTGGCTGTCGAGTCGGGGCACACCACGGTCGATCACCTCGTTGGTAAAAGCACGGGCCTGCGCCGCCCCGCGACTGAAGCCGATCACATTCAATTCAATATTCAGATCAGGGTTCTTGTTGCAGAACGTGACGAAGGCATCATAAGCCTGCTCGATCCGGTTCTGGCTGCCGCGCCCTGTGCCCCGCTCGATCAAGGCGATAGGCGCATTACCCTTCTGGCTCCCCACCCCATCAAGGTAAATTTTCTCCGACTGGCCGGTAAGGCCGCCAGGGCCATACTTGCGGGGCGCAGCGCCGGAGTTGAGGGAAAGGTTGGTGCCGTGCGCGGTGTCGTATTCATAAAGCCTGGCCACATTGGTATGGCTACCGAGAGGCGTGTCCCTGTCCTTGTTGTTATCGGTGCCATCCATGTAGACACTAAAATAAATTGTATTAGTCACTTCATATCCCTATGAACAAACTGCCGCATCAGCCCTGATTCAACTTCAGAATATGCGCCTTTATGGCCTGCCCGGCTGCCTCGACAAGGCTCAGATAGAACGGTTTGCCCAGGCCGAGCAACGGTGATCCCTTCAATGATTCGGCCGTTGCCTTCAGCGTGATGACGCCGAATTGCTCGGCGATGATCTCGATACTGCGCTGGCGCTTTCCAGGCTGGTCATATGGCTTTTGATACCACGTGGCAATCTGGTACTGGGCGTCCTCTCTTTCGAATGCCGCGTACAAGTGCTGGGCCAGCGCAATAACCGTTTCACGAATCAGCCCAGGGTCGATATCGCGACTTTCCAGCAATGCCTCGAACGGGGCATTGGCTACCGCCAGAAGATCTCCAATGGTGTAACCCGCCATCGGCGGAAACACACCAGGCGGCAGCTCAACGGCTGGGCCACTCCCTTCATTTGAACTGTCTTCGTCGTGCATAAAAACTTCCTTGGGCTACAGGTAGAAAATCGGCCAGCCTTGTTTCACGTTCCGGATACTTACTGCAATCGCAGCACGGCCGCATGGTAGAGCAGCGTCAGGTCCTGCCTGGCATTCAGCACTTCACTGTGAAAAACCGCCGACACAAAAGGCGCCACCCTGAAAAAGTCGGGCAGCACCTCCGGCGCAGTGGCGTGAATAGGGAACACCGGATTGGCCGGTGCAGCCAACTGGAATTCATAACCAAACCCACCCAACCCGGCCCGCTCGGACAACGCCTGCGCAATGCACAGCACCGAGACCAGCCCGATGTCCGCTACATCATCAGCGTACAGTTCCCCGCCGTCATAGATGAACTGCTCACCGCGCACGATGGCCTGGTCAGCCAACCCGGTAAGAAGCCGTCGAAGCTGGTCTTCCAGTTGATTCTCATCCATGCGATGTCTCCGCCAAGCGATCCGAGTCGCGTATCAAGGTGCGCACACGATTGCGCGTCATCGTCCAAGACAACCGAAGGTTTGAAAAATTCCCACCCCCGCAGGCAGCTGACGGACCGTCATTGCACCCACGAAATGCCAAAACAAGAGCGGCACTTTGCCGCTCATCGACCCTCTTCATCGTCGTCTTTGGCGTTAGCCGAACCAGCCCCGGCAGGAAGCCCAGCGTCATTGAAATGCTGCCCCCGGGAGCCGGTAGTTTCAGGAGCAGCATCAGCCGAAGCGGCCTGATCCTGGCCCGCATCACTCCCGGCCGGTGCCGAACCACCCTTGAGCGAGTCCTTGAATGCCTGAACCCGGGCAGGCGCACCTTCGTGGTACGCCGCCTTGCCTTCTGCCTTGGCAGTCGAGAAGGCTTGCTTATAGTCAGCCCCAGCAGCGCTGGCCGTGGAAGCCAGGCCCGCACCGGCAGTCAGCGCGCCGGCCCTGACGCCGTCACGCAGCCGCCCGCCCATCGAACCAGAGCCCGAGCTTTGGAAGGATTCCACCCCCGAACGCCCTGCCGATAGCGCGGCGCTCCCCGCGCTGCGCAGCGACCTGGCAGTTGCAGCAGTGCCGCCCGTGATTGCCCGCCCCAGCGCGACACCAGCAGCCTCGGAGCGCTTTTCGCCAAGGCTTCGGGTGTCACCCGACTCGGCCGAAGCCTGTGCGCCTGAATCCCGGGCAGCTGCCCCACCGGCGCCCTGGCCGTTGGCATTAAGCAGAGGTGTTGCGCCACCCGCCCCGCCTCGAGGCCCGCCACCTCTGGGCCCGCCGCCAGGCGAAGAGCCATCGGGCGGCGGCAGCTTGCCTTTGTCATTACCGAGGCGCATGCCAGAACCCGAACCCTGAATGCCTGCGCCTACAGAAGCCATACCGCCCCGCATCTGGCCGACAGCATTGGTCTCACCCAGGTCGCCAATGCCTGCACCGATCCAGCGCAATACCTGGTCAGGCAATGTCTGCGGCAAGCCGAAGATCATGTACAACACAGGCAACAACGTCAGCCCGAACACCATGAACCACCAGGCAAAGGTCAGGAACTCGGAGATGGCACCTACACCACCTGAAGAAGACACCACAGCCCCCCGCATGGCAAAAAAGCCCTGGGCGATATAGTCGATCACCGGGTCTGACACCAGCACCGCGGCAAACAGCCCCAGAACAGCCAGCGCAGGGCGGGCGAACAGCGAAAGCAGAAGCAGGTAACCCTGGGTCTGGGAGCCTACGAACGTTCGATCCGGTGTCATGTGCATGACCGCCCACAGCGGCGCAGCAATGATCGACTGCAGCACGGCCAGCACCCAGCCAACAAAGACGATCATGAACAGCGTGTACGGCAGGCTTGGAAGAAAGACCGCAAAGTAGAACGCCAGAGGCTCGATGTACGAGGCCATCAGGGCGAGCTGCTTGACCGGCACGGTCATTACCCAGTCCCAGAGCGGGGTCACAACCTTGTCCAGATCAAGGCCGTTGCCCAAGCCCTTGACCGAGGAAAGCGCGCCGGCAATCACCCGAATCGCTGTCCCGGCAGTCTTGATGGCTACATCGGCCACAAGAATGCCGGCACGCGCAACGGTCAGGTAATCGCCCACACACTTCATGCGATTGAGCGAGCCCCCCATCTGCCCGGCCGTTCCGCACAGGGGTGTCTGCCCGTTGCTGCCCGCACCCGTGGCAATCTCCACCACGTTCAACATGACACTGTTGACGTACGAAGACATCTTGGAGTCCATGTCAGCTTTCAAGGACCCGACGTTGATATCGCTGTTGGGGTCCTTGGGAATGAGGCTGGCAATATCCTCAGGCTTGGCCGTGGTCGATTGCTTGTACCCTGGCTTCTCTTCTGACTTCTTGTCGATTGCCTCGGTGACCGTGGTCACGCTGTGCGTCAGCAGAGAGGCCCGGGCATCGGCAGGCAGTGCACCGAGAGAAGGCGCACTGACCGAACCGACCGGCTCGGACAGCACCCCGGCAATCTGGCCTCGGACCATACCCACGCGCTGGAACCATCCGCCAGCCGCCGACCAGCCATCATCGGTCAGCGTGCTGAGGAAGTCCTTGAGGCCATTGTCGACATCGCCCTGATCACTGCTAACCTGGGCGAACAGTTGCGTGGCCACCTTCTGCTCCGCCGCGTTCACGATGGTATTGAACTGGTCCGAGTCGACCGCATCCCAGCCAGCGTCGTTGATCGTCGCAGGCCAGCTTCTCACCCAGGTGTCCAGCTGGGTCATCATGCCCATGGCCGCTTCGCGCTTCTTGCCCTGCACATTCACCCGCAGCGATTCCAGAGCCCTGGCCATCGCCTCCGTCTGGGTCTGTGCCGAATACACCGCCACCTTAACGGTGCCACAGAAAGCCGCCCCACCGGCCAGGTTTGTATCGGCGTTGCGGTCCTTGATTTCGAAGACGTATTCCGTGCGGCCATTTACCGTGTTGAGCTTGTCCTGCGTGTTGTTCGCCCTTACTTCGGGAACCGCACCGGATGCCGGGTTGTTGCCATAGATCGAGTTGGCCGCCTTGGCACAATACGACGCCGCCAGGTAGCTGCGGGCGAAATCGCGCAAGCCGTAGAAATTGCCAGGTGAGTTCACCCCTTCGACGATGCCGTTCGGCGACAGCACGCCCATGGCCATGCCTGCTTTGTAGGTGCCATTGGCAAAGCCGACGCCCCACAGGGAAAACATCAACACAATGAGCTGTATGAAAGAGAAGCCGCTTGTTGTGGGCAGCAACACTGCGCCGCCCGCCACGATCCGTACCGGCGTCCACAGCGAGGACCAGTTCTTGCCCATCGCCTCCCCGTCGTTGGCCGTGTTGGTGACACCCATTACGGCAACGTAGGAAACGATCAGCGAACCGATGATGAGGATCCCGCTGTTGAAGAAGCCGAACATCGTCGCGAGGATATTGGCGCTTGCCTGCACAGCGTTGGGGTCGGTGCCTTTGACCAGGGCATCGATTACCGGGCCAAAGATCCTGCCAAGCATCTCGACTGACTGGTCGGTGCAGGCGTTTGCATCGCTGCACGGTGAAAACGGCATCTGAGCCATTGAGAATACCTACCTGAATCGAGTTGCGGACGGTTGATCTAAATCGTTCGCGACGAATTCCCCTTGGAATGCTCCGTCGTCCTTGAATTGAGCTCGCTGCACCCGGTAGGCGATGGCTTACACCGATGCTTTGAGCCTGAGCTCATGATACTACTCTGCAGGCATGATCCTGAAGATATGGAAAACGCGGCAATCTTAAACCACAAATGACAAAAAAATCAAAATAATGCTACGAAAGAAAATTAACAAAATCTGGATCAATACTGATCATGAAGCCGTGCTTTTAACGCCACGGGGAAAGCGACCAACCTGTAAATTCGTGAAAATGCCGAAAATTTGGCTTAAATAAAGAGATATGAGCGCGAAATTTCATAATTAGGCCAAACATGAGGTTTTTTGAACCTTCGGGCTAGCACGTTATTCAGATGCCGGCGGGAGCCCCGTCAACCTGCCTTTTCTGCACAAAAAACGTACAGAAGGCTCTCAATTGAACGGCTTACAGGCTTGTAAAGTTGTGTAAATAGACATTTCACCTACTGGTCAGCACACGAAAGGGGCGGCATGATTGGCCACAACAGCCCGTTTTTAGTGGGCCTCCCGCTCGTCAGCGTCCTGATGAGGGCTTTTGAGGACACAAGCCAGCGCTTGCTCCAGGGGATACCTGATTCAACCAAAAAACCTATTTATCCGACTCAAGCACAAGAAAAATAACAGTAAAAATGCTATGGTCACTCAAGCAAGCGAACCGCAGGGTTCGCGGTGGACTGGCACAGCACGTCAGCGCAGACTCATTCGACCGCCCGCATCAGCCTATGCGCCTGGGTACGGCGAGCCGCACAGGGAAGCAGATGTTGCTGAATGCCGACTGACTCGGGCACGTTCAAGCCCCGTGAAAAAACGACGGACATAGATGCAGCTATCAATACGCGATGCGAGCCGATTCGTGATCGGCGCCGGGCTAATGCGACAAAAGGCCATCGAGGCCTCAGGCAACCCGGCAATCAGCCTTGGCAACGTAGCGCAAGCCGCCCTGCGGGAAGGCCCTGACGGCCAGAAAGTCCGCCAGACGATCGACACACTGGCCGATCAAGCGTCTGAATATTTGCGCAACACGCCTCCCCACACCCTGCGCTCCGAGCGGATAATGCAAAGCAGAGAAGCCGAAGCCAGCGCATTCACAGCCATCCATCGTGCCGTGATCAGCAGCGTGACCCTGGAAATGGCCAGCCCGTCCGGGAGGAGTGGCGCCGAGTCCGAGCTGCGCCAGTCGCTGCTCGATGCACTCGAAGCAATCGACAATACCCCCGGCTCACGGGCAGACAGGGAAGGTTTGCTAGCCTCCGTGCGCGATCAGGTAATCGCGGCCTCCTCCGACGCCGACAGCATGAAGCGGATGGTGCGTGAAAGCGAACAAGCCTACCTGGCTGCCGACCTGGACAAGACGTTCGCCCGCTACGCCAACCCATCGCTACCACGCAGCGAAAGCAGTAACGACTACAGCATGTAAGGATTCAAGCCATGCCGACCCCGCAGGAATTTCAGAGCTTCACCGCCTCCGTGTTCCCTTCCCAGGCGGCGGAGACTGTCATTGCCAAGCAGCCCGTACTGGCCGACTACGGCCGTGAGCTGCGCAACGCAATCAGCCAGCTGCCACCTGAAGCCACACGGACGCTGCTCGGCGATTATGGCCAGGCATCCCCGGCGCTCATGACGTCGATCGAGGACTCCATCCTGCTTCGTGAATTTGCCCACGAACGCGTGGCTCAGCAGGCGGACGTCAGCCAGGAGTGGCTGAATGCTGCCGATACGCAACGGACGGGGATCGATGAGTCAGCGGCAGCTGCGGACGACACCTGGAACGCAGAGCCCTAGCCTGACAAGCAGGCACAAAAAAACCGGACCTGCGTCCGGTTTTTTGTGCCTGCTTCCGACTGTGAGGTCGGCCCATCACAGGTTATCGCGAAGCGGTCTTGAACTGACGAGTGCTGTCTTTGCAACCCATGGATGCAACCGTGAACAACACTTCATACCGCGTGTAGGCGCTTGCAGAAACACGTGATGGCCTGGGGCCTTTGTCTACTGTCTTGCTGTAGGCAAGCACCGCATCGCACGCTATCGCATCCACCACCTGGCTGCTGACCTGAGAGGCACGCTGGCGCATACCCAGTTCGAACTGCGCATCATCCAGAACAACCGGCGTACGTGCCGGCGTGGTCGCCAGCGCTACGTGGGCGCCCTGGGACTCTCCCAGCAAGCGCACGGCAATGGTGATGCCGCCGCTGCTCTCGATACGCGGGTATCCGGCAAACCGCGCGGTGAACTTGTCAGCAGCCGCCAACTGGCTGACAGTGCGGCCCACCACTTTGGCCCAGTACTCATTGGGCGGGTTCGAAGGATCATAAGCTGGCGCCCCCCGATCATAGGGCTTGCCCGCCATCCTCAGCTGCTCCTGGCGCAAGAAGTAGCTGGAGCGGCACTTGTTGCTGATCTGCGCGTCCATGGGGCGCCCAGACTTTGCGCTGTAGAGCAGGGCAGAAGCACACTCCAGCTCAAACTGCCCGTTGAGATACAGTTGCTCGCCCGTGCCAAGCGGGCTTGTTGTCGGAACAAGGTTGATCCCTCCCCCACCTGCGCCACCTGCAATCCCGGTAACGAGGCTGCCAGGCATCATCGAGGTGAGCGAACTGACAGCCTCGTCCGAAAAACGAATCTTGGTGGTCCCGTCCGGCATCTGCTCGGTGGTTACACAACCCGCCATCGCCGCAGCGGCCAGCAGGGGCAGGATGAGTTTGCACTTGGTCATGCTCGTGTCCTTACTTGAAAAATCTGCTTGAGCGCGTCAGAAGAACCGCCCCATGTCTTGCTGCTGTGCCTTCACCTTTCGCGTCTCGCGCAGCTGACCCACCACATCGCCCGGCCGCATCGCAAAAGCCTCGCCACAAGGCTCGCCGACCTCAGCCACATAGCCTTCATGCACACTCACCCGCACGAACTGGACGAACCTGGCTTGAGCCATGAGTTCCCGCTTGCCCTGTTCGTCGACAAAAATGCCAAGCGCCAGCGGCGGCATGCGAGTGTCCATGAAGTTGACGCTCTCAACCGACAAATACAGCCGGTCGGATACGTAGGCAGCCTCGAAAGGCATGCACCCGGCCCAGGCGGCCTCGAAGGGCTGCACACCCACATACAGGGTGTCCCCTTCCAGCGCAAAGCTGAATCGCCCACTTTGCATGGGCGAGAGCAACATCACGCGGTCGTGTTCAGGATGGCGCAGCACTTCGTCCCGTTTGAAGTTCGCCGTCCAGCGCAGAAAGTTGGCGTACGCCACCACCTGCCTGGCGGCCCGCGCTATCCGGGCTCGCTCATCTGCGCTTATAGCCGGCCCGACATCCTTATGGCCTTGGGTTCCCATCAAATCAGTCCTCGTGCTTTTTGCGCTTTTCCAGCATCCCGAAGAAATCATCAAGAATCTTGTTCAACATCTTTTGCGGCGTATGGCCAAAGTTCTTGGCATGTTCCGACACCCGCTCATGATTGTCGTTGCGCAAGGTGTAGGCATTGGACGGATCTTTTTTCCGGTTACGGAACGAGATCAGCCCAGAACGGCGCGCCATCGACATCATGCGCTCATAATCGGTATGCGAAATGTTGAACTTCTTGCGGATATCGACCTTGGTCAGGCGCTCGTCCGCCTTCATCAGCCGCACCGACTCCAGCATCAGGTTGTGCAACTGGTTGAGCCGCACCAGGTGATTGAAGCCACTGTCGATCTGACCTCGCTCAACGGCACCGCGGTCGGTGTCCGGCCGGGCCAGCCCGCTGGAAAGGTTTTTCAGCACGACTTCATCGGACAGGTCCAGCGGGTTTCGGTTCTTCTTGGTTTCCTTGAAATCGGGCGACTCGCCACTGAGGTAGTAGACCGAGCCCTGCTTGGCTATTTCCACTTCCAGGAACGAGCAGGCAACCATGAAAATGTCTTCAGTGCAGAGCTTGCGCGACACGCCTTGCTGAATGGCTTCGCGGCTCAGGGGTTCGCCAGCTGCGCGCATGGCGGCATGGGTGTGCTTGGTCCGCTGAATGTCCTGGACCATGTTGAAATACGATTTCAGCGGCAGCACCTTGTCGGACAGGTTGACCAGCGGGTGCAACTCTTTGACGGTGTCTGCCAGTACATCCGGCGAGGGGACCAGCAGGGACCGCAAGCCTTGGGCAAGCGACAACAACTTGGTCCCGTCTTTCACTTCATTCGCTGGTCGCATATACGTACCTAAGGTTTTCCAATCCAAAATAGTCTTAAAGTGCCTGCAGGGAGAGCAACACCCTGCTCAAGCAGAACAGCACGGAAGGCTTCGCGGCCCTTGCCTGCTCTTAATCTCCAATCCTGGAAAAGAACCACCTTCGGCACCGCTTGGCAACAATCGGGCAAAGCGAAAAGGCATTACGCCATTTCACACGCCCGCAAACCAGCGAAAGGCATAACCCATCCCTCAAGATGGAAGCAACGGCAATCATTGCGGTGCCAGGCACCCGAGATCGCCGCCTTGACCTGGGTCAAGGCCCATGGACTGAAGCGTCTGCTTGGTAAGCTCCACCTGCGCCTTGATTGACTCAGGGTCATTCGCCATCTGCTGCGCGACAGCATTTTCAATCGGCGACGGGGAGGAAGCAAGATGAGACATGGTGGCCATTACCGCAACCACTACCAATGGCGGAACAACCCAGGCCAATGCAGTCTTGCGCCGGCGCGATCGGGCCTGGCGAGCTGCATCATCGGCGGCCTGTTCGCGCAGGGCCTTGCGTGACGGTTGCGGCGCAGCCACGGGAAGCGAAGCATTAAATGCCGCCGGCTGCAGCTGCCCACCCACCCTTTGAGCTTCATCGCGCTGGAAGTAGTCGTTCAGGGCCTCGTTCAAGCATTGCGCAAGGGCCTGGCGAACGGTGTAGGCAACCAGGGCCGGATCAATGTGGGTCAGCGCGCCCTTGCGATCTGCCTCGGCATGGAATACCAGCTGCAGGGCGGCCAGCTCGTGGTTGGACAGCGCGCCAGTGGCATCCTCGATTGCCAGGCTGACGCTGCCCTTCAGCAAGCGCTGATGACCATCGTCTTCAGCCGTATCAAAACCGGCAACCAACAGGGACAACTGCTGAAACCCCTTGGGAATACGCACGGTCCGGGGCGCCCGCAGCACGTCATGGGGGCTCTGGCTGTCGAACACCACCAGCAAGTGCTCGCCCGAGCCGAAGATGCGGATGCCGGGATCGAACTCGAAGTTCGGCGCTTTGGATTTCATGTACGTTGCTCCTTAAAGTTTCCCAAAGATGTCTTCAAGTACGACGGCCTGTGAAAGGCCCGTCATCATCCTTGGCTTCCCTGTGCGGTGGTCGATGAAGAACGCAGCCGGGACACCCGCCTGTTCCTTGCCGTTGTTTTCGAACGCGGCAAACAGGAACGCCAGGTTGGTGCTCAACTGTTCGACCGTTTCCGGCGATGGCTCAGAGCGGATCTGCTCGTGCTTGCCCAGCACTCGCGCCAGCGTTTTCTGGTCCTTGGCCTGCAGGATAGTGGCCGCAAGCGGCACGCCATCTTCCGGGTTGCCCAGCGCTGCTGAGGGGATCCACTTGATCGAGTGGCCCTTTGCCGCATACGCCCGTGTCAGGTTGTACGCCTCCCGGCAGTATGGGCAGCGGGGGTCGATGATGATGTAGACGGTATCGCCAATACCGCCCTTGCCTTCCTTCACCCCGGCAAGGGAGTCGACCGTCTTCATCGACTCCGGTACAGCCCCTTTGAAACTGCCATCCATCGCTGCGGCCTCACGCACGTTCGGTGCGACAACCGGCGACATCATCGGCGCGGCAGGTGCAACAGCAACGGCTGCAGGAGCAGGAGCAGGAGCAGGAGCAGGAGCAGGCGCAGGGTTGGCGACCTGCGCAGCGCCCGGCAGGAAGGCGTCGGAGATGTTGGCGCCCGATTCGGCATTCCAGGCCACACCGGTGAACAGCACCGCAGAATCCGGGGTGCTGAACAACACCACCTGATGGCCGTTTTTTTCCACCGTCCAGGCAGTCAACCCGCCCAAGCCCACCGGGCGGGCGTTGACGATGCGGCCATAGCGCGATACCCGTTGCGCGGTCAGGTCATCGAGTTCCTGCTGTGCCTGAGTGGCCGGCGCAACGGCTTGAGCGGTGATGAAAGCAGAGAGGTCCGCCGTTTGAGCCGGGGCGGCATGGGCGACTGAAACCCCCGCCGCAAGCACCGCAAGCACGGCAACAGGTCTTGCAAACACACCCTTCATGGCTCAACGTCCTTATTAATAATCCAATACGACCGCATTCTAACAAAAAAGCAGAAAAAGGCACTAAAAAACAAAAAAGGGTCATATTGAATGATGACCCTCTGACAGCGAACTGCCGGCTCAGCAGTGCCACTTCATGTCATTTTCTCATCGTGCATCGCCTTCCGTGCCGCGGCTTCCTTCTCTTCCTGGACGGCCTCGTAACGCTTCTTGTCGGCGTCGGTATACTTGTACGCCGACATGGCCTGTTCAAGGCCATTGACTGCCTTGTCCAGCTGGGGCTCCGCCAGCGATGCACCTGCCTTGCACTCATAAAGGAAGTGCGACAGGATGCCCGGCGCCTCCGGGAACCCGGCCTGGCGCCCGATCGTCTGCAGGGCATACCACATGTCCCTGTCGAAAAAGCGCAGCCAGCGCATCTCGGCGGGAGGCAACACGCCCAGGCGCCGCGCCTGGAAGAACATGGCGAAGATAATGGTCCTGACGAACGCATGGGCATGCAGGATCGCACTGGCGTTAGGGTGCTTTATGTATTTCTGGATGATTGCCCGCGGCACCTCCAGTGGCACCTCAGGCTTCAGCCAGGCATAAGGGTCGGCGGCACCAGCGCCTTTACCCCCCTTCGCCGAAGGCGCCTTGAACTGGTCCCAACACCACGCAACCATGTAGTCGCTGTCGGCCATCGCCGCCTTGAAGGCTTCGTCATCGAGCGACGTGTCTGTGGCAACCACCCGTGGCAAGGCAATTGCCACCAGCAGGGTTTCCGCCGCAGACAAGCTGCCAACCCGGGTCCAGTGTTGGCCCAACTGACGCCGCATCACTTCGGTGGCCTTCTCACGGTCGAGCGTCGGCGCCCAGCTTCGGTCCGACTGCGCTTGCCAGCCACTGATCAGCAGATGCTCGTAGGCAAACTGGCGGGAGGTCTGCGACATGCCGAATACAGGGTGGTCCAGTGGCTGGGCGATCAGGTCGAGCTCGGCGAACATCCGCAGGTGCGGGTACTGCGCCTTGTTCTCTTGCACATAGCTCTTGATGTTGTGTGTCCGGGTGAACCTGAGCTTGGGGTGGGTCTTGTTTATGCGCAGGAACATGCGCACCGAAAGCACTACCATGAGTACCAGCAAGAACCCGTTCATGAACAGGGAGGACGAGGTAATTTCGCCCCACGCCACGTTTGAAAAGTCACGCTGGCAGGCGCCCACAATGCCGTCGGGCGCACACATGCGCCCGACCCATTCGTTGATCGACGAAATACCCGGTATGTCCGCAAAGTCGCCAAGCACGCTCGGCAACCAGAGTTCAACGTAGCGGATGTAGGTGTAGGCGGCGGAAATCTTTTCGTGGGCGAAGTACCAGGCACCCCACCCCCCCAGGTAAAGCACCACGATGATCCCTATCAATATCGCGGGATCATCCCACGTGAAACTTTTTTGCCCACCGCCTTGCTGCTTCATTCTACGCCCCTTCTGCCGCCACAAAGATTTTCGCCGGTCATGCCTGCCGTGCCCCTACCTGACCAGCTCTTTGAGGATGTTGTGGGTGGTACGCACACGCCCCACCATGAACACCGCAGCCTGACGAAAAACAGCGCGTACGGTCATTTTCTTGACCACTTCGATGTAGACCAGCCCGAGCGTCATGCACAACGCCAGCGGCAGCAGAAACTTCCACAGCGCCGGCACCAGCAACAACAGCAACCAAGGCAAGGCAGCGCTTGCGTTGATCACGAAGAAACGTGCGGGTGGAGCACTTCTGCTCCAGTGATACCGTCCTGTTGCCATGTTCTTCCCCTGAATTCTGTTGGGTAGCCTTTACGAGAGCCCCGGCTCAGCCGTGGCGCAAGTCGCGGGCAGCCGCTTCGTTGATCACGCCCGCTGCCAGCAGGCGGTCCGCCTCGGCAGCAAACGTATGCCCTTCATCGCGCACGAACTCGGCGACACGCTGGGTAACCCGCCCCATGTCGGTCAGGTCCATCAAGGTGTCACGCACCTGCTCGGTGAATTTCAGCCAAGAGCGCGCCGCCGTGCGCTTGCCATCGACCGTTGGCACCAGCTTTTGCGCCATCATGAAACGGCTGGTGTCGACCAGGTCGTAGATGGCCGTCGCCCGTTCCTGTTCGGGGAAGCGGGAGATCATCCGGCGCATGATCGCCGCCACGTCCTTGGCGTGGACCGTGCCGAACACCGGGTGGCCAGTCAGCGACAGCTCGACCGCCGCACGAATGGTTTCCTGGTCTCGCAATTCGCCAATTACACACAGGCCGGGGGCACGCCGCATGGCCTCGCGGTTGGCCCGGTAGAAATCCTTGAAGTGCGTGGGAATTTGCGACTGCACGAAGATCGAATGCTTGCTCTGGATCTTGTCGTAGGTGAACTCGATCGGCTCTTCATGGCTGATCAGGTTGCCCTTGATCGGCGTGTCGTTTTCCAGAATGAAACGGTTGATGGCGGCAAACGTGGTGGTCTTGCCATGGCCCGTGGCCCCGGCCACATAGACGATGCCATCACGCGGCGTGGCCATTCTGACGATGTCCTCGCTCAAACCGACGTCCTGGATTCGGGGCGGGTCATCGGGAATGGCCCGGATGACAATCTGGCAGGACGTATCGCCATGGCAGGCAATAGGCGAGGCGTTTACCCGGTAGGCATAACGCAGGCGGGCGCCTCGCGCATCCTTGCGCTGCGGGTCGAACAACTCGTACCGCTCGTTGACCGCCGTCCCGGACACGATATCGGTAGTGGCGGTGTCCCGGTTGGCCGCCATCTTCAACAGTTCGTTGACTTCCCCGACATCGAGCGTACGGCGGGTGACCGCATACAACCGCCCGTACTTCTTCACCACCACCGGCAATGCGGGCTGGATGAAGATATCGCTGACGCCATGGGTAAGGGTTTCCAGCATCATCGCCTTGAACTGGTCGGCGCGGTCGAAGCGAAACGGGTCTTCGTAGCTGGTCAGCCGCTCCAGGCGCTCGATCAGTGCGCCCGGCTCCAGCATCATCACGTCATCGTGGAAGTCCTGCTTCATTGCGGCCCGCCTTCACCGGCAGCGGGCTGCGTGCGCAAGCGGCTGCCACCGGGGGCCGCGAATGCCTCGGCCGCTGCAGGCTGACGGGCGGCGGCCGGCGACGGTGCCGGGTTTGCGGCACGGGCTGGCGCAGCACGTCGCACCGGATCGGCGGTGGTGGAGGTGGCAATCGAGCTGCGCCAGACATTCATGTTGTCGTTGAATTCTGGCAGCGCCGTGATGCGCAACAGGGTTTCGTCCACCGCCATCGACCGCCCTTCCTTGGTAACAGGGATGGCCGCTCCGGAGATGATCGGCAGGGTGACCTGGCCGTGGCGGGCAAACTCACTGAAACGGCGCATGCCATCGATATCGCGGTTCATCCGGTCGAAGCCGTAGGTCAGCATCAGGTTTGCCTGCTCGACGCCTTGCTTCCAGCCTTCACGTACAGCCAGTTTCCATACCCGCTCTTCCTCGTCGGAACGCGGCACCAGCGCAGAAACCAGCGAGGTGCGGTCGAAGCTGGGCAGCGGGAAGGTCAGGTACTCGCGCCAGCTTGGCGGAACGGACGAAAAGCGCGCCTGCGATTCGATCTTGTAGGCCGCCCCCGACAGGCGCAGCGTGTAATCGCCGTCCTGGTTGTACAGGTGGCGCGCCTCGGTGATCACCGGCGGCACCACGCGGTCCTGGATCATCAGGCTGCTGAAGTCATAGACCGTATCGAACTCGCGCTCGCGCACCTTCAGCGCCTTGTTGATGTTGGTGAGCTGCCAGGCCAGGCCAGCCTTTACACCGACCTGCAGCGCGGCATCGAGAATGGCTTCGCCACGGGCTGCCGATGCCTGGTTCTTCTCATCGCGCATGGCCTCGACAGCGGACTTGGCATCGCCGGTGTCGCCCTGCTGCTGAACGTAGGCAGGCTTGTCATAGAGGCGCTCGGCGTCCTCAAGGGTCATCGGGGGCATGTCCATCGCCATGTTCAGCCCCTCCCCAGCGCCAACGGTACCGGCTTGTAGATCAGGCGCAGGGTATTGGTGCTCTTGTCGAGCACCACATCGGCACCGGTGTCGATCTGCGCGCCCACATCCTTGAGCACGTTGATCGGGGTAGCCTTGCGGACCCACACGTTGATGGGCTTGAGGTCCACACGCTTGCCGCTCTCGACGTAGGCATAGCCGTAGCGGCTGGCGAAGGTCTGCAGCAGCTCCTGGGGCTTGCCGATGAAATCGATATCCACCTGGTCGGTGTCGACCGCAGCCTGGCGAGAGGCGGCTTGCACACGGTCAGCGTTCAGGCGCGACACGTAGTTGTGCTGAGAGTTGACCGCTACCGATACCTTGTCGGCGATGATCCGGCTGGCAAACGCCTCGGTGTCGTCGGTGGTCGGTTTGGCAGAACTGGCACAGCCCCCCAGCGCAACCAATGCCAGCAGCACGCCTCCGGCCTTGCAGCAGCGTGCACCCATGAGCATTCCTTTCATTTAAAAACTCCTGAAGTTTGTCATTCTGATCGACCCTGCGCAGGGGCAACCTGCGGCGGCCTGGTTACTGGTAGCTGACCACCAGCCGGTCATGGCGCTGCCGTTCAAGGTATTTGCCCCATTTCACCGCGAGCGGGATCAGGTCTTTCTTGTAGATGTCGTTGAATTTGCGGGTGCGGGAGTGGTAGTTGGCCGCACGGGTCCAGAAGTCCTGACCATTGTTCTCGGCAAGCTTCTGGCGCAGCAGCCAGGCCGCCAGCTCTGCGTTGTAGCAACCGCGCCAGGCGACATCGGATTTGGTAATGGCCGGGTACGAGGCAAATACGCCTTTCGGCCCCCAGTGGGTGGTATTGATCTGGAAGTGGCCAAGGTCGAAGGTGCCGTTGCTGTTCGACACGCTTTGCCCGTTCTTCCCGCTCTCCTTGCTGGAAATGGCCAGCAGCACGTTGGCCGGCACACCCTGGCGCTGTGCGGCCTGCACGACGCAGTCGATATCCGCAGGCCGCACGGCATAGAAGTCGTCGGCCAGCACTTGCGCAGACCACAGCGCCAGCACGGCGACTACCCATTGGAGCCCGTTGCGTGCCATGTTCAGATAATCCACTTCTGATGCTGGAACCAGAACCAGAACGCGCCTTCGACAAACAGCTGCCCGGTCGAGACCTGCCAGCTGCGATAGGACTTCTTCATGCCGAATACCCACAGCGCAAAGCCGATCGACAACCAGTTCAGGGCGATCATGATGCCGGCGCCGGTCGCCAGCATGTAGACGAACCCGGCAACGGCGAAAAGGCTGGCGATGAAAAACGCCCTGGAATGCAGCCGGTGGTTGCGGGCGATACGGTCGAGTTCGTCGCGCTCGATGGTCGTCAGCTGTGCCTTGACGCGCTCATTGCGGTAGCGCGCAGCATGCTCGCGGACCTTTTTGACATTGTCCTCTTCGAACAAGGCGAAGTCACAGTTGTTGCAGCCCCAGCTGTGCAGCACACGCAGCTTGCCTTTCGGGCTCTGCTCAAGCTCCTGATGATCGCCTTCGGTCTTGAGCAGGACCCCGCGCTCGCACTCGGGGCAAGTGGGGCTGAAATTGGAACGCCACAGCGACTTGATGTGCTGGTTGCCCATGCGCAGCTGGTTCACGCCCAAGGCCGCCATGGGCATGGTGATGAACGCGAACTTCGCTGCCTTCTTCCCTGAATCGAACAACCCCATCACGTCACCCTGGCATGCAAAAATTCTAGTTTCTGATTATCTGTTAGATATCTATCGTCGTCAATTTATGACACCAATTAGAATCTGCTTCCGACCAGTGGACGGGGGGCTCGATGCCTACTCATGCGGTTTGTTCTTCATCAGCGCGCGGCATTGCGCCTGCAGTTCATTCAACCGTTCACGCATACCCGCCACATCCTGCGCCTCAGGCGCGGGCGCTACGGAATAGGCCGTTTCGCGAGCGATGGCATCGCAGGCTTCGCGGATGCGTTCTTCGGCGGCCCACTTGTCCGACAGCGATGCAAACCCTTCACCGGCAGCCATCACTTGCATGTCGAGCATTTGCTTGGGCATGACGATTGCCAGTTCACGGGCCCATTCATCGTCCAGCGTCTGCTCGTCCGCAGCCGCAACAGCGGGCACTTCTGGCGCCACCGTGTTCCCGACGATCAGGTCCGCCACCGCCAGAATGCTCGCCTCGATCGCCCCCGGGCTCAGTGGATCCTCCTGGGCTGCCGCTACGGGCGCAGCGGGTGGCGTAACGGGTGTCTCCAGCACCTGCTGCGGAGATGGCGCAGCCGGAGCCGGCTTTTTCAACGCACCGGTCAAATACCCCCCGAGCACGGCGAACGAAGTATCCAGCCTACCCAGCAGTGGCCGGTCGGGGTCTGCGTAGTTGTGTTCGAACGCACTGTGCATACGGGCAAAGGTAGGGTCGCCCTTGACCACCGCCCGCACCCGCCTGGCGAACGAGCCATCTTTCAGGCTGTCGACAAATGCCTGGCGCGATTGCCTGTTCTGCGGAAGGTCTGACGGCTCGGGCGGCTCGACCGGGATGAAATCGTTGATGCGCATTTCTTTCGGTGCCGGGCCGGCTGTGTAGAAGCCCATGCCGCGGATAAGGGCCACACCGCCGGTTTTGCCATTCTGCGATTTCTTGCCGACCAGGAAGGTGAACTCGCCGTTTTCCTGCATGGCAACGTCGTCGTAGTTCAACCGGCTGCGCTGCTCGATGCCGATGTTGTCCGACTGGCGCAGCTTTTCGTTCCCCGCAGTGCGTTCGAAATTACCCAGCATGGCCTGCGAAGACTCGGCCGCCGCGCCCTGCACGCGCCGCCAGGTTTCCGATTCGGTGCCCGAGGTCAGGCGGCCGACGGCGCGGATGTTGGTGTTTTCCCAGGTGGCATCCGCTTCTTCGGCGCTGGATTTCTTCAGCGAGGAAAAGTCCTGCGCCGCGAAGGTGACACTGAAGCCCAGGCTACGCGCCTGGGCCGGGGCCACGGCGAAGCCGACCACGGCGTAATAGCCATATTCGTCGAGGATGGTATAGAACGGGAACTTGGAGCCCGTTGGCCGGCTGTCGATGATTTCGCGTACCACCCCTTCGACCCGGTTGCCCAGGCAGCCGGCCATCATCTGCTTGATGCTGCCTACAATCATCTTGCCAAGCATGCGCATGCTGTCAGGTGCACGCTCCAGCGCCGGCAGCAGCACCACCAGCAAGCGGCGGTTGATCACCACATCGTAGAAGTCCACGTCACCGACGCGTGTCTTGAAGATATGGCCGTAGTTGAAGGTCAGGTCGTTGAAGATCCGCCCGAGCTGCATGACGATGTAGCCGTGCTGCTCCAGGGTCTTGGTTTCCTGCTTCTTGAACTTCGCCTTCTGGTAACCCGGCAGCGTCAGCAGGTAGGAGCGCAGCGGGGCCACGATCACATCGAACATCTCGCCGTACTTGCCGCCGTGCTCCCACACCAGTTCTTCGATCACGTTCAGCTCGAAGTACTCCAGGTACTTCTCGGGGGACAGGTTGATGTGACCCTTGTCCCGCAGATAGGTCAGCGGCCGCGTCAGGGCTGCCACGAACATGATCGCCCGCCCCTTCCACATGTCGCCGCCGCCACCGGAGTCATCCATCAGCGACACGATCAGCTCGATCAACATGCCCGACGAGGTATTCCCCATCATGTTCATGTTGTTGGTCACCTTGTCGACCTGCTTCTCGACGAAGTCGCGGCCAGAGGTGATGAAGTTGATGATCAACAGGTCATCTTCGCGGCCGAGGTAGCGCGACAGGCGGAAGATTTCCTTCTGCAGCTTGGGGTCACCCTTGCCGTCGACGTAGATGAAACCCGTGTTCTGCACCAGGGCGTTGAACACGATGCCGAGCAACAGCTCGGTGTTATGGGTGACCAGGCTGTCGTCGGTGATATACAGGTGGTGTGGGTGATCGATCTCGATGCACTGGCAGGGCGCCTGCCCGGCAGCGTCTACCTTCCACACCTCGGCCCAGCCATTGAACTTGGCAGACCCACGCTTCTTGCGCACCTTGGGCAGCATCACCACCACGCCACGCCCCATCAGCTCACGGATGGCATCGGTCGTCACGGTGTGCGCTGCTTCGCTACCATCCTCGCCGCGTGTAAGCACTCGCCACAGGTGGTCACCGGTGGCCTGGGCCCTGCGGCCGTCGCGGGTGGCAATCGTCCAGATCGGCTGAACGCCCTGCTCGATCACCCGCAGCACCGCAGCCTGCTTGCCATCGGGCGTGCACACGCTGTCTCCGACCCGGATGCGGCCCATTTCCACCCAACCGCCCGGCGTCAGCACCTTGGCATGCTTGGGCTGCGGCTTACCGGAGCCCGTGGTGCCCAACACCAGCTGGTGCGTCCTCAGGTCGCTGTCGCCGGCGTAGATCTGCTCCCGGGTCTCCAGGTCATTGCCGAAAAGGGTAACCCCCTCGCCTTTCTTTTTGCCCTTGTACGAGCCGTCATTGACATCCGCCAGCTTGGGTACCCGGTAAGGGAAATCGAAGGCACGGTTTTCGACATCGACGAACTTTCGCTTGAACACCCAGGCCAGCAGCAACAGCAGCTCACCCGAGAAGGGCACCTTGATCGAAACCAGCGCCAGGATCGGCAGCGCGAAGGTGCCAAACACTGCGCCATCAGCAGACTGGAAAAAATCGCTGAAGCGCTGCCCGGCCAGGCGCGTGTCTTTGCGCCGCCGGCTGGTGCTGACTTCATGCTGACGGGATGCGCCCTTGTACTGAGCCATCTGTCACTCCCTCACACTACGTCTTCGTATGCACTGGCGCTGATGTAGTCAGCGACCAGATCCTTGGCGATGCGCGCAATCACGGACTGCTCCATGTCGTCATCGACGAACTCGACATCCTTGAACGTCTCGCGCTTGAGCCGCTCCACCATGTCCTTGCAGCCACCCGACGGGAAGCGGCGGGCCAGCAATGCGAGTGCGTCCGGGCGCGGCATGTGCTCGTAGAGCATGGTGCGCAGTTTCCGGTCCTCGGCGGTGGTGGTCAGTGCCCACAGGCGCATCGGCCCTGCAGACATGGTGAACAGCTGGCTGTAGGTGGCGTTCTTGGTTTCGAAGCGCGCCAGGAAGGTACAGCCATGCTTGTTGGCCCCGTGCACGAAGTTGACCAGCGCATGCTCCTCGGTGTCGGACAGGCCGATGTTCTTGCGCAGCCAGTCGCGGGTCTCCTTGGTACCCGAGTCGAGGATGAAGGTGGCCGTGGCGATCTTGGTCAGCTGGCCGAAGTCTTCCATCAACTGCGAAGCCAGGATGATCTCCATGTTCCACTTACGGGCCTCACGGCCATCGGTCTGCATCTGCTCCTGCAAGCCCACGTGGCCACCGGTCTTGTGGAATTCGTCCATGCACATGACCTTGTATTCATCCACCAGGTCCGCCACCAGGCGCTCGTAGAATGGCAGGTACTTCTCGGTGAAGAACGGGAAGTCCTCCTTCGAGAAGGCCACCTTCTTCATGAAGCACTGGCGGGCGATCATGTACATCAAGGCCGTCTGCTTTTTCGCCGATGCAGAGCCTTGCAGCGCCACGTCCTGCAGGTCGAGGGCCACGATGCGGGCACTGCCCACGTCAAAGCGGGTGTGATCGGAGAACACCGGGAAGTCACCCACCGCCTCGCGGATACCCAGGATGAAGGCGTCGACCAGGCTACGCCCGACCTCGCCGGACCCCTCGTATTCGGCCCGCACCTCCTCGGTCGACGCCACCGCCACCAGGTCATTGAGGGTTGGCACCGCGTAGCGCTGGGTCACCTCTGCCTCGTACACCATGCCGGCATCGAACATCGCGTCGACCAGCTCCCAGTAGGTGGTCGCCGGAAGAATCCGGAAGCCAAGCTGCGCCACGGCAGTATCCACGACATCGTTGTGCCCCGGCTTGTAGGTTTCCGGGCTGGCCCGCTCGATCTTGTCGTCCTTGCGCCGGTAGGCCAGGTCAACCATCCGGCCGACGAAGTTGCTCATCCCTTCATAGGGTTTTTCGCGCTCGGGCGGCGTCACTAGAATGGTCAGGAAGTTCTTGTTGAACTCACGGTCTTTCGGCAGTGGATAACGTTGGCCCAACGGCGTATCCAGCGGGTTGATGCAGTCTTTCCTGGCATTCTGCAAACGTTTGTACACCACCAGGTGATGAAGCCGGGGGGGCAGGTTGTCGCGCACCAGGTCACAGAAACCGGACGAGGAAATCCCGATGTCGGTGATGCCGATGTAAGGCAGGCCGGTCAGGCCCGGCATCAGGCAGGATTCGAAGTGGTTGTTGTTCATCAGCACCGACTTGCCCGAACCCGGCTTGCCTGCGATCAGCGTGATCCAGGTGGTCTGCTGAGACGAGAAACGCTGGTACTTGAGGATCTTGCCGTCCAGGCTGCGGTAGATGGTCGAACCCTCCTGGAACGGCGAGGCTGGCCGGGTCAGCGGCAGCATGGCCACGGCATCGCCAAGCGGCGCTGCGGCAGGGTCGCCAAGATGCTTGGTGGTCAAGGCCAGGCAGTTGGACTGGAACGCCTGCATCGGGTTGCCGGTACGCTCGATGAACACCGGTTGGCCCCACGACTCCAGCGTGCGCCAGAGCTTCGACTTGCGCAGCGCAAGCTCCTTCACGCCTTTCTCGTCCGGGCTGGCCCAGGTCATGGCGGCAACCTGCAGCTTGACCATGCACTCACCGTCACGCACCCGCTCGCGCAGCTCCTTGGTGGCCAGGTTGATGTTGCGGTTCTGCTCGGAGGTTACCGAAAGCAACTGGGCAAACAGGCTTTTCCAGGCCAGCACGCTCATGCCATCGGACGACAGCATGATCGACACCGAATACGGCAAGGCGCGTGACACACCGTTTTCCTGGGTTTCCGCGCGGTTGAGGCTGTTGAACAGGGTGTTGAAGTATTGCGGCTCTGCCGGTGGAATCGACATCAGCAACGGCGCATACACGCGCGAGCCAACCCGCACGCTGGTAGGGTCGGGCAGCAGACTGGTGCGCTCGCCACTGCCGATTTCAGCCGACGTGACCATGATCTGGCTGGGCAGCGTGGGGTACATGAACTCTGACATGTCCCCACTGCGCTTGCTGGTCTTCCAGCGCATCGGAATGGCGCTGCCCGGAATGTAGGGCTTCCAGGTACGCGGCGTGATGTCGGGGTTCACCTTCGCGCGGATGGCGCGGATTGCTTCACTGACGTCGAGCACATCCGCCGAGCAACCGAACTCGGGGGACGTCAGGTCTTCGGAAATCTTGGTGACAAAGGAAAGGTGGCGGTCCTTGAGGTAGGAAATGGGCCGCAACAGGTTCTGCGCTTCGGCGGTGGCCGGCCATTCCGATGCCTTCCTGAACTCGTTCAGCGCCTCGCGCGCCATCGACCGTTCGGTCTGGTCAAGCAGCGCGGGCCGCGACCAGAACACCAGGTAGCATTCTTCGTCATACACATACTGGGCGTACTTGCTCACGCCCTCGTTGATCAGGTGCCGCACGTTGAGGTTCAACCGCTCGGCAGTTGCTGCCTGCTGCGAGGCGTTCTGCTCCAGCGGCGCAGTCGCATCCAGGTCGCGGCTGAAGACAATCTGCAGGTGATGGCCGCGCACCTTGAAGTACACCGAAAGCGACGCTTCCAGCAGGCTCACCAGGCGCTCGAACTGTTCGCGCCCCAGTACGCTCTTGGTGCCGTTGAAACGTACGATGGACGCCAGTGAACCGTCGTTGGCGACGATGGACTGCCCACCGTCGACCGTTTCAAGGTCGCAATAGTCCTGCACGTCTGCCTTGAGCTGGCTCAGAACCGTCAGGATCACCGCCTCGAGTTTGTTAAACATTTCCTTGTTCTTCCTGTGTAAGGTTCTCAATGGCGAGGCTGATCAGCTCTGCTTCAGGTTGCATCAAGCGAATTGCTTCAGTAGCTGGCCGGTCAATGCCGACCAGTTGCCGGGCAGGAACAAGGCGCGGTTATTGGCCGCGTAATATTCAAGCTGCCCATCCTTGAACGCGCCCTTGGTTGGAAACAGCCGCAGCGGGGCCAACCATTCAGCACGTCTTTCATATTCTTCATCGCTGACAAGTGTTTTGCTTGCGAGGGTTTCTGCCACACTCAATACCGTGATCACTTCTCCGCCGAATACGTCCTTGAGCGTGTCGCCACCGCGAAACTGGAACGCTGCCAACAGGCTGGTCAGTTTCTCGTTGACCGCCCTGTCGCCGAGCAACTCATTGACATAGATGCACCGGGCAATGTTGTTGATCTCGGTTTGTGTCAATTCCTGAACTGCCACGAAAAAACCGGTGCCATTCATGGCGCAGGCACCCAGGTGATGAACCTGGCGGCACAAGTTGCACGCGGTGATCAGGTTGTCCTTGGTGCAATTGTCGGCATTGCCATCCAGTGCATGGAGTTCCTGAAACTTGGCAGACTTGAAACCACAGAAGCGACAGGTGTAATTGTCGCGTTGCCACACCGAAGTGCGCAGTGTGTTGTGCGCTTCACTGAACAGTTTTCGTTGATCATCGTCAGAGCGCCACAGTGGCCGGCGCACGCCGAATACCGGTTGGTTGGCAGTACGGCTGACATAACCACTCGCCAGCGTGGGCACAGTCACTGCCCTGCCCTGCGCAGAGTTTGTTTCGCTCACGTCCGATATCCCCGAAACTGTCTGGAAATTGCGGGGCCTGGCGCCCCGCTTTAGGGTCAGCGGCGCGCAGCCTTAGTTGACCATGGTGTTGCGCATGATCCACATCACGGTGCCGACACCCGCCATCAGGCCACCGATGAACAGGCCGACAATGGCCGACATCGGCTTTTCACGCTCATCCTTCGACGCTTTCCACAGGGTGTACAGCGAAATGGCAACGACCACGAAACCACCAATCGACACCAGCGAGATCAGCAGCGTGGCGCCGCCCTGAGCGGTATTGTCGATGTTGGTCATCACGTCGTCAGCGGTCTTGCCGCCCGAGGTGTCCTGGGTCAGGTCAGTCTTGGTAATGGCAAATGCCGACGGTGCTGCCAGGGCACCGATAACTGCAGTGGTCGCACGAACTTTGGCCGAATCGTAAGCAGCTTTCAGGGTTTTGAGTGCTTTCATGAGTGACGCTCCTTGGGTTTCATATTTCGAAAAGCCGTTACGACCACGGCGTGAAAAGTCCAACCAGATTGAATCCGATTGTGTTGTTGAGTACATCGCTGAACCATTTGAAGTTCCACGCCAGCACACCGCCGATGATCCATCCACTGGCGGTCCCCAGGCCGGCCTGAGTTTGATTGTTGTAATAACCGTTTACCGTCAACCAACCTTTCACCATGGCAATCAGACCGACCACCTGCATGATGCCCAGCAGGGCGAGCGTGGCCAGTTGTGCCTGTTGCTGCAACGTGGTGCCGGTAGAGGAATAGGACAACATGCGCGAGTTGGCATAATCCCCGGTCAACGTTCGCGACATGATCCCCATCCACTCCAGTGTGCCAATGGCCAGCAAAATAGAGCCGATCACCAGTTGCACACAGGCGGAGCCGACAGAAAAACGCTGTCGCCCGGCTACATACTTCAATGCGTTGTCATGGGTAACACCCCAGATTTCAATCAACGCAGCACCTGTCAGGTAAAGACCGATAAGTGCGGCAATACCCTGGCACATCATGATCGCCGTCGGGATTACTTTCCCGATATTGACCAATACATCTACTAGATCGGCAAATCCGGCCGCCATGGCAACGTCCTTGTTTAAAGAGCGGGTGAAGTCACTACAATACCGCTGTCGCGATCAACTGAAAGCACCTTCAATTCGCGCTGCACCGGTGGCAACGTGTCGCCGGCCTTTACGCTGTCTTCACTCTCACCATTCTTCACCCAGGCCCGGTGCCCGACCACGGCCTGCACTTTGTAGCCACTCGATTGCGGAATCGGGTGAGCGCTTCTGGCGTACCCCTGCGACGCGGCAGGTGCTGGCGCCCTGCGCGGCGGCTTGACGATTTCCACACGCTGACGGTTCTGCTCGTAGCTGTTCATGCGCTGGGCCAGCTGGGACATGCTGTTATCCAGGTTCTTGATCTGGCTCAGCAGCAGCTGGGTATTGCGCTGCGATTCCTCACGCACGATCTTCAGTTGCTTTTCACTGTTCTCCTGGGCTTGCAGGGCCGCTTGCGCCTGCTCCCTGGACTTGGCCAGCTCGATGCTCAGCACATCCATGCGTGGCTGTTGTGCCGACTGAGCCTGGATTTGCGCTGTGCGCTTGGCCTTGGCGACCGGCGACGAGGAGGCCTTGATCACGACCACGGCGACCACGATCAGCGCCACGAAGCTACCGGCAAAAACGCCTATGAGTTTTCCGAATGACCAGTTCTTCATGTCGAACTCCTTATCGAGATTGATCGTGAACGTCTTGCAGGAAGAACAGGCCAAAGCCTTTGTTCGCAGGTGTTGCGTAGGTAGCCGGACGGTTGAACCCACGGCGTACTTCCGACGCGATCGCGGTACCCATCTCGCCCACCGACGAACCGATGACCTGCTTGGTCGAAGGCTCGGTCGTGGTCTGGGCCACTACACCGCTGGGGCTGATGATCGTGGTACCTGCCGTCTGCTGGTAAGCCCGACCGTAGCCAGACAGCAGCGAGGCAGCCCCCAGGGCGAAGTAGCGCTCCATGGTGTGGTGGTCCTTGGTCTCGGCAATACCCTGCTTGGCATCATCCTCTCGCAGCGCCACGGCGCTGATGCGCATGGTCGGGCGGGAATCGTTCACCGGTGGCGCCAGAATGGTGAATTTCACACGGATGTTGTCCGGCGCCTGTTCGATCTTGCCGATCAGCTTGGAGCCGTTCCATTTGCCGCCACGAATGGTTGCCAGCACGTCGCCGCCGTCGTCGGTGTTGACCTCCGCATCCAGCGTGGCGTACATGATGGTACCGGTCTTGATGAGCAACTCCCGGTCGGTGTCACCCACGGCCTCGATGTCGTTGGGGTCCTTCTTGTTCTTGTCGTTGCCGGCACGCAACACGCCATCACGTTCGCTGCTGCCAGCACGCTCGGTCGGGTAATAGCTGACCGTGCTGAAGCTGCTTTTTTCGGCGAAGCCTTTTGCGCTTTCAGACTCACCCATCAGTTGCTTGATCGACTTGAGCGTCTCGGCCTTGAGCTCGTTGACGTACAGGTCGCGCTGCTGCTCGGCCTTTTTCAGCTGCTCTTCCAGGCGCAGGCGTTCCTGTTCATCAGACTGTGCGTTGCTCGCGCCGGCGCGCTGGTTCTGGGCGGCCTCGCGGGGCGGCTGCCCCGCCCCGACATAGATCGGCGGCGGCTGCATGCTGGCATCGTTGTACGGCTGCCCGGGCACATTGAACTGGGCATTCTGGCCACGGGCAGCATCCCTGCCGGTGGACTGAACGATATTGGGGTCGAAGCCAGGCTGGTACGACATGCCGCGCTCGGCAGCCTGCTCGGCCTCCAGCGAGCTTCGCTGGTTGCGACGCTCCGCCTCGGCAGCGGAAATAGGGTCGACCGACACCTCGGGCTGCGGTGCACGCGGGACATCCACCGTAGAGGCCTTGCCGACAGGTTCGTCCTTGCTGGTCATGCCGTTGTAGGCCAGCGCCCCCAGCGCAAGCACCACCAGGCCGGCCGCGATCAGCGACACCTTGCCCACACCGGAACCGAACACGGCGTGCAGATTGCGCTGCATCTCATCGGACTTGCGCGCCTTCTTCACGTGCGAGCCAGCCGGCCCGTCGCGGTCGGCTACCAGGTGCTCGTCCTCTTCATCGAAGCCCGAGTCGTTCGGCGGCATGTTGTGATCACTCATTGCAGATTCCCTTGCTCGATGAAGACGGTTACGGCTTGCCCGCCAGTCGTGAACGTGACGCTGTTCTGCAGGCCCGCGTAGCGATACACCGCCACACCGGTGGTGCTTCGCGCAGCGTTGGTGTAGGCCGGGTATTGCGCATCAGCCTTGGCTTTCACGTACATGTTCGGGCCATAGCTCCAGGCCTCGACGCCCTCCAGCCCGGTCACCTTCAGGCGATTGGCCTCTTTCGGCGGCACACCATCCAGGAAGTAGGTCAGCGCATCATCGATACCCGGCATCCTCAGCATTGCCACAGAAGCCGCAGCATCCGGATTACGCCCGGGTACCTTCGCATCCACGCGCATGTCCACTTCTTCCTGGCCGGCAGCCAGGATCAGGATGATGGGCGTGGCCAGCCCGCGCAGGGTGACGGTGACGTTGCCGTAGGCCGCCGCTGTGGCGGGGTCCAGGGTGAGGATGTTGGTCGGTGCGGCAGTGCCGTTCTGTCCGTTCTGACCGCCTCGCTCGCGCCCGTCGCTGAAGAGTTCGCGGTTGATCGACACGTTCTGAATCATCCATGGCTGCCCGGCATAGTCGGAGAACACGATCGACGACTGCTGCCCCTTGCTCAGGCGAACGATGGGTGGCGACACGCCCGGGTCCAGGTTCAGTGCAAGCGTGCGGGTCACAGGTTTGGCCGGGCTTATGTAGGCCGTGGCTTTCTGCTTTTCACGCTCCAGCCATAGCTGCTTGATCAGCTCTACCTGCGACGACGTCAGCTGCGAATCCTGAACGTCCTGTACCGTGTCGCTGATGACATCTTCCGGCCGCGGGTAGACCACTTGAGCAACACTGGATACTTGCCGGCCCAGGCCATTCATCGGTGGCTGGGGCGGAGCTTCGCCAGCTTGCGTCGCGCCAATCTGCCCCATGCCACCCTGGGCGGCCGGCGCTTCTGGCGCCTCGTTGGCAAATGCCGGCATGGCGATAGCGCTCGCAAGCAACGATGCGATCAGATGCTTCTTCATGGTCACTTCCTTGAGGTGTACGGCGACAGCTGAACAGAATCGACGGCGATGCCTTTGGTGTTGGTGGCCGAAGCGGGGATCTGGACGATGGTTACGGCTGCGAGGAAATCCTGGCGCGAGCGTGCTTGCTGATCACCGCCGACATAGAACTCGATGGCAATCGGCACCTGTACCACCCAGTAGTTCTGCCCGCTCGCCAGCACACCGCTTTCTTCGACCTGGGCCACCTGGGTGGCCATGGCCCGCAGGATCATCCGCCCCTTGAGCACGCGCTCCAGGTTGCCTGAATCGTCAAGCGTCTTCAGGAAGGCCTTGCGCCCCTCATCGGTGTACCAGCGCGCACCTGCGGCATTGAGGTTGGAGCGGTAGTTCACATAGTCGTAGGAGTACGAGTTGACCACCGCATCCTTGGCGTACTCGGCCAGCGTCGCAGGGGTGACGCGCGGGTTGCTTTCAGTGGAGACTTCACAGATGGCATGGTTGTCAATCGTCGGAATCCAGCGGTACTTCGGGTACCAGAACACCACCGCCGCGATGGTTACGCCGAACACGCAAGTCAGGGCCAGCAGCTGCCCCCAGACGCGCTTGTTACGGCGCTTGAGATCCAGGCACTCCAGCTGCAGACGCTTGACTTCCCTGACGGTGGCTGCGGCCTCACCGGGCGTTTCGTCCAGTGCCAGCTCCAGCAGCTTTTCTTCATCGGTGCCCCGCCGGGCCTGCGGCGCATCACCATCAGGGGTTCCGTGTTGGGTTTCCTTACTCGACATTGCGGATTTCCCCTGTCGTTCCGTCGTAAATGCAAATCGAGTCGGTTCCGTCATAGAACACGACATTTTCAAAATTCGTTTGCGTCACCAGCCAGATGGCGGCCACCGCTACACAAGGCAGCAAGCCGATGCAGGCCCACTCCCCGATATCCAGCAAAACACCCAGCAACCGGTTGTAGCGTCGTAGCGCGCGAACATCCACATCCTCGCCCGCACCGCTGCCCCATGACGTTGTGGTTGGTCCCAGTTCGTCCATATCTCGCTCCATGAAGCAGCATTTTCATCCAAGACTTAGAAATGTGCAACAGCGAAATTTTGACAGATTGGGTTAATACCTGCAATCCGCGACGCATTTCTGCACACCCATGTAAAAGCTTTTGACGCTAAATACCCAAAATCAAAGCGGGGCGCCGGCCAATACGGCCACGCCAAAATCAGGGCTATAGCCCTGATTACACTGAGGAAATCAACGAATTAGGTGGTGTTTACTGCACCTCGCCGGCATGCACAACAGCGCTGACCGGCCTACTCTAAAAAATTACCGTCGACCTATATTTTCGATGTGCAAAACCTGACCATTCGGACATTTAAAATGGCTGAAGTCAGCGGTCGGAAAAATGTGCGAAAAGCCCTGAAGGCCACGTAAACCGTGATCTCCAGCACCTGATCAGGAAGATCGGCAGGGTTGATGGCGGGGTTTGCAGCGTATCCTCCATGACAAACCTGAATCTTGGTCCAGCCCTCCTCCGTGAGTATCCATAGAACTGAGCGCTACTTTTACTAAAACCCTTGTAAAACAAGGGATAAATCCATTTTTAAGCCACACACCAAACAGTAGATTGCGGCAACCGCTGGCGGAATCGCCCGATGCTCAAGGGCGGTTTCTTCTACCCAAGGTACTGCCTTGGTATGGCGAAAACGTGATTTTCCACCATCTACACAGTTTTGTGCGATAGCGGCTTTTTGCCATCAGGACGGCAGATGGTGCTCATTGCACTTTGGCATCACTCAACAGGCCCGCAATCAATGACATTCGCCGTTCGAAATAGTTGAGGGCCCGGGAGAAATAATTGCAAAACGCTATCCTGTAACGCCGCGTGAGGGCTCACGCACCGTGCTCTGCCCACGCCTCCAGCTGCACTGGCGGGCGGCTCAGCAACACACCCACCACAATGGCAAACACCATGGCGGCAATGCCTGCGACGTGCAGCACGCTCTCAAAACCACCGATGAACGCCTGCCGAGCCAAGGGAGCAACCTCGGCACGCAAGGCGGGATCCAGCATGGCCAACGCGGCGGCCAGGTCACCGGCAGCCACTCGCGTGGCCATCGCTGTAACTTCTCCCAGGTGCGCTGGGGCCACCACTGCCATCGCCTCCTTCATCAACTGGCCGGTACGGGCGGCCAGCACTGCGCCCAGTACACCTATTGCCAGCACGATCGCGCCGAACCGCGTGGTGGTGCTCAGCCCCGACGCCATGCCAGTACGCTCACGGGGCACACAGGCCATGATGTTCTTCTGCGTATCGCCATTGAGCAGCCCGGCGCCCGCACCTAGCACCAGGCTGGCCACTGCAAACGCGCTGTAGCCGCCATGGTTTGCAGCCCAGGCACACAACAGGTTGCCTACCCCCACCAGCATCAGCCCAAGCGCAAACACCTGCGCAGCGCTGCAGTGCGCGGCCAGGCGCATGCCAACCCGCGGCATCAGCAGCATGGCCACGGCGAATGGCAACATGCCCGCACCCGCGGCCAGGGCCGACAGCTGCAGGCCGTTCTGCAGGTACAACGGCAGCAGGGTCATCATCACCTGGGCGCAAGCGGCGTAGGCGAACATGCCCAGCAAGGCACCGACGAAACGCGCACTGCGCATCAGCCGCAGGTCGATCATTGGCCGCTGCTGGCTGCGCTCGACCATGACGAACACGCCGAACAGGAAGGCGCTGATCACCAGCCTACCTAGCGTTTGCGCACTGCCCCAGCCCACCTGGCTGGCATCGATCATCGCCCAGATCAGGTAACCCAGGCCGCCGGCGAAAGTCAGGCTGCCCCATGGGTCGAGCCGGGCCGCCGCACTGTCGCGAGACTCATCGACGCTGTACAGCACCATGACCGCGAGCACTGCCACCAACGGCAGGTTGATGTAGAAGATCCAGCGCCAGCCCAAGGTACTGGCGATTATCCCGCCCAACAGCGGCGCGAAGGTGATGGTGGCACCCATGCAGGCACCCCAGAAGGCCCAGGCGCGCATGCGTTCCTGCGGCTCATGAAAGCGGTTGCCGATGGCGGCCAGTGCCGAGGTCAGCAACAACGCTGCCCCCACACCCTTGGCGGCCCTGGCCATGTCAAGGAACAACAGGCTTGGCGCTGCACCACAAGCCAACGAAGCGATGCCGAACAGCACCAGGCCGAGCAGCAGCATGCGCCGCCTGCCGAAGCGGTCGGCCAGGCTACCGGCAGGCAGCAGGCAGGCAGCAAAAGCCAGCAGGTAGGCGCTGACCACCCACTCGATATCGGCGAACGAGCCCGCCAGGTCACGGGCGATACTGGGCAGACTGACCGCGACGATGTTGGTGTCGAGAATGATCAGAGCGCAGACCAAGGAGGCAGTGAGCAGGGTGAAACGTGCAGAGGGCATGATAAGGCTCCGGAAGCAGAGCGGGTTGGCTTGGCGGTACGGTCAAATTGCAGCATCGCCGGGGGCTGCTTTGCAGCCCATCGCAGGCAAGCCAGCTCCCACAGGTTTTGCCTAACCTTCGCGAGCGGTGCAGCCCCCTGCAAAGCAGTGCCCGGCTATTCCACAAGCGGCCTTTACCCCCAAGCCACCAGCCTTGTAGTGTTGGCCTCAACCATAACGCCGCCAACCCAAAGCGTTGTTAGCCCCGGCGGCCTGCGTCATTACCCTGTAGGTAACACCCATGGAAATCCGCCATTTCCGCTATTTCCTCTGCGTCGCCCGTCACGGTCATTTCACCCGTGCCGCCGAGCAACTGGGGATCGCCCCGCCCACTCTCAGCCGCCAGATCCAGGACATGGAGCGCGAACTGGGCGTACGCCTGTTCGAGCGCAGCCAGCGCGAGGTCAACCTGACCGCCGCCGGCCAGGCATTGTTGATCGAGGCGGAGCACGCCGTGCGTCAGTTCGATGCGGCGCAACTGGGCGCACAAAAGGCCGCCCGTGGCGAAAGCGGGCGTATCGAACTGGGCTACGTGGCTTCAGCCGCCTACTCGGGCATGCTCCAGCAGCAAGTCAGCCGCTACAGCGAAACCTGCCCTGGCGTGCGCCTGAATATCCGTGAACTGCCCATGGCCGAACTGCCCGGCATGGTCCGCGACGGCTTGCTCGACCTTGCCTACGTGCGCTCACCGATGGAGCTGCCTGACGAACTGGAAGCCATCGCCTTGCACCAGGAAGGTTTCGTCCTCGCCCTGCCCGCCAGCTCGCGTATCAACGAAATGCCGCAGATCCCGGCCTCGCGCCTGGCCAACGAATCCTTCATCCTGCCCGAGCAAATTTCCGGCACGCTGGAAGTGGCCGCGCAAGGTGGTTTCGTCCCCAGGCTTGGCCCACAACCCGGCAGCCTGGTGGCAGTGATTACCTTGGTATCACTGGGGCAAGGCGTTGCCGTCGTCCCGGAATCGGTGGTGCAGCGCATCAACCTGCCACAGGTGAATTACCGGCGGGTCGTCGATTGCCAAGCTAGCTCGTGGCTAAGCCTGGTTCACCGGCGCTTCGAGAAAGCGCCGGCGGTGATGAGGTACATCGAGATGATGACGGCCTGACCGTCGCCCTGAAAAACAAAGGGCACCCATCCTCGGGTGCCCTTCGCCCTACCGCCAGGTGAACTGAATCACCCCATCGACCGCGCCCCCACAGGTTGCACATGGCCGCGCGAGGTAACGATCCCCAGGAAGGAAATCACGATCGCCAGGCCCAACGTAGAACTTACCTCTACCCGGTGCTCGGGCGTGTACATCATCACCGCCAAGGCCCCGGCAATGAAGATGATCACCGCCCAGGTCAGGTACGGGAACAGCCACATGCGGAACTTCAGCTCGGTGTTCTCCCGCTCCAGGCGGCGGCGCATGCGCAGCTGCGAGATGGCGATGACCATGTACACCAGCAGGGCGATGGCCCCAGAGCTGGCCAGCAGGAACTCGAACACCCCCTTTGGCGCGAAGTAGTTGAGAACGGCGATAGCTGCCCCGATCAGGGTACTGCCAAACACGGCAGCGCGCGGTACGCCAACCTTGGAGGTCTTGTTGAGGAAGGCCGGGGCGTCACCGCGCTTGGCCAGGGAATACATCATCCGCGAAGCAATGTAGATCGACGAGTTCATGCAACTGGTCACTGCCACCAGCACCACCAGGTCGACCATGAACGCTGCGTTGGGAATGTTCATGATTTCCAGCGCACGCTGGTATGAGCCCACCACTGCCAACTGCGGATCGTTCCACGGTACCACCGAGATGATCACGAAGATCGACAGGATGTAGAAGGTGCTGATACGCCAGATCACCGAGCGGGTGGCTTTGGCGATGTTGCGCGACGGGTCGCTGGACTCGGACGCGGCGATGGTCACTGCCTCGGTGCCGATGAAGCTGAACATCACGGTGATGAACGCACCCACCACCGCCGACCAACCTTTCGGAGCGAAGCCGCCATATTCAGCCATCAGCCCGCTCAGGCCGCTGACCTCGCGGTTAGGCAACCAGCCCATCAACGCGGCAAAGCCCAGGCCGATGAAACCCAGAATCGCCGTAACCTTGAGGATGGCGAACCAGAACTCGAACTCACCGTATTTGGCCACGCTGAACAGGTTGGTGCAGGCCAGCAGCAGCACCGAAGCCAGCGCGAAGATCCAGCTGTCCACCTGCGGGAACCAGGCATTCAACACATGCCCGGCAGCCAGCGCTTCGATAGGGATCACCAGTACCCAGAACCACCAGTACAGCCAGCCAATGGTGTAACCGGCCCAGCGGCCGATGGCCTGGTCGGCGTAGGTGGAAAATGACCCGGTATCAGGGTGTGCCACGGCCATTTCGCCGAGCATGCGCATGACCAGTACCACCAGGGTTCCGGCCACGAAATAAGAAACTATGGTAGCTGGCCCGGCCGCCGCGATGGCGTGGCCAGAGCCTACGAAAAGTCCGGCGCCGATGATGCCGGCGATGGACAGCATCGTTACATGACGAGGCTTGAAACCTTGTGCAAGGTTGCCATCAGATCCCACGGTGCTCATTGATGTTGTTCTCTTTTTGCTGACACAAGGATGGACGGGCAGGTGTAGGCGAAAATATCTCCTTTCAAATCAGTAAGTCGACAGGTTGCTCGCGCGCTGTTGTTGATCTTTGGCGCGCATCACAGAGCAACATGTCCGTGCGGTTCGGGCTTCATTTAAGCCTTGCAGGGCTGCGGGAAATTACACGAGAACGCCCCGGAACTGTTCGATCACGACAGGGCAGTTCCATTACCGCCAGATGTCGCGAATGGCATGCCCGATCGCGCCACCTCGCCATCTGGAGCTTTTGTTTTTCATCTGGATGTGGGTTGCCAGTGCCGGCCCAGGCGATTTCAGCTACTCACAAAAAAGCCCCGGTCACCCGGGGCTGTCTTTGCACTGCGGGCCTGTAACCGCCTCAACGCACCAGGCAAGGCCGCTTGTGATCGAAGCGCCAGCCCGGGATCAGAAACTGCATCGCCACGCTGTCATCCCGCGCCCCCAGCCCCATGTTGCGGTAGCACTCATGGGCCTTGGCCAACTGGTCCTCATCCAGCTCCACCCCCAGCCCCGGCCGGGCCGGGACCCGCACATGCCCGTCGACAATGCGCAGCGGCTCACGGGTCAGGCGCTGGCCGTCCTGCCAGATCCAGTGGGTGTCGATTGCGGTGATCTCGCCCGGCGCCGCCGCCGCCACCTGGGTGAACATCGCCAGCGAAATGTCGAAGTGGTTGTTCGAATGCGAACCCCAGGTCAGCCCCCAGTCATTGCACATCTGCGCTACCCGCACCGAGCCCTGCATGGTCCAGAAGTGCGGATCGGCCAGCGGAATATCCACTGCCTGCGACTGGATCGCATGGCCCATCTGCCGCCAGTCGGTGGCAATCATGTTGGTGGCGGTGGGCAGGCCGGTGGCACGGCGGAACTCGGCCATCACCTCACGGCCCGAGTAACCGTTCTCGGCGCCGCAGGGGTCTTCGGCATAGGCCAGTACGTGATGCTTGTCGCGACACAGGGCAATGGCCTCTTTCAGTGACCAGGCGCCGTTAGGGTCAAGGGTGATACGGGCTTCGGGGAAGCGCTCGGCCAGCGCCGTCACTGCTTCCATCTCCTCTTCGCCACGCAGCACACCGCCCTTGAGCTTGAAGTCGCTGAAGCCATAGCGCTGCTCGGCCGCTTCGGCCAGACGCACCACCGCTTCCGGGGTCAAGGCCTTCTCGTGGCGCACGCGGAACCAGTCGTCATCGGCATCGGCCTCATTGCGGTAGGCCAGGTCGGTGTGTTGACGGTCGCCGATGTAGAACAGGTAACCCAGCATCTTCACCGCATCGCGCTGCTGCCCCTCGCCCAGCAAGGCCGCCATAGGCACGTTGAGGTGCTGGCCAAGCAGGTCGAGCAGTGCCGACTCGATGGCCGTTACCGCATGCACGGTAATGCGCAGGTCAAACGTCTGCAGGCCGCGACCAGCCGAGTCACGGCTGGCAAAGGTCTGGCGCATGGCATTGAGCACGCGCTGGTAGTGGCCGATCGGCTGGCCCAGCACCAGGTTGCGGGCGTCTTCCAGGGTCTGGCGAATGTTTTCACCGCCAGGCACCTCGCCCAGCCCGGTATTGCCAGCGCTGTCGCGCAGCACTACCACGTTGCGGGTGAAATACGGGCCATGGGCGCCACTGAGGTTCAGCAGCATGCTGTCATGGCCGGCCACGGGAATAACGCGCAGGTCGGTGACCACCGGAGTGCTGGTATGAACGGCGGGATTGGTCTGCATAGTCATGATTGTTGTCTCGCAGTCATCAGTGGGTATGGCCCAGGGCCGAGGGGGCCTTGAGGTCATCGGTAGGGGCGCCCTTGGGGCGAGTGCGTACAAAGAAGATGGCAATGGCCGCCAGCACCGAGGTCACGGCCAGGCCGTACAGCCCACCCTGGATCGAACCGGTCTGCTGCTCCAGCAGGCCGAAGGTGGTGGGGGCAACAAAGCCGCCGAGGTTGCCGACCGAGTTGATCAGGGCGATCACTGCCGCCGCGATGCGGGCATCCAGGTAACCCTGCGGGATCGGCCAGAACAGTGACGATGCCGACTTGAACCCGATGGCCGCGAAGCACACGGCGACAAAGGCGAACACCGGCCCACCGGTGGTGGACATGAACATGCCGATGGCGGCGACCAACAGGGCACCGGCTACCCAGGCCTGCTGGAACTTCCAGCGCGCAGAACCAGCGGCAAAGGCGTACATGGCCAGGATCGAGATCAGCCACGGGATCGAGTTGAAAAAGCCGACCTGCAGGTCGCTGAGGTCACCCATGCGCTTGATGATGCTAGGCAGCCAGAAGGTGGCAGCGTAGATGGTCAACTGAATGCAGAAGTAGATCACGCAGAACAGCACGATCTGGCGATCCTTGAGCAGGGTCCAGGCCGATGCCTTGACTGTACCAACGGCTTCACGCTCACGTTGCTCACGGTCGATGGCGGCCACTAGCGCGTCCTGCTCGGCCTGGCTCAACCACTTGGCATCTTGCGGCTTGGAATCCAGCCAGAAAAACACGAAGAAGCACAGTGCAACCGAGGCCATGCCTTCGATGAACAGCATCCACTGCCAGCCATGCATACCCAGGCCCTGAATCTGCATCAACGCCCCGGCCAGCGGCCCGGAAATCAGCGAAGCCAGCGCCGAACCGCTGAGGAAGATGGCAATCGCCTTGCCGCGCTCGGCGCCTGGCAGCCAGCGGGTGAAGTAGTAGATCACCCCAGGGAAGAAGCCCGCCTCGGCAACCCCCAGCAGAAAGCGCAGCACGTAAAACTGGGTTTCGTTTTGCACAAAGGCCATGGCCGTGGCTACCAAGCCCCAGGTGAACATGATGCGGGTCAGCCAAAGCCGCGCCCCCACCTTTTGCAGCAACATGTTCGAAGGCACTTCGAACAACGCATAACCAATGAAGAACAAGCCGGCGCCAAAGCCATAGGCCGCAGCGCTGATGCCCAGGTCGCTTTCCAGGTGCGGGCGGATGAAACCGATATTGACGCGGTCGAGGTAGTTGACGATGAACATGATGACAAACAGCGGCAGGACATGACGCTTGACCTTGGCCACGGCACTGGCCAAGGCGTCACTGTCGTGCCGGGCAGACGGAGTGAGGGTGTCGTTCACTTGCAAATCTCCCACTAATTGTTTTTGTGCGGGTCTGGGTTGTCTGACATGGCAGTGGGGATGAGCATATGCGTGGCGATGTTGTACGACAAGATCAACAATGTCGGTAAAAAAGCAAAATACAAGCTGTCATAATGTAAACATGCTGCGATCTTTCAAAAACAGCGAAGCTAAACAGCAGTCTGAAGGCACAAAAAATCGGCAAAAAATAATTTGATGGTTTAACTTGTCGTACAAGTTAAGCGCGAAACGGATCACAGCATGGAACCCGAAAACGCCCGCAAGCACGGCCACAGCCGCGCCCATGACCTTGTCTCCAGCCTGACCCAACAGATTTTGCTGGGCACCTTCAAGCCGGGCGACAAGCTGCCTTCAGAGAACACGCTGGTGCGCGAGCACGGGGTCAGTCGCACGGTGGTGCGTGAGGCCTTGTCCAAGTTGCAGGCCTCCGGGCTGGTGGAGCCGCGCCACGGCATCGGTACCTTCGTGATGGCGCGCCAGGCCCAGGCCGGGCTGCGTATGGCAGCGGAAAGCGCGGCGAATGTGCGTGACCTGCTGGAACTGCGTATTGGCCTGGAAGGCCAGGCCGCCGCCCTGGCTGCGCTGCGCCGTGACGAGGGGCACCTGGTGCGCATGCGCCAGGCGCTGGATGACTATCAGGACCTGGCAGCCGCCGGCGACAGCTGTATCGAGGCCGACCGACGCTTCCACCTGCTGATTGCCGAGGCTACCGGCAACCTGTACTTCACCGAGATGCTGCTGCAATTGGGCAACAGCCTGATCCCGCGCAACCGCATAGCCCTGGCCGAACGCGGGGGGGCGAAGCTGGCGCGGCAGGCGTATCTGGCCAACCTGGAGCATGAGGCAATCCTCAATGCCATCCGCCGGCAAGACCCGGACGCAGCGAGGGCGGCGGTCTGCCTGCACCTGTCCAACAGCCGCGACCGTTTGCTGCCGGGCTAGGGGCCGCTGCGCAGCCCTTCGCGGGTGCGCCCGCTCACACAGGTCCCGCGTATGGGCAGGGCCTTTGGGAGTCCAGCCTTCACCAGGTCAGGCAGATCTTGCCGAAATGCCGGTTGCTTTCCTGGTAGCGGAACGCTTCGACGATCTGCTCCAGTTCGAAGTGCTTGTCCACCACCGGCCGCAGGCCGTTGGCATCGATCGCCCGCACCATCGCCTGCTGCTGGGCGCGGCTGCCCACCAGCACACCTTGCAGACGAATCTGCCGCACCAGCGCCTGCACCAGCGGCAGCTGACCGGCCACGCCGGTAAGGATGCCAATCAGCGACACATGCCCACCGATGCGCGCGGCAATCATCGACTGCTCCAGCGTCGCCGGGCCGCCCACTTCGATCACATGGTCGACACCGCGGTTGCCGGTGAGCGCGCGCACCTTCTCACCCCAAGCCGGGGTGCTCTTGTAATTGATCAGGTGGTCGGCGCCCAGGGCCTTCAGGCGCTCCAGCTTGGCGTCGCTGGACGACGTGGCGATCACGGTGGCGCCAGCCAGCTTGGCGAACTGCAGGGCGAAGATCGACACACCACCGGTGCCTTGCACCAGTACCGTGTCGCCAGGTTTGAGGTGGTCGTCGCTCATCAGCGCACGCCAGGCGGTGAGGCCTGCGGTGGTCAGGGTAGCCGCTTCAGCGTGGCTGAAGCCCTTGGGGGCCAGGGTGAACGCGGTGGCACGGGCAGTGACCTGCTCACGGGCATAACCATCGAGACCGTCGCCGGGTACCCTGCCAAAGCCTTCGACGTTGGCCTGGCCGTCGAGCCAGTCGGGGAAGAAGGTGCTGACCACATCGTCGCCCACCTGGAACTCGCTGACACCTTCGCCCACCGCAACCACTTCACCAGCGCCATCGGCCATGGGGATACGCCGCTCGCTCGGGCCCCACATGCCGCTGACCACGGCAAAGTCGTGATAGTTGAGGGAGCTGGCGTGCAGGCGCACGGTGATTTCGCCGGCCTTGGGGGCAGCGGCCTCGCTTGTGCCGACCTCGACCTTGTCGTAGCCGCCGCCGGGTTGTACGTAGATGGCCTTGCTGGTCATGGGTGGGTCTCCGTATCAGAGGAAAGAATGGGGTTCAGCATAGACAGGTTCGGCCCTTTCGCGGGCACGCCCGCTCCCACAGGGGCACCACAGCCCTGAGACTCGCGCAATACCTGTGGGAGCGGGCTTGCCCCGCGAAGCAGGCGACGCGATGGATGGCCCCGGCTGCGCCGGGGTTCGCGGGACAAGCCCGCTCCCACAAAGTCATTGCTAAATCAGTAAATCAGTTGGGCTGCGCTGTCGCGCAGGGAGCAAGTGCCATTGTGGGAGCGGGCATGCCCGCGAAGAGGCCCGCATTGCCAACACAAAATCAGCCCAGCATCACCTTCAGTGCCCGGCAATCGGCCGCATGCCAGTCCGCCAGCTCCGGCCATGGGTTATCCGGCAGGTTCACCAGCACCGTGCGCGCACCCGCTGCACGACCGCAGTCCAGGTCAAACCGGTAATCCCCCACCATCACCAGCTCGCTCGGCGCCACGCCCCAGGCACCGGCAATTTTCAGCAGCCCATCCGGGCTTGGCTTGGGCGCCGCTTCGTCACGCCCAAGAATGTGCTCCACCGGGAAGCAGTCTGCCAAGCCGATGGCCTCCAGCGTCACATGCGCCAGCTCGCGGGCATTGCGGGTCAGGATGCCCAGCCGGCACCCGCGCCCGGCCAACTCGCGCACCAGCTCCACCGCCCCGGTGGCCGCCGTGGAGGCTACCGCCAGGTCGCGTTCGTGCTCCAGCAACCAGGCATGCTTGGCCGCCGCTTCGTCTGCCGGCAACGCCGCCAGGTGGGTGAGGATGTCGTGCTCGGCGGGTATCTCCAACGCCACGCGAATGGCGTCGAAATCATGCACGGCCACGGTCAGGGTACCGTCCATGTCGAACACCCAGTGACGCACCTCGCCCAGGCTCATGCCCAGTCCTTGCGATGGCGAATCAGGCCTTCCTGGCTCGACGATGCCACCAGTTGCCCGGCCTGGTTGAAGATGCTGCCGCGGCAGAAACCGCGGGAGTTCCCGGCCCAGGGGCTGTCTGTTGCGTACAGCAGCCACTCATCGGCGCGCAGGTTGCCATGGAACCACAGCGAATGGTCGAGGCTGGCGATTTGCATGTCGCGCTGCCACACCGACTTGCCATGCGGCAGCAACGCCGTGGTCAGCAGGCCGAAGTCCGAGGCATAGGCCAGCAGGTACTTGTGCAGGGCGGGTACGTCGGGCAGGTTGCCGTCGGCGCGAAACCAGGCGTACTTCACCGGGTCGCCGGGCTTGGGGTTGAACGGGTCGCGCTCGGTGACCGGGCGGATCTCGATTGGCTTGGCGCACAGCACTTTGTCGCGAATACGCTCGGGCAACTGGTCGGCCATGGCGCGGGCCAGCTCCACCTCGGTGGGCAGGTTTTCCGGGCCGACCACGTCAGGCATTTGCGCCTGGTGCCCGAAACCTTCCTCGTCGTACTGGAACGACGCGCTGCAGGTGAAGATGGTCTGGCCCTTCTGGATCGCCGTCACCCGTCGGGTACTGAAGCTGCCGCCATCGCGCACGCGGTCCACCGAGTACACCACCGGCAGGCTGGCATCGCCCGGGCGCAGGAAGTAGCCATGCAACGAATGCACATGGCGGGCGTCCTCGACTGTCTGGCTGGCCGCCGACAACGATTGGCCCAGCACCTGCCCACCGTACAACTGACGGAAGCCCAGGTCCTGGCTGCGTCCACGGAACAGGTTCTCCTCGATGGATTCGAGGCTCAACAGGTCGACCAGGTCGTCCAACACATGACTCATTGGGGGTTCTCCTCGCAAGGCAACACGTCTCTACAGCGCTCGTTATGAAGGCAAATGATACAGGGTTTGTCATTCTTACCGGGCATGGCCGTGCATTCAGGCGCGCAGGGTGCGCTCCCAAAGCGCGCGGTCGATGCGGTACAGCACATGCGGGCGCAACGGGTGCCCCACGGGCAGGCGGGGGTGTTCGAAGCTGCCGTTCAGGTCCTGCTGCATGCCGATGGCCTGCATCACCTTCTGCGACGGCAAGTTGCTCTCGCTAGTGAACGACACCACCTCTTCCAGGCGCAATTGGGCGAAAGCACAACGCAGGCAGGTCCACGCCGCCTCGCTGGCAAAGCCCAGGCCCCAGTGGCGGCGTGCCAGGCGCCAGCCGATCTCCACCGCCGGGGCAAAAGGCGCGTCGAAGTTGACATTGAGCAACCCGGTCATGCCGATGAATGCGCCACTGTCCTTGCGCTCCAAGGCCCACAGGCCAAAGCCGTACTCATTGAAATGCCCGCGTACCCGGCCGATCAACGCTGCCGCCTCAACACGCGTCAGCGGCGCCGGAAAATAGCGCATCACCTGTGGGTCGGCGCACAGCGCGGCGAACTCGCGCAAGTCATCGTCATGCCATTGACGCAGCACCAGCCGTGCGCTTTCCAGTTCAAGAATGGGGGTCATCGTGCCTGCTCCGGTTTACCGCCTTGCAGTTTACAGCGTAGGCGCGGGCGCGGGGTTCACCCAGCCGGCAGCAGCCAAATGCAATTTTCACACGCCCTTCACCGGTCCCCGACAGGCCACTTGGCAGGATGCTGCCATCCACCTCCGCGCCAACCGCGGCACCGCCAACGGAGCAACACATGCTATCGAGCAACACCCTGGGACACCCTGCCATTCACGCCCGGCGCAAGCGGCGCCTGTCACGCAAAGCCCTCGGTGCCGCCCTTGGGCTTTGCATGGTCGTGGCGGCGGTGACCACCTGGCTGGCGACGAGGACGCATATCGTGGACCTTGGTAACGAGCAACAACTGAGTGACAGCGGCCTGCTGCAGGACTGGGCCGACGGCGCAGTGATCGTGATGATCCGCCACGCCGAACGCTGCGACAGCGCCCCCGGCCCCTGCCTGGGCGACCCCACCGGCATCACCGTGGCCGGCAGCCAGGCCGCCGGACGCGTTGGCCAAGGGTTGCACCAACTGGGCCTTGACAACGCCGATATGCTTAGCAGCCCGAAACTGCGCACCCGGCAAACCGCGCATTTCATCCTCGGCCAGGCGGTGGCCAGCGAGAACTGGCTGGAAGGCTGTGACAACCAGTTCGCCAGTGAAGCACTGTCACGCAAGCGCCCCGGCCACAACCTGGTGCTGGTGACCCACAATGGCTGCATCGACCATTTCGCCCGCCAGCAGAACGTTGCGGGTGGCGAGCGCGAGAGTGGCTATGCCAGTGCCCTGTTCGTGTCGGTGGATGGCAATGGCAAGGCACGCATCCTCGGGCGACTGAACGAACCCGACTGGCAACGCGTATTGGCCAGCACAGGAAAATAGCCCTCAAACGTAAACGCGATCCCTGTGGGAGCGGCCTTGTGTCGCGATTGGGCTGCGCAGCAGCCCCAGCAACTTGTGCATTTGCGCTGAATTTTTGGGGCTGCTGCGCAGCACAATCGCGACACAAGGCCGCTCCCACAAAAGGGCCAGTACCGGCGAAAAAAACAGGTACTCCCATTGCAGTCACCCGTCATGGCAAGATCAGCACTGGCCCTGATTGCGACCCCACCCATGCCGTTGCCGCTGATCTACCACGAAGACTACAGCCCGGAGTTCCCCGCCGAACACCGCTTCCCGATGGACAAGTTCCGCCTGCTGCATGACCACCTGGTGGACAGCGGGCTGACCACCGACCAGGCATTGCTGCGCCCGGACATCTGCCCCAACGACATCCTCGCCCTGGCCCACGACCGTGGCTATATCGAGCGTTACATGAACGGCGACCTGTCCCGCGAGGACCAGCGTCGCCTCGGCCTGCCCTGGAGCGAAGCCCTGGCCCGGCGCACGGTGCGGGCTGTGGGTGGCTCGCTGCTGACCGCCGAGATGGCGCTGCAACATGGCATCGCCTGCCACCTCGCCGGTGGCACCCACCATGCCCATTACGACCACCCCGCCGGCTTCTGCATCTTCAACGACCTGGCCGTGATCAGCCGCTACCTGCTGGAGGCTGGCCGGGTACACCGGGTACTGATCTTCGATTGCGATGTGCACCAGGGTGACGGCACCGCGCGCATCCTGCACGACACCCCCGAGGCCATCACCGTGTCGTTGCATTGCGAACAGAACTTCCCGGCCCGCAAGGCGCAGAGCGACTGGGACATTCCCCTGCCCCGTGGCATGGGCGATGCGGCCTACCTGAAGGTGGTGGACGACACCCTTAACTACCTGCTGCCGCTCTATCACCCCGACCTGGTGCTGTATGACGCCGGCGTCGATGTGCACAAGGACGACGCCCTTGGCTACCTGCAACTGACTGACGCCGGCCTGGCCGCCCGTGACGAAGCGGTGCTGCGCCATTGTCTGGGCCGTGACATCCCGGTGGTTGGCGTGATCGGCGGCGGCTACAGCAAGGACCGCGAAGCGTTGGCCAGGCGCCATGGCATCCTTCACCACAGCGCGGCACGCGTCATCGGTTGTTCACAGTGACTGTGGAACCGCTTGTGGATAACCTGCGGGAAAGGCGCTGTAGCCCTTTGTACGCAAGGCCTGCAGAACTATGATCATTTTTTGACCAGTGCTTCCATGGGCAGCGCTGCGCTAGAATGCGCATCTTTTCCACAGCCTGCTGCCCACCATGTCCGATCTGAACCCCGCCTCCCCTCCTCTCGCCGTCGTTATTGGTGGTGGCCCCGCCGGCCTGATGGCTGCCGAAGCACTGGCCCAGGCAGGCCTGGCGGTCGAGGTGTTCGACGCCATGCCTTCGGTGGGGCGCAAGTTCCTGCTGGCGGGTGTTGGCGGGATGAACATCACCCACTCCGAGCCGTACCCGGCGTTCGTTTCACGCTATGCCGGGCGCCAGGGCGAAGTCGAGGCGCTGCTGCGCGGCTTCGACGCCGAAGCCTTGCGCCAGTGGATTCACAGCCTGGGCATCGAAACCTTCGTCGGCACCTCGGGGCGGGTGTTCCCCACCGACATGAAAGCCGCCCCCCTGCTGCGCGCCTGGCTCAAGCGGCTGCGCGACTGCGGGGTAGTTATCCACACCCGCCACCGTTGGTTGGGCTGGAATGCCGACGGTGCCTTGCGGATCGCTTATCCACAGGGCGAGCGCGCGGTGCAGGCTGCAGTCGTGGTACTGGCGCTGGGTGGCGGCAGTTGGGCGCGATTGGGTTCGGATGGCGCCTGGCAGCCATTACTGGCTGAACGGGCTGTGGATATCTCGCCTTTGCAGCCCAGCAACTGCGGGTTTGAGGTGGATGGCTGGAGCGCATTGTTGAAGGAGAAATTCGCGGGCGCACCGCTGAAGAACATTGCCCTCAGCGTCCCCGGCAGCGCGCCGCGCAAAGGCGAGTTCATCCTCACCGCGCAGGGTGTTGAAGGCAGCCTGGTGTATGCCTGGTCGGCACCGGTGCGCGAAGCCATCAACCGCGAAGGCCGAGGGGTACTGCTGCTCGACCTGCTGCCAGACAAGCCTGTGGACAAAATTGCCCAGGCACTGGCCAAGCCACGCGGTTCGCGCTCCATGGCCAAGCATCTGCACAGCCAGCTGGGCATTGATGGCGTCAAGGCGGCGCTGCTGCGCGAGCTGACCGATCAGGCGACCTTTGCCGACCCATTGGCGCTGGCCCAGGCGATCAAGGCCTTGCCGATCACATTGGTGCGTACGCGGCCACTGGATGAAGCAATCAGCAGTGCCGGCGGGGTACGCTTCGAGGGGCTGGATGAGGGGTTGATGGTCAAAAGCATGCCGGGGGTGTTCTGTGCCGGCGAGATGCTGGACTGGGAGGCGCCGACCGGGGGGTACCTGCTGACGGCTTGCTTTGCCAGCGGGTTGCGTGCCGGGCGGGCGGCGGCGGAGTGGGTTACGCGGGTTTCCTGACAAATTTTGGGGCCGCAAAGCGGCCCCATCAATCTCAAGGCTTACGCTTACGCGGCCCACCATTGAAGCTCGGCACCTTGCGCACCGCCTTCACTGCCGGCTCCGGCTCCCCACTGTCCATCCAACGCCCCAGCCCGCGCTTGGCGCTGTTCTCTTTCGGCTTTTTGGGTTTCTTCGGCTTCTTGATCACCTGGCCACTGGCGTCGGTCATCGGCACCCGGTGATCAGGGATGAAATCCGGTTCTTCATGGCGTGGCAGGGTCTGCCGGGTAAGCACTTCGATAGCCCCCAGCAACTGCACTTCATCCGCGCACACCAGCGAAATCGCCTCGCCCTTGTTACCCGCCCGCCCGGTACGCCCGATGCGGTGCACGTAATCCTCGGCGACGATCGGCAGGTCGAGGTTGACCACCAGCGGCAGGTCGTCGATATCCAGGCCACGGGCCGCCACGTCGGTCGCCACCAGTACCTGAATCTCGCGGGCCTTGAAGCTGTCCAGCGCCCGCTGGCGGGTGGCCTGCGGGCGGTCACCGTGGATGCCGTCGGCGTTTACGCCTTCGGCCAGCAAGCGCGACACCAACTGGTCGACACCGTTACGGGTCTTGGCAAACACCAGCACCTGGCTCCAGCGCTGTTTGCGCAGCAGGTGACAGAACAGGTCTTCCTTGCGCTTTTTGTCCACAGGCACCAGCCACTGTTTGACGCTGGTTGCAGTGGCGTTGCGCGGGCTCACTTCGATACTGAGCGGGTCATTCAACGCCAGCCCCGCCAGTACGCGAATCTGGTCAGAGAACGTGGCAGAAAACAACAGCGTCTGGCGCTTGCGCGGCAGCGCGGCGTACACCGATTGCAGTTCTTCGGCAAAGCCCAGGTCGAGCATGCGGTCAGCTTCGTCCAGCACCAGCGTCTGCACCTGGTTGAACTTCACCGCATTCTGCCGGAACAGGTCGAGCAAGCGGCCCGGGGTGGCCACCAACAGGTCGACGCCACGGCGCAGGCGCATCATCTGGGGGTTGATGCTGACGCCGCCGTACACCGCGTAAGTGCTCAGGGGCAGGTTCTCGGCATACTCGCGCACGTTGTTGTGCACCTGCTCGGCCAGCTCACGGGTAGGCACCAGCACCAGCGCGCGGATCGAGTTGCTGGCCACCTTCTCGCCCTCCAGTGCCAGGCGCTGCAGCACGGGCAGGGCAAAGCCTGCGGTCTTGCCGGTGCCGGTCTGGGCCGCGGCCATCAGGTCGCGGCCGGCCAGCACGGCGGGGATGGCCTTGGCCTGCACCGGGGTCGGGGTGGTGTAGTCCAGCTGCTGCAGCGTGCGCAGCAGGGGTTCGATCAGGCCGAGTTTGGCGAAATTCATGGCAATACCGTCAGGGGGTTCAGCGAAGGCGGCAAGTTTACCGCATCACCCCGGCCTACTTGCAGATTTCGCCTTCCAACGGCTGCGCAGGCGCAGGTGCCTTGCGCCACTGTGGCAGGCCGATCAGCACCACCGCACCGATAATCACCGCCATGGCCACGCACTCCTCGGCGCCAATCTGTTCGCCGGCAAAGACAATGCCCAGCAGCACGGCAACCGCCGGGTTAACGTAGGCATAGCTGGTGGCCGCCGCCGGGCGTACGTGCTTGAGCAGGTACATGTAGGCACTGAACGCCAGGATCGAGCCGAAGAACACCAGGTAGGCCAACGCCCCCCAGCCGGCCGCAGTCGGCATCTGCGTCATACGCTCGCCAGACAGCACGCTGCCCAGCAACAGCGCCGCGCCACCCACCAGCATTTCTGCAGCGCTGGCCATCGGCCCTTGGGGCAACGGCAAGGTCTTGCTCCACACCGAACCGAACGCCCACGACGCCGCCGCGAAAACAATCAGCGCCGCACCCATCGGGCTTGCCTGCAGGTTGGAGCCCAGGTTCAGCAGGCCGATACCTACCAGCCCCAGGGCGATCCCAGCCCACTCCAATCTCGAGTTGCGGTGCCCGAACAACAGGCCGAACAGCAAGGTGAACAAGGGAACTGTGGCCACTGCCAGCGCCGCCACGCCCGATGCCACCCCTGCATGCTCGGCCACGGTCACGCCGCCGTTGCCACAGCTAAGCAGCAGAAAACCGATTGCCCCTGCCGCCCGCCACTGCGCCCAGGTCGGCGCCGGCGCACCACGCCAGCGCAGAAAACCGTACAGCAGACCACCCGCAATCAGGAAGCGCACCCCGGCCATGAGCATCGGCGGCCAGCTCTCCACACCAATGCGAATGAACAGGTAGGTAGAGCCCCAGACCAGGTACAAGGCCAGGAAAGCACCGATGAGCAACAACGGGAAGCGACGGGAGGCAGGCATGGGAAAACTCGAAATCCGTTTACGGGTCATTCAGTCTAACGGCCTGCCTGGGTCAAGGTACGTTACAGAACGGGCGCAAATGAGCGGCACAATTGTGGTGCGTCCGGTTTAGGGGCAGTGTTGCCTAACGGTATTTGGCCAGCGCTTCGCGCATTTTCGCAGCCGGGGTCTTCTGCAGACGGCAAAGCAGGTCGTGCGAGAGTTGCTGTACACCATGGGCCTGGCGCAATTCGCCTACCAAATGTTGCAGCAGGTTGGCGGCCATCTCGGCATCGGCCATGGCCCTGTGCGCGGTACCGGTATCCGGTAGGCCGGCCCAGCGGGTCAAAGTGCCCAGCTTGTGGTTCGGTGCCATCGGCAGCAGGCGCCGGGACAGCAGCAGGGAGCAGGCGAAAGACTGGCTACGGCTACGGCCAATGCGGCTCAGCTCGTAGTCCCAGAACTTCTGGTCGAAGGCAGCGTTGTGCGCCAGCAACGGGGTGACCCCGACGAACTCGGCGACTTCGTTCATTACCTTGTCCACCGGCGGCGCGCTGCGCAGCATGGCGGTGGTAATGCCAGTCAGCCCGGCGACGAAGGCTGGCACCGGCACACCGGCGTTCATCAGGCTCTGGTAGCGCTCGACAATGCGCCCGCCCTCCAGCATCACCACCGCCACTTCGGTAGCGCGGCAGCCAGCGCCAGGGCTGATGCCGGTAGTTTCAAAGTCGATTACAGCAATACGTTCCATCAAAGGGCCTCAATGTTTGAGCAATAGCTTACCCTCGATGGGCACATAGCGGGTGGCCGCACGGATCAACGACAAGGCGGTTAGCCCAGGCACGCCATACACCACGGCCTCTGTACCGTGGCGCTGGATCACCCGTTCCAGCAACAGGTCGAAGTCACCATCGCCAGAGGCCAGCACCACCTGGTCGACCCGGCTGGCCGCGTCGATCACATCCAGGGTAATACCCACATCCCAGTCCCCTTTGGCCGAACCATCGCTGCGCTGGATGAAGGGTTTGAGGCGGACATCGAAACCAAGGTTGCGCAAAATCTGCTGGAACTGCTGTTGCTTGCTGTCGCCACGGTCGATGGCATACGCCACCGCTTCGACAATCTGGCCTTCACGGCTGACGTCAGCCCACAACGCGGTGTAGTTGAAATGGCAGCCGTGCGCCTGGCGCACGGTGTAGTAGAGGTTCTGCACATCGGCGAACAGCGCGATCTTTTTCACCTGGGAACCTCATGTCTGGCCTGGGATACCGGGGGCTGCTGCGCAGCCCTTCGCGGGCACGCCCGCTCCCACAGGTGTCGTACATGTCACTGTGGGAGCGGGCGTGCCCGCGAAGGGGCGCCAAGCGCCCCCAGAATTGCCAGCAGTATGCCAGACCTGTCAGACGTACGAGTCGTCGTCCGAGAAGAACTCGCCATCGTCACTGCCGTAATCGGTGTCGGCATAACCGCCCTGGTCGCTGCCCCAACCACCGTTGTCAGCCACCTGCTGCTGCCCGCCCTGGTCGTTCCAGCCGCCGCTGTCACTGGCCGGTGCTGGCTCTTCCTTGATCACCTCGACCACCTCTTCCGGCTGCGAGTTATGGTTGAACAGGCTGCTGATGCCCTGCGCCAGCAACACACCACCGGCCACACCGGCTGCGGTCTGCATGGCCCCACCGAGGAAGCTGCTGGCACCGCTGCGCGCCGGCGCAGCGCCAAAGCCAGGCTGCTGCGGCTGAGGTTGAGGCTGAGGCTGGGAGAAACCTGGGGCCGACGGCTCGCGCCAGCCACCGCCGGATGCTGCAGGCGGCGCCGAAGGGCGCTGAGGCTGCACAGCCGGGGCCGCACTGCGCCCGCCCGAGCCAAAGATGCTGGACAAGAAGCCACCGCCGCCGTTGCCTGGTGCGCTGTTACCGGCTTGTGCGGCCTCGGCCTGGGCGCGGGCCTGCTTCAGCTCGGCCTCCAGTTGCTTGTTCTGCTCGTCGAGGCGTTTGATTGCCGCCTCCTGCACCAGAATTGCCTGTGCCATGTAGTAAGGCGCCGCCGGCTGCTGACGCAGGTGTTGCTCGATGCACGCCTGGGCCTGCGCGTCACGCGGCTGGTTCGGGTCTTCGGCTTGCTTGATGCGGCCGAACAGGCCGTCGATCAGGGTTTGTTCTTCAGTGTTCATGGGGCGACCTCGTGGGGTAGCGTGACAACGGACAGCGTCAAAGATGGGGTGTAGCGGCACAGGATTCAATCACCGGCGCCGTGAAACTTTTTTCAGCAAGTGACAGCCCCCCGCCTGCTTTGGGCTAAAGTTATGCCCCTGTTTTTACTGCCATGCGATGTTGACTGATGAATCCGCTGAGCGTTCTGCGCGACTCCCTGTACTTCTTCCGCCGCCACCTGCCGAACATTCTCCAGCTGTGCCTGCCGTTGGTGGTGCTGGAAGCCTTGCTCACCCAGCTGCTGTACCGGCAGATGGGCGACCAGGCATCGCCGGCCTACGGCATGCTGGTCAGCCTGCTGTTCTACCCGCTGTACAGTGCGGCACTGATTCTTTACCTGCACACCCGCAGCAACGGCCAGGACATCGGCAAGCGCGACCTGTTCGCCCGCGCCTTGCAACTATGGCCACAACTGGCCCTGCTGATCCTGATCAGCTCGCTGCTGATCATGGCCGGCCTTGCGCTGTTCATCTTCCCGGGCGTGTGGATCATGATCAACCTGGTGTTCGCCGAGTACCTGCTGGTGCTGCGCGGCCTGCCGGTGGTGCAGTCGATGCGCGAAAGCGCCCGCATGACTACCGGGCACTTCATGCGCATCATGATCTGCGTGCTGGCAGTGCTGGCACCGATCTGGCTGATCGACGGGCTGCTGCTGATGGCGTTCCCCGAGCCATCGCCCGGCATGGAGCTGGCCATGGACAGCCTCAGCGGCTTCCTGCAGCTGTTCAGCACTGTGGTGCTGTACCGCCTGTTCATGCTGCTGGAAGGTGAAGCCGACTGACCACCGGCCCGGCTACGGTCACGTCCCCCTGGGCTTGGCCCGTGCTGTAGCCTCGGCCACCAGCGGGTCGTCCGGCCAGTAATGGCCAGCATCGCAACTGCGATGCATAGATTGACACGCTCAAACCAGCAGAAAACCTGGGTTTCTCCCGCATACCCATTGACGGTGATTGACTGTCAATGGATTCGCCCTGGATTGACGCTTCTGCAGGTATTTTGAGGACATATTGACAGCCAAAATGTGCGCAGACTGCATCCAGCTCCACAACGATTGACACCCCGCGCCCCTCACCCTAAAACGGTAATCCACGCTAAGTTTGGGAGCGGGAAAATCTCGGGGTGTGAAAGACACCTCTCGCTATACTTCCTACTAAATGGCACAGTGCCTCCATGGCATTGATTGCCGTGAATTGCCTCTCTGATCGCGAGCGCAGACGCTCACCGGGGAGCTGATTCTTCTGCCAGATCCTCGAGTCCTGTCGCCTACGGCGATGGGGAAAGCAAAGGCTGCGGCCCCTTTGGAAAGATCGTGTTATGGATGGCGTAATTTTCAAGCAAACCGGTCAGTACGCAGTGTGCTGTGTTGAAAACTTTTCTGATGAGCTAAAGACCACGATACGAGACAACCTAACGCGTATCTGCCATGGCGCCGATCTCGCCAGCCGCAGCTCAATCATGTTCAAGTATGCAGCCACCCTCAAATCATTCTGGGATCGCTATTCGACTAAAGAAGATAAGACGCGAATTGGTATGCTTGGAGAACTCCTGGCACACGTGATCATTCTTAAAAAGCTCGATAGCTTCGATGTCATTTCCCCGCTCTTCAACATGGAAGAAAAACACATCAGGAAAGGCTTTGACCTCGTCCTGTACGAATCCGCTTCGAATGAAGTGTGGATCACCGAGGTAAAGTCGGGCGGAGCAGGCACAAGAACCTCTTGCGCAGCTACTAGCGCATTGCTGGCCAAGGCTCGAGATGACTTAAAGGGCCGACTTGCCGAGGCCGAGACGAACCATTGGCACAACGCGATCAATGCCGCCCAGAAATCAATCAATGAAAGTAAAGGCTACAAAGAATCAGTTCTTGAGATTCTAGGTCTAGAGGGTGACAACGCCTACCTGAACACTGCTGTTGCCTCAGACAACAATGTCGTTCTGGTATCTGCGCTATTCAACGATGCGACGCGAAAAGTAGAAGAGAAGACAGTCGAACATTTCACAAACAAGCTGATAGCCAACCCGATATTCAAAACCGTTCTAGTGCTATCGCTTCAGAAAGGAACGCTTCAGAAGCTAGAAGACTTCCTTCGCACAGAGGCAGGATGCTAAATGCAAGAGCTCACCATCAAGGAGTTAGCAAAAACCCGTTTCAAAGACATTTACATGAACCTTCTGCGCGGTCATGAAATGTCCGATGGGGAAACTGTAAAACTTCTCGCTATCGCTGTATTACTACTTAATCACAGCGCGGCAGAAATTAAGCGCCTAGGTTATCGAATCACCCTGCTTTATGGAAACCTTACTGGCCGATACGAGCCTCTTTACGACGTAGCCGTGAACAGCGGGCTTCTCCCAGTTTCTGCCGTTATCGGAAAGTCGTTTGAGCAAGATGAACGGCTGAGCAACTCTTTTATCCAGAACATCGTAAGTAGCTACGTAGATACCTTCCGCGATCAAGAGATGGTGCTTACAGAGCAGCAGGACACCTTGAGAACTTTCGTACAAGCTGAGTATGAAAATTCATCAGTTGTAGTAGCTCCGACCTCTTACGGCAAATCAGAGCTGATCATTAAGTCCGTTAGAGACAACCCTGAAAAACGTGTACTCATTCTTGTACCCTCAAAAGCCTTACTGGCTCAGACAAAAAAGCGGTTGATTTATGCTGACATCAACGACATGGGCAAAGTCATCACGCACCCCGAGATGTATTCTCCTGAGCGAAACTGCCGCGTTTTTGTACTGACTCAAGAACGACTGAATCGCATGCTTAACGAGCATAGTTATTTAAAATTCGACATGGTGTTCGTGGACGAGGCGCACAACCTCCTCCAGGGCGATAGCCGCAACGAACTATTGGCCACGATGCTATGTATTTTGGGAGCTCGCAACCCCGACACTTCCTTCAAGTTTCTAACTCCATTCCTTTGCAATGAGCTTAATGTTCGTGTTCGCTACTTGGACATGACACCGAAGGGATTCAGGATTGATGAGTATATAAAATCCGAGCGTTTCCTTGTTAGGGACTTCAGAACCGGAAAGGATGATGGAAAGCTTAAGCTCTATGATCATTTCCTTAACCACTGGATTGACTTAGATCGCAAGCACAAGAACTGCTTTGACCTTATTAAAAATGAATCCCTTGCCAAGAACATTATCTACGGAAACACGAAAAAACGGATCGAGCAATTTGCGCTCGAACTAGCCGAGAGCTTGCCAAACATTGAATGCCCACTGGTTCAAACAGCTTGCGACGAACTCGAGGAAACGTTCGACAAGCGCTATCGGCTCATCGCTTGCCTACGAAAGGGTGTGATGTACCATCACGGTTCAATCCCAGATACCATCCGTCTTTATCTTGAAAATCTGTTCAATAAGTCCAAGGCGATGAAATACCTGGTATGCAACTCAACGTTGCTTGAAGGAGTAAATTTACCAATCGAGCGACTGTTTATATTTGACTACTCCAAAGGAATAGGAAACCTGACGTCATCACAGTTCAAAAATTTGATTGGTCGGGTAAACAGATTTAGTGAGGTATTTGACCCCAAGGCGGGTTCTGCGCTGCAAAAGCTTGAATCCAGCATTTACCTTTTGGGTGTTGATGAATACACCCACAAGAGAGCGAACCTCAAGACGTTCTACGAAAATTCCGTAAACGTCTCGAAAGAAGACGAAGACACGGTCAACAATGTTCTCCTCGAAGCAGCTGACATAAGTGATGACAAGGCCGCCCTACGCCACAAGGACGCGGTATCAAGGCTTGAAAACCTTCAGCCAGGCGTTGTCACTGGCGAAGAATGCAAATATGTAAAGACAGAGGTTGGCCGCTTAATGATCGCCAACAGCGTCAGCGAAATCGACGTATTTGCCTCAGAAGAAGACGTGGACGAAGCCATTAGCCTATCACTCGAGGCGAATGGGCCAATCAATACCGCCGACCGGCTCTTAACCGACATCAAGACTTGCTTCATCGAAAAGTTTCATGCAGGAACAAAAAATAGCGACATGCTGCGCCTAAAAAATCAGGCAGCGTTGGACTTTTACGCAATGTTCCTGGATTGGAAACTAAAAAAACGCACTACAAAACAAATCATCAGACACACGTTAAAATACTGGGAAGATCTCCCCCAAACGAAAGGCACTGACTATGTATACGTGTCCAGCTGGGGCGACACCAAGTACAAAAATAGCCATAGTGCTCACTATGTAAGAATTTCACGAAAGAACGACGTAGAACGAGTCAATCTCGCAATCGTAAGGCTCAAAGACGAAGACGACTTTTTTGACAACAAAATCTTCAGATTCCTTGAGATCCTCAATGGAGTGGGCGCCGTAGAGCCTAGCTTCTACAAGCGAGTGAAGTACGGTACCGACGATGAATCAAAAATCAAATTGATTCGCGAGGGGTATAGTCGCGGATTATCCGAACTGTTGCTTGATCGATACCCTCGGTATGTGCGCATGAATGCGAATGGTGAGATCGAGGTCAGCTCCCATGTAATCGGGCTGATGAGACGGAACGAAGAAAGTGACCTGCTGATCTTTGAAGCCCAGCTGAACTTGAAACCTGTGCCAGAGCAGTCGGCGTAGCTCCACAGAGAGCTGAAGGATGATGCCCGCTGGCCTGGTTGATACCGGGAGGGCGGGCAGGACTCGGAGGCGGCCAGCAGAACACCTATCAGTCAGCCTGAAGGGTATAGACCGCCTTCCGCTTTCCATATAACGCGATTTTCATAACCTCATTTCCAGCGCTTGCAGCCTCTGCAACCTTGATGAGCTTGACCATGCTGTTGACCGTGCTCGTCTTGGACTGGTACTTGAACCGTTCGATTTCGGCCACGGAGCAGGCACGGTAGGCCGTTCGGATCACCCCGGATCTCTCTAGAAGGTCGATCTTTTCGGGCGAAATCCATGAGATCAGCTCAGTGATTTTGCTGATTTTCTCGTGCAGGTGGGCCACTGCTTGGTGTTCATCATTGACGTTGAAGCGCTTCCAAGCGGGTTCGTGGTGGAACACTCGATTTCGGAACTTCCGTACCGGCGCAACCTGATCCTTGCACCCGGCCAGCATGGCGCTCGCCTGACTCGTTGGCCACTGGCCCTTGAAAACCCGCCCAAGATTCTTCGGCCAGATAAGGTTGTTACCCATATATTCGTTGTCCAGAACGAATTCCCACGTGGAAAATTCCGTTTTGGATACGACCTCTTGGTGGTCTGGCTGCCCACTGACCTGCCGGCTTTTGCGCTCGTACCAGGCGGTGTTGAAGGCTGACCCGAAATTTTTAGTCAGTTTCGCGACCGCATCGGGCACCTGGCCTCCGGGAGTAAAGCTCTTGTACTTAAGCGTCTTTGCCTTCCACCAAAATTTCCCAAGATCAGCCGTCAGGGCGGTGTCAATCGAGTTCCGTAACGTGACCTCCGCCGCGCTGAGCAGGGGGTAGAGAACCCCACAAACGTGCGAGTTCCACAGGTAGGCCCCCACTAGCTCAGCGTCATTGCTGGTCGAAAATACCTTGCTGTAACTGGCGATTCGGTGAGAGCTGATGAGGTGGTCGATCAGCTGGGGTCTATACTGGATGGTGTGAGGCATGCTCGGCTTCCTACTGGCCAGGTGCCTGTATAAAGGGGGTTGACATCAGTGTCAACCGCTCGTAGGATTGAGAAACGGTTGGCATTGAGCTCCAATGAGCGAAAGCTTACGACTCCTTGCAAAGACCACGAAACACCCGCCCCGGCCTCGAGCCGGGGTTTTCGTTTCTGGAATATAAGTACTCATTTCACCCCCTCGTACACGTCGCCTCCCCCGTTATCATCCCGCTTCCAAACCGCCATTCCTGCACCTAAAAAGCGCCCTAAATCGTTCACGTATTCCTTGCTAGTCAGCCGTTAGGCTACCATCGACCTGCCACCATATAGCCATCACTTCGTAACGCTCGTTTAGGCCTTCAGGCTCAGAACTGGTTGATCAGAGGGAACTCATGCCGAACATTTGGCTCAAGCTGTCGGGCGTTCTCGGAGCCTGGTTCGTCTCCGCGGTTGTCCTGCTCATTGCTCCGATCCTGTTCTTTCCCTTCACTCTTATTGGCTGGCTGGCATTCGGATTTGCTTCGCCGGCAGCCGTCTACTTCTTCATCTACGACAAAGATCACATGGCCGTCGTAGGCGTGCTCCTGATGCTGCTCCTGGCTTGGAAGGAGGGCTTCAAGGCATCGCTGAGCGACGCTGCTGCCTTGGCAAAATACGAATACGAGACGGATAACCCAGGATGGCTCGAGCGCTACTACCTTCGTCGAAACCGAGACCTGGTCGAGGCCTACTGGCGGGTCTACAACTTCGAGGTGGCAGAGGACTCGCTGGAGGAGTACCTGAAGAAATACATGCCTGAGGTTTACAGGCACCACACACAGGGGCTGTCATTCCTGCCCGATTGGCCGATCTTTCAGCATGTCAGTGGACACGTTCGAAGCGGTCACATCCGAAACACCCGCAATGGCCCCGTGGCGGTGAGATCGCACCATGTCTCCGGCCATACCAGGACTAGGCGCCGATGAGCCGCAGGCGGCAGAAATGCCAATCGTGGCCTTCGTCACTACCCCTCAATTAAAATCATATTTGAGAACTAGAAGAAGGACTTTCGATGTCTTCCAATAAATTCATCCTAGAGCGTTCACTGCTCCGCCGTGCCGATATCCTTCTGACCGGTGATAAGAGCCTCACCAGTCTGGGGATCCGAGCCGCCACCGCAAGCAGATACTCTCATGCTGCCCTTTACATCGGAGGAACCACAATCGAAGCTACTCTCGATGGTGTGTTTTCCAAAAGTCCACAGCGCCTGATCTTTGACAAAGCAACTGATATTCTTGTACTACGCGCCAAACGGCCACTTTCCGAAGAAGAGGTAAACGCTATATGCGACTATGCACAATCGAAGGTTGGAAGTCTTTACTCGGTCAATGAGGCAATCACGGTAAGAGCGAGATCGCTACTGCGGCACAAGGAAAGTGAACGACAGTTCTGTTCTCGCTTGGTAGCTAAGTCCTTTGAACACGCAAACTTCAATCTCATCAATTTGAGAAATCCCGCGTTCTGCACTCCGAGACAACTCTCGCTGTGTCAAGCCTTTGAGCCCGTTCCAGGGGTGGTTAGGCCTGCTAGCGAAGCAGAGGTTACCTTCGCGATGACGGAGGATCCAAACCAGACGCATCAGCGGCAAACCTATGACTGGCTAGGCAAGGTCAGACATCTAGTAGGTGAGAATGAGGAACTGGCTAAAAAATGGGATATCCAAGCGCTTGATGATGTCAACAGCTTCCTGCTTGCTCACCCAGAGTACGACCAACAAATATCTGAATTCATGCAGAGCAGCGGTTATCTTGAATTCTACAAAATAGAATCAATAAACAACCCGCATCGATACAGCAGCAAACTCCTCATACATCAACTTAGGCAAATTGAAGATCCTGGCGACTATATCGACGACGAGCTTGAAAAGGAGCCTGGCCTTTTCCGAAGGTTTGGAACAATGCAATATCAGCTTTCGCAGCTATATAAAGAAAAAAATCTTAATTTTTTCTGGCTACAGATAAGACTCTACAACAATATGCTTAAGGAAATCCTTATCCGAGTATCGGTAATTCGGGACACTTACCTTAGTCTTAGAATGCCGGAAGAGGCCCAAAATCTGAATTCAACCATTGAGACCGTTGCATCTGTGGTTCGCCAAGGGCAAGAGTTGTTGGATGGACATCGCCCAATCTGAATAAGATCACAGGGGTTGCGCTGATAGGGATGCTACGAAAGCAGACACTTGGATGCGCCACCTATCAGCATGTAGCCTCTACACGAATGCCGATGGGGTGACGCCGCCCTTCCGAGAACCTGGAATCGCCAAAAGGAATGGCAGCCTATTTATCCTCAGCGCTTAACTTTAGCAAGCGTATCTACGACTTTTTCCAAGAGCTCAAGTTCACCCTTCTCCAGCTTTCTGGCTTCAAGGATCTCTGTAGACTGATCTTTCTCAAGTGCGGAAATCTTTGAGAAATAGCAGTCGCTTTTCAGAAGCTCCATCAAATTGATCTTCGGCTCGGATTCAGCTGAGAGTATGAGCAGCGCGCTGACTTCCTCCCGCCTTCTTGCGATCGACTCGTAATACCTAAACTCATCCATAGCCGATCGATACTGCCTCAAGAAAAAGAAAGCAACAAACTCAATAAAGAACAGTATCCCGAACTTTGGCGCCAAAAGCAGCAGCTTATCGATCAGCTGACCCGGCTCATTTAAAACGGGCGTCTGGATATAGAAAAAAGCAAGGCCGGAAAATGCCACCAATATACCGAGAAGTAGATATACGCCAGCACGCCCATAAATGCTTCTGGCCAAATTGCGGGAATTTTCAGCCTGATCAAACAGGAGATCCGCTCCGCTTGCAACGCGAGAACGCTTTGCATGGCTACCGTCTAAACCATCCCCAACCCTTGGTGGGACATTATGTTCTAGACTGGCAGATGCCTGATGGAAAGCCTTACCTTTCAGCAAAAACTCCAAAGGAAAGCTTGAGAATATTTGCCTAAAGAATATTGGAAAAAGGATAAATAGCGTAGAAACAATAATTAATCCAAAATTTTCCTGAAGAGAATAATCAATAGCTCTGTACCCGTAAACATATGTCTGACGGAAGAACAAAAGTAATGGCACAACCATCCAGATAAGCATCTCGACAGACTGCGGAGGCGACCAAAGAAATTTTAGAAATTTAACCGGCTTATTCATTCACACTGGCTCAGACAATGAAAGCACTAAATATCCTCAAAGGGATCAATATCCTCAAAGGGATCCTCTAGCGTATTTGATAAGTAATTTCACGATCATAGCTTAATGACATCATCGCAGACAATCTATTCTGAATAGCCCCGGGTTTCGTGGAGGCCTCAACTCTTGAGAAGATGAGGCCATGAGAAAGACTACGACCTGCTCCCCTGAAGTCCGTGAACGTGCCGTGCGCATGTTTCTGGAACACCTGAATGACTACCCCTCCGAGTGGGCGGCCATTGAGGCCATTGCCCCGAAGATTGGCTGTGCCGCGCAAACCCTGCATGGCTGGATTCGTCGCCAGCAGACAGATGTGGGGCAGCGCCCCGGTCAGACTAGTGAAGAGCGTGAGCGCATCAAGGCCCTGGAGCGAGAGAATCGCGAGCTGCGCAAAGCCAACGAGATCCTGCGCCTGGCCAGTGCGTATTTTGCCCAGGCGGAGCTCGACCGCCGCACCAAGTCCTGAGGGCATTCGTCGATCAGCATCGTGACCGTCTCGGGGTCGAGTCGATTTACCGTGTCTTGCAAATCGCCCCGTCCGGTTACCGCAGGCACGCGGCACAGCAACGCAACCCGGCACTACGCTGCTGCCGTGCTAAGCGTGATGACGCGTTGACCCTGGAAGTCCAGCGGGTGTGGGACACCAACATGCAGTGCTATGGCGCAGTGAAAGTCTGGAAGCAACTCAGGCGAGAAGGTATCGAGGCGGCCAGATGTACGGTAGAGCGGTTGATGCGTCGGGCTGGATTGCAGGGCATCAGGCGCGGCCAGATCCTGCGCACAACGGTGGCCGGCGACAAGTCGCTCTGCCTGCTGGATCGCGTGCAGCGCCAATTCCATGCCGACCGCCCAAATCAGCTGTGGGTATCGGACTTCACGTATGTGTCGACCTGGCAGGGCTGGCTGTATGTGGCGTTCGTGATCGACGTCTTTGCACGCCGTATCGTCGGCTGGCGAGTCAGTACCAGCATGAAGACCGACTTCGTGCTGGATGCCCTGGAGCAAGCCCTGTATGCCCGCCAGCCACATCGTACGGGTGGCCTGATCCATCACAGCGACCGTGGCAGCCAGGGCGGATTCAACCGGTCGTCGCAACACTGGATTGTTGTACAGACTTCAGATACTCATTCAGTGTTTCGGCAGGTGTTTTCCAGCCGAGTGTTTTTCGAGGTCTAGTGTTAAGTACGTGAGCTACCGCCTGTATTTCTTGGGCACTCCAACGAGAGAGGTCAGTGCCTTTCGGGAAGTATTGCCGCAGAAGGCCGTTCGTATTTTCATTGGTGCCGCGCTGCCAAGGACTATGTGGATCAGCAAAGAAAACCTTTACTCCGGACTCGATGGTAAATCGAGCGTGATCCGACAGCTCCTTTCCACGATCCCAGGTCAAAGATCGCCACAGCTCGCTGGGAAGCTCAGCCACCGTCTTCTTCAATGCATTGGCCATACTAACAGCCCCATAGCCAGCCAGCGCCGGGCCATTCTTCGTGCGGGGAATTAGCCCATAACCTTCCTCGCGAGGCAGATGGACAAGCATGGTAAATCGAGTTGAGCGCTCGACCAGAGTTCCAATCGCAGAACGGTTCAGACCGATGATCAGGTCACCCTCCCAATGCCCGGGCACAGCCCGATCTTCTACCTCAGCTGGGCGACTGGAGATCATGACGTCCTCGCTGACGTGTGCCCACACTTTGGCCTGCGCTCTGGCTCTCGGCACGCGCAATGCTCGTCCTGAGCGCAGGCAGCTCACCAGTTCGCGCTTGAGAGCTCCTCTACCCTGAATGTAGAGCGCCTGATATATCGCTTCATGAGAAATGCGCATGGATTCATCATCCGGAAAATCGAGCTGGAGCCGGTTGGCAATCTGTTCAGGCGACCAGCCATTGACCCATTTACGGTCACTGCGATGCGGTTTATTTCGGCCTTTGAAGGGTGCTTGCCGAGGCCCAGAAATCTCACGACCATCGGCGTCTTGAACCTTGCCCTCAAGGCGGTCGTGTACGTACTGGTGCAGTCGCGGGTTAGTGACCAGTTTCGCTGGTTTCGGCCTCTTGGCCACCAGTTCTGCCTTCCACTGCGCTACTGACGCTCGATATTCAAGCCGACCGCAACGGGTAGCAGCATTGCGTGTCAGCTCCCGTGAAATTGTCGATGGGCTTCTTCCAAGGCGACGGGCGATCTCACGAACGCCAACACTTTGCGCTCGAAGCAGCCCAATCTCTTCTCGCTCTGCAAACGATAAGTATCGTCCTGATATGTGATTCGACATGAATAATGGCATCCCGCCTCGATGACGGAACCAGCGTGTACCTACCGCTGTTGATACGCCAACGGCATGTGCTGCCTTTTCGCTTGTGATGCCTGTTTCAATCTGCACCCAAAATAGCCGTTCGATCTCATTACGAAGTGAGGGTGCACCTGGAGAACGCATCGCTCCCCGCCCAGTCAATTTTTGCATCCATCCTGCGGGTCGCCCCATAAACACCTCGATCAAGGTGTTGCGACGACCGGTTGAATCCGCCCAGTACGTCTCGATCCGCTATACCGAGCGACTGGCAGAGGCCGGCATTGAACCTTCAGTTGGCAGCAAGGGCGACAGCTATGACAACGCCCTGGCTGAGACTATCAACGGGCTGTACAAGGCCGAGCTGATCTACCGCCAGTCGTGGAAGAGCCGCGAGGCTGTTGAGATGGCGACCTTGAAATGGGTGCACTGGTACAACCACCAGCGGTTGCTGAGCTCAATCGGCTATATCCCGCCTGCGGAGGCTGAGGCAAACTTCCACCAGCAACAAGCAGGTCAGGCCATTGCGGCCTGACTTAAACGAAACGGCCTCCACGAAACCCGGGGCGATTCAGGTTGTATTTTTCAAGGCTGGAGGCACCGGGATTGGTGGCCGTATCGGGCTCGATGACGACCTTGCCCAAAATCACCTCAACGAGCGTGGCCAGGGTTTTGCGCTGAGCCTTGGCTTCAGCAGTGAGGATCTGAACGGCCATGGTTTCACGCAGATCCGGGAGTGCTTCGCCAGCCTCCAATGCCTCCGCTTCTGTAAGCGCTTGTACCTGCTCAAGCACTTCAGGTCGTGAGGCAGCGAACACCATGAATGCCAACATCGTGTCGTCCATCGCCCCGCCCCTCGTTTAATCGGCCTGGCTCTTGTGGCACGGGCTCAGATCGTTCGATACCGGTGTGATCAGGAATGTTCAGCTTGAAATGGTGGCGTCGAGAATGAGTTTTAAGTACCACCGGACTTGTTGGGCTGAACTTTGCCATCTGTCCTGGCTTCCCCTGCATACCTACCACGGAAAAACGCCTGCAGGAGCTTACCCTCATGAGAGCGCTCACCTACCACGGAGCACACGACGTCAGGGTCGATAACGTCCCCGATCCCATCATCGAGCACGAAGACGACATCATCCTCAGGGTCACCGCCACGGCCATTTGTGGCTCTGACCTGCACCTCTACCGAGGCAAAATTCCAGAAACCGAAGCGGGTGATATCTTCGGCCATGAGTTCATGGGCATCGTCGAAGATACTGGCAGTGCCGTCACCAATCTGCAGATCGGCGACCGCGTAGTGATTCCCTTTGTGATCGCTTGCGGCAGTTGCTTCTTCTGTCAGCACGATCTGTTTGCTGCCTGTGAAACCACCAACACAGGTCGTGGTGCGATCATCAACAAGAAGGGGATTCCCCCAGGCGCCGCGCTGTTTGGATATAGCCATCTCTATGGCGGTATCCCTGGCGGCCAGGCGGATTACGTGAGGGTGCCCAAGGGCAACGTCGGCCCGTTCAAAGTGCCCACCGAGCTGGCCGATGACAAGGTACTGTTTCTCTCGGACATCCTGCCGACCGCGTGGCAGGCGGTCATCAATGCCGAAATAGGCCAAGGGTCATCGGTGGCGATCTACGGCGCCGGGCCGGTGGGCTTGCTGAGCGCCGCCTGTGCGCGAATGCTCGGTGCCCAGACCATCTTCATGGTCGATGACAACGGCTACCGCCTGGCTTACGCCCGCGAGGCTTACGGCGTCATACCCATCAACTTCGAGCAGGACGACGATCCAGCCGACAGCATCATCCGTCAGACTCCAGGCATGCGCGGGGTCGATGCGGTGATCGATGCGGTCGGATTCGAGGCCAAAGGCAGCACTGCCGAAACGGTAATGACGGCGCTGAAGATCGAAGGCAGCAGCGGCAAGGCGCTGCGCCAGAGCATTGCTGCAGTGCGTCGTGGTGGCGTTGTCAGCGTCCCCGGTGTGTACGCCGGCTTCATCCACGCGTTCATGTTCGGCGATGCCTTCGACAAAGGCCTTACCTTCAAGATGGGCCAGACCCATGTGCAGAAATATTTGCCTGAACTTCTTGAACACATCGAGGCAGGACGCCTGCAACCAGAGCTGATCGTCACCCACCGCCTGGCCCTCGAAGAAGCGGCCATGGGCTACAAAATGTTCGATCAGAAGCAGGACAACTGTCGCAAGGTCATCCTCGTGCCAGGCGCGGCAGCGGGCGCCTTGGGCCCTGACTTCGTGTAGAGGAGTCAAGCACATGAACGGTATCGCCAGCTACTTCTGGATTGCCGTCGCGGCAATCCTTTTACTGATCGATCTGTGGGCCATCGTCAGCGTCTTCAGAAGCGACAAGTCAGATGCAGTCAAAGCGGCCTGGGCTCTGCTGATACTCGCGCTACCGCTGGTTGGCCTGGGTATCTGGGGCGTTGCCGGCCCGCGAGGCATCAAGCGAGGCACCGGGCCCACTTCCGATGAGCACAGCAAAGGCTGACATTTCCGAGCTCCACTTACAGGGGTTTCAACATGATCAATCAAGCGACAGGCATGAAATCAGGCAAACGCTATCGCGTGGAAAACGTGGAGCGCGCTCATCAGTTCCCCGGCTTCTTTCAAGACGGGAAGTATTATCTCGGCCCTGAGCTTCTCACCGCCGTGGGCTGGCTCGAAGGTACGCGCTTCATCTACGACAGCCTGGATGCCGAAGGTGAGCCCGTATTTCCAAACCGGGAGGCAGGCACGGTGGAAGGGCTGACGTTGACCCTGATCGATGGCACCTCTCTTGAGCTCTCGCGGATCGAGGCCAGCGAAACCGTTGCCCCCCTTGACCCCAGCGCCTCGGGTGCGCAACGAGAAGCGCCTGTCCGTGGCGCTCCGCTCAAAGGGCCTCTGCGCGGCAAGGTCGTGGTCATCACCGGCGCATCCAGCGGCATAGGCCGAGCAGCCGCGCATGCCTTTGCGTGCAAAGGTGCTCGCCTGGTACTCGCCGCACGCGACGAAGAGGCGTTGTTCGACGTACTGGATGAATGCACCGATTGCGGTACGGACGCCATAGCGATCACGACCGACGTTACCCACAGCGACCAGGTTCAAGCGCTTGCCGTTCAGGCCGCAGACTTTGGACATGGACGGATCGATATCTGGGTCAACAATGCCGGGGTCGGCGCGGTCGGCAATTTCGAAGAAACGCCGTTGGAGGCGCACGAGCAGGTCATCCAGACTGACCTGATCGGTTACCTGCGAGGTGCCTACGTCGCCCTTCCCTACTTCAAGGCTCAGGGTAACGGCACGCTCATCAACACGCTGTCGCTGGGCAGCTGGGTGGCCCAGCCCTACGCCGCCGCTTATTCGGCGAGCAAATTCGGCTTACGTGGACTGACCGAGGCATTGCGAGGCGAGCTGACTGAATATCCCAACATCCATGTCTGCGATATCTATCCAGCAGTCATGGACACACCTGGCTTCCGAGACGGCGGCAACTACACAGGGCACGCGCTGACACCACCAGGCCCCATATACGATCCCGAAATGGTGGCGAAGGCTATGGTGGCCTGCGCAATCTCGCCTCGTGCTCACACCACGGTTGGCGCTGCGGCGCGCCTCGCGCATTTGGCCAGCTACCTGATACCAGGCCTGCCTCTGTTGTCAGGAAGGCTGTCGCGCTGGGGGATAAATCGCAGCCCCATAGCCGAAGCATCATCAGGCAACCTCTTTGAGCCTCCAAGTGGCGGGAGGGGTATCGAAGGAGGTTGGAGGAAGCCAAAAGATAAAACGCCCCTGCTGATCGGCGCAGCGGCGCTGGGAATCCTTGTGGGTTTTACACTCACACATTCACGACGCAGGGATAGATAGAGAAGATCTGCTTACAGAGGAATGAGCGTGGTTTCATTGCGAGATCACGTTCGATCCCTACTCTGCTGACGAGCTCGTGGGTTTAACCGGGTGATAGTCCTCCCCTGCTACCGCTCTCAGGTAAGCAACGTCAGCCTCCAGACGAAGATCGCGCCATTCCTGCCAGCAGATAATCCCTCGACGATCCATCTCATCGGCCTGGCGAAGCAGTTCCTCGTGATAGTCGTCAGGCGAGTCCATGCGCAATGCCCTGTCTTCAAGCATCCGATACCAAACCGCCAAACAATTGAGCTTCAGCAATTGGGCGGCAGACAGGTTTTTCTCGAGCGTTCGCATCAGGAGGCCTCATACGCTGATGGAGGGTTGAGTCACGCAGATTGCAGAGGTTCAGTAGGGCGGTGTCAGCGGCATGGATGCGTCCAGATGGTCGCCCCCGTTATAGATCCGCTCACGGATGGGAATGTATGGCACTGACTCAAGCTGGAGTGAATTTCTTGAACGCTAGCGATGTCGTAGTGATGGCGCGCTGCTACGTCTTGCTGGAAGAAAGCAAGCAGACCTGGATGTCCCTCCCTTCCTGCAGCCGCATGTCCGAGTACACATATGAAAGAGCTGCTTTCCGCTGCGAAGATAATTCGCCCAACTGTTCTCATCGTTGAGGACGAACCCATGATTCGAGAGCTTTTGACCCTGTACCTGGAAGAATGGGGGGCCATGGTGACAGCGGTGGCGACTGCCGATGACGGTAATGAGGCGTTGAGGAAGCAAGATTGGACGCTGCTGATAACGGATGTACAAACGCCTGGTTTACTCAATGGGGTTGATCTTGCCTGGATGGCAAGCCAGCAAAAACCTCAGACGCGCATCATTGTCATGAGCGGATACTACGAATTTGCAGGGAGAGTGTTGCCGCCAGGTGCGGAGTTCCTTCCTAAGCCGTGGCCAATAACCCAGCTCCAGGAACTGCTCTGCGCTCAGCTGAACCACGCCGACGGGGGTGGGAGGTCGGCGTCTGCCAAGCTTGATCTTTCCCAAACGTTCGCGAACAAAGCTTAAGGACGCCACACACGCCTGCACCGGTTCTTTCGCGCAACCCGTCGGCCTTGGCCAAAACCCACTGAGTAAACACCCCGCCCCAGGACGTCCGAGTTGAACACAGACTTTCCTGTGTGACGACATGAGGTGAAAGATCATGGCTAACAACCAAACCAATCGTGGCCATCAAGGTGGTACTGCTCAGAACAATCCTGGCAATTTTGCCAATGATCGCGAGAAAGCGTCGGAGGCAGGTCGCAAAGGCGGGCAGAGCTCAGGCGGCAACTTTGCCAACGACCGTGAGCGTGCCTCGGAGGCTGGCCGTAAAGGCGGGCAGAGCTCAGGCGGCAACTTTGCCAACGACCGTGAGCGTGCCTCGGAGGCTGGCCGTAAAGGCGGGCAAAACAGCCACGGCGGCGGTCGCGGTAGCGAGAACCGTTAACTTGAAATGAGCCAGGCCGGGGTGCATGGCACTCTGGCCACTTTTAGAGAAAATGAAAGCGGTGTTAAGAAGACAGCGAAATGGGCAACAAGGGTTTGCCTCTCGCTCGAAGACGACCACCAACGAACACCAGCGCCAATGACGCTGCCGCTAGCAACAGGCTCACCCCTAGCATCTCGCTAGTGAGGTTGTGAAACCCTGAAACCGCAACGCCGATTATGGCTAACATTCCTGAAAGCCCAGCGTAACCTACCGCAGTCATCAGCCATCCCCAGTTACGCATACCCTACTCCTCCAATGATGATCCCAGGTCTCGAATCAGCCTCATTACGACCATACGCATTTGGCTAAGTGCCATCGGTGTGTGCAGGCGCGCCTAAAGTTTGAAGCGTACATGGATACAGCTTTTACTATCCTGCCGATCAACCTCCACTGCCGCGCTACCGTAACCGGAATAGCTTTTGACCAATCGCATGCCAAGCCCCGTACCTGTCGGCTTTGGATAATTATCAGGGAAGCCGTCGCCCTCATCCCTGACGGTGAGTAGCGCATGGTCGCCGGCATGCTTGACGGCCACCTCAATGTTGCCCTTACCATACTTGAGGGCATTGGTGATCAGTTCAGAAATTACCAGTCCCAGGGGCGCCATTCTTTCTGAAGGCAATACGAACTCGTCAGCGTCCAGCACAATTTTGCGCTCGGCTAAGGCTCTGCCCAGATCCCCCAACAGAGCAGTGAGGTAATCACGCGCACGAAGTTCTTGATCTTCGGCAGCCTGGTACAGCCGCTCGTGAACCGTGGCAATGGTCACTACTCGGCCTGCAGCGGTTTCAAGCTGCAATTTAACCGCTGCATCGGGCGTGAGATTGGCCTGTAGCAACAGCAGTGTGTTTACCAGGTGAAGGCTGTTCTTGACGCGATGGTGGATCTCTTCGAGATAGAGGTCGCTTCGGTTCTGCTTGCTATTCTGAGCCTCGATGAGCGACAGCAATTGAGCCTCATATTGATGACGCTCGGTGATATCTCGCGATACGGCAATCATTCGCTCGACCTTGCCGTCCGCTCCGAGGATCGGCGCCACCGTCACGTCCCACCATTTGGGTTCATCGGGAGCGATTGGGCAGTACGATTCGAACCTCATGGTTTCGCCAGCGCTGACTTTAGCTACCGCCTCCCAAACAAATGATCGCGACTCCTCAGGCCACAAGTCATACCATCGCTGACCTTTAACAGTGGTCAGTTGGGTATCCAGGAATGTCAGCCCGGCTTCATTCATGAACTCGATCTCGCCGTTCGGGGCCAAGATATCCACCCAGTCAGGGCTTGCGTTCAGAATGGTCTCGGAATAAGGGTCGGGAACTGGAACATCCACGCCTGCAGATATTCTTTCGACAGCCATGGAAATGACGTTCGAGATGCCTTCCAGAAATACCAGATCGCTCTCTACAAAATCGTCCCCGTTGCTGCTGTCGGCTTCCAGTACACCAAACGGGCTGAGCAAACCCCGGATCGGGACATTGATGGCCCGCTCGATTCCATATTTTTTCAGCAGTTCCGGCGTTCGAAAGCGGTTTTCCATACCCAAATGATTCGAGAGTACGGGCCTGTAGGTGGCCAATGCATAGCCTGCGGGACTAGCCACATCGCCGCCCACGGTTGCCCGCCCGATGTCAGAAGCATCCCAGCCAACGCCGTGGGTCAGAACAAACCCTTCCCCTTCCCCGTCCTCTGCTGGCTGGAGCACCTTGGAAAAACGAGTGCTCATCCCTTCAGCGACTACTTCACATGCACGGGTCAGCAACAGATCCAAGTCCGCAGCCTTCAGGGACATTACGCCAAACTCGACCACGAGCTCATGTTGGCGGTGCAAGCGCGCATGAGTCTTCTTCAATGCCGCTCGGATGGTTTCGTCCACTGGTAGCTGCTGCATAGTCTTCCCTTCCGCAATAACGGGAAACGCCCAGAATCCTTTCAGAGCGTACAGTCGTTTCGCTTACCGCTTTCCTACCATAGCCGCTAATTCATGACGGCGCCTAGGGATGCTCCGATCAACTTGTCGTGCAGCCGCGGCAAGTTGCAATTTTCCAGGCACCTACAGCGTCATTGGACGAAAAGTGACCGAAAAATCATGTACGGAGAGCTTTTTCGACCGGTTCTCCGTGTTAAACGCGAACCTCACCCATACCCATGAGCTGTTTTCGAACCCTCCACAGGTTTGCCAGGGCGAACAGCGTGGTCAACTGAGCCGTGTTTTTCATCAGCCCACGAAAACGTACTTTCACGTAACCAAACTGCCGCTTGATCACGCGAAACGGATGCTCGACCTTGGCCCGTGTCTGAGCCTTGCAGAACTCGATCTTGCGCTTGGCTTTGTACAGTACGCTGCGCTGGTTCAGCTTGGAATAGGTGCTGCGACGCGCTGCAATCTGCCAGATCACCCCCCGATTTTCATGCTCTTCGCGCCTTTCGACACCGGTGTAACCGGCATCTGCATACACGGCGTTTTCTTCGCCATGCAGCAGTTCAGCCACCTGCGTGACATCGGCCACATTGGCAGCGGTGCCATGGACGTGATGCACCAGGCCGGACTCGACATCGGCACCGATGTGCGCCTTCATCCCGAAGAAATACTGACCGCCTTTCTTGGTCTGGTGCATCTCGGGATCACGCTTGCCTTCTTTATTTTTGGTCGAGCTGGGGGCATGAATAATGGTGGCATCGACGATGGTGCCTTGGCGCAGCGACAGGCCTTTTTCCTGCAGATAACCATTGATGACCGCAAGGATTGCCGGTGCGAGCTGATGCTTCTCCAGCAAGTGCCGGAAGTTCATGATCGTGGTGTCTTCGGGGATTGGCGCGCTCAGCGTCAGGCGTGCGAACTGGCGCATGGGCGTGATTTCGTAGAGCGCTTCTTCCATGGCCGGGTCGCTCAGGGAGAACCAGTTCTGCAACAGATGGATGCGCAGCATGGTTTCCAGAGGATAGGGTTTTCTACCGCCGCCGGCCTTGGGGTAGAACGGTTCGATCAGCTCCAGCAGGCCTGCCCAGGGCACCACCTGATCCATTTCGGCGAGGAAGCGCTCTCGGCGGGTTTGCTTGCGCTTGCCGGCGTACTCAAAGTCGGAAAAGCTCATCTGGCTCATGGGCGGCTCGGATCAGGTGTTGCGGGGATTCTCGCATAACTGAAGGCTTGTTCGGAGATTCCCTAGGGCACCACTTATCGCCCAGGAGCAACGGCGTAGAGGCCCAGAGCCCTAATGCATATGACCCGCGAGCAAACCTTACATGCCGAAAACCATCCTCATTGTGGAAGACGACGACCTCCTGAGAGACCTAACTGCCGAGAGCCTCTCGTCACTCTACGCCGTTGCTATGACGTGCTGCGCAAATGCTGACGAGGCGTTGCATTACCTTTGCAATAAGGATGTCCCTAGCTTGGTGATGACCGATATTCATATGCCTGGAAGCATGGACGGTTTAGGCCTTGCACACGAGATTTGGCGTCGATGGCCTACCCTGCCAGTGATTCTGACTTCGGGCGACGCAGTAATCGACACCGGTTTGCTGCCTGCTCGGACAGCATTTCTCCCCAAACCTTGGGAGATTTCTGATCTCGCCTCGCTGATCAACAAATTAGTAACGCTCCCGCCGCAAGTAGAAGCTTGATCCAAAGAACGCTGCCTACCCCTTCCATGCTTCGTATTTGGCTAGCAGCGGTTGAACGCTCAATCCATGTAGCAGAATGCTCAACGCCACCACCGACAAAACCAAGCTAATGCTCTGTGCGGCCAAGGTGGGAAGCAGCCCATGATTGAGGGCATAGAACAGGTAGTAGAAGCTGCCGATACCTCGGATGCCAAACCACCCCAGAAGCCCGCGCTGACGGATATCCAGCATTCCCCGAGCCGGGAAAAGCAGAATGCTGACGGGGCGAATGACAAAGAACAAGGCGCCGGCTACCAGCACTGCCCGCCAGTCCCAATGTTCAATGAGCACTACCCCGAGCATGGTGACGAGAAACACTTCCAGTGCCCGCTCGATCAAGCTACCGAATGCCAGCATGTCCCCCAACATTATCCCCGCTGCCACCTGTGAGTCATCGAGCCCTTCCACATCACCTTTGACGGCCAGCTCCGGCGCGACATGCTGGTGTCCTACCACAGGCTGTACTAGATGCTCGGCAGCTGGATCCTCGGGGCTATTTGAGGTGTGAACCTCCGCCTGGCGCAAACCGAGGCCCGCAGCGAACACCGCGAGAAACCCATAGGCCTGAATAGTCTCGGCGCTCACATAAGCCAGCGCGATCAGGGCAAGGGCGAGATAGTCGTTGGGCGACACGGTGCTGTCGTCGTTGCGCAAACGCAAGAAAAGCGTGAGTTTGCCCAAGCCACGCCCCATCCAATAGCCCAGCAGCAGACCTGCAGTGACTGCCCACAGCATGTCCTTGAGGAGCCAGCTAGAGAACCAGGCTTGCCCGGTATCCTGTTGCAGGAACAGGCCGAGGATGACGAAGGGAAAAGCCACTCCATCGTTGAGCCCTGCCTCACCGGACAGGCTGAAACGGACAGGATCATCGTCCTGGGCATCAACCACCTGTACCAGGGTTGCCAGCACCGGGTCTGTGGGTGCCAGGATAGCTCCAATCAGAACGGACACTCCCCACCCCAGGTGGAGGCCGTAATGCAGCACCAGCGTTACCCCACCGATGCAGAGCAACATCACCGGCCCCGCCAGATAGAAAGCGCTCAACCAGCTGCGGTTGTGCAAGGGCAAGCGCAACTTCAGGCCACTGAAGAACAGCGAAAACAACACCGCGACTTCGGTGAGGTGCTCCATCCAGCCACTCGACTTGCTCAAGTCGAGCTGTAGGAAACCCAGGCCCGATGTTCCCAGAGCCATACCTAAGCCAAGGCACACAACGGACGTTGTAACTGGAATCCAGCGCAGGTACGAGGATGAAAGCGAGAGTAGCAGGAGCACTGCACCCAGCATGGCGAACCAGACGATGAAGGTCATCTGCGCAGAAGCCTTGGGAGAATTTTCGATTATTTTTTGACTTTCTGGCTAAACACGTCGTTCCGCTGCACTTACTACGTTCGTCCATCATCACGGCGAAATGTAAAAAAAGATTTCAGCGCTCCTCTGCTGTCAAAACCGATAGGTCGCATTGGAGTTATCGTCATGAAATTCGCCCAGTTCTGCCAATCGCTCGCTAACCACGCCGGTAAACCGAGTACCTTCTTGATCGCCGTGGTACTAATTGCCACATGGGCTGCATCCGGGCCCTGGTTTCACTACAACGACACCTGGCAACTCATCGTTAATACGTCGACCACCATCATCACATTCCTGATGGTTTTCCTGATTCAGAATACCCAGAACCGGGACAACGACATCATCCACGTGAAGCTCGACGAGCTTATCCGTGCTACAAAATCCGCAGAGCAGTCGGTGCTCGATCTTGAAGCACTCGACAATCGAGAAATCCATAAACTTCGCAAGGAATATCAGGCGATGGGCAGCCACTGCGAGACGCCCCACCAAATGTCTAGCGAGCAGCGGGCGGACGATGCAGATCGAGACAACCTGCAGCGCTAAAGAGCGTTATGGTCGGACGATGCGGGCAGAGCTGGCGGAACACTTGCAGAGCTGAGCACCTGGTTAATAGCTTCAGCGAGCTCGTCAATTGACCATGGTTTGAACAGGTAAGTGACAGGTGGGGTGACCTGCGATGGATCAAGCTGATAGCCCGAGGTGAGAATGGCTGGTAATCTTGGCCACCTTTCGTGGGCCATGGAGATGAACTCCATGCCTTTGATGCTTCCAGGAACACCGTGATCGGCGACGATCAACGAGCAGTCGCTCCCAAGTCCCATCAAGTGAATCAAAGCGTCTTCGGCGTTATCGAAGGCATCGCAGGCGGCGCCCAACTCGATTAGGATCTCCACCAGCAGGGTCTGAAGCGTTGGATCATCTTCCACGACAACTACTGTCTTCCCTGATAGCGATAAACTCTCGATGTCAAGCTTCATCACCCTCTCCAGTCCATAATTGATTCTTTGAGTGTTCCACTCATCTGGACGCGCGTCGATGGAGGCCAATCGCCGTCATCCGCTCAATGGCCTTCCGACACTGACAAATAGCCAAGCGCCTCTCGCATGAAAATCTCCACCGTCTTAGGGCCTATACCCTCGAAGCTTAGCAGCCAGCGCTTGAAGTTCTCACAACCTGGATCGTCCCGCAGCGCCTCAAGTTGAACACCCAATTCCGCGTCTACCTTCTTACCAAGGGCATGCAATCGTCGGGCAGTGGATTCATCGTATCGCGCATACCCAGCCTGCCCGAGCAGCCTCACAAGGGTCGCATGTGTGGCCTGCGCAAGCTTTTGCGGCGTATCAAGCCCCTGCTGATCGACAAGTATCCGGTACGCCCTCAAGGCGACAGTAGATCGTATGCGCTTGCCCATGAGAAAGCTGGCCATCAACCACCTGAACACACCCCCGACATCCGTGACTTCGATGCCGAGATCACAGGCATTTACGGTCTTCAACCTTTACTACGGCGCGGGTCAGCAGATCGTGGGTAGGTGCGCTCCTCTTCGATAGTGCCATCCGCCTTATGGATCTTCACCGATGCCGTCTTGCCATCAAAGAAATCTGCGAGGGCGCTGACCAATTCATGCTTAGTCGCCGCTCGCTTGGAGGCGCGTTCAGCACCGGCTTTCTTCAATTCCCATCCATTTGCTGTAGGGCTGAGGTGGTAATTGTCCATCGTGTGCTCCTCCTGGCTCATATGGGTTGGCCGTCATCCTCAATGTCTTCCTCTGCCTCGGCTGCTTCAGTGGCATCAGCGTCATTCAAAGGAGGCGACGTGGGCTTTTCCGGATCGTTAATGAAAGGTAAGTCGCTTGGGCCTTTCTCTTCAGAGCCTTCGGTTTTAGGCTGCATAGCAACATCTCCAAAAAAGTGGCCGGCCTCAGGGGTTCAGGCACCTTCTCCAGCACCTGAAAATTTGCCGACATCGATAGGTTGGGGAATGAATTCAGGGCCATTGCCGGCAAGTCGCCACTTCACGTTCGCGATGCCATAGCCCTCTGCCATTGGACGACTGACCAGCTTGATGTTCTGCTGACTGAATCGCGGGATGATGCCAACACCGGCATCGCAACTAGCCCAGTGCCAGGCCACGGGATCGTCCATTTTTTCCAAGCGAATAATGAACGCCCGGCTCTCGCCATGGAGTGTGTAATCGATAACAAATAATTGCTGCCCAGGCACGTGAGTATCTCCCTTTGACCCAAATTTACAGAGGGGGATGTACGCGTAAAAATTCAATTGAAAAGTCAGACGGCAGACCCTGCGCTCAACCACCGGCCACCCACCAACAGATTGGACTGAAGTCCATTGGTCATCCCTTAGGAACACGTACTGCCTCGGCAACCTCCATGGCTATACCAGCATACGGAGGTCGTGGTCATGATTGATCCAACAACAGGCATGAAGGCGGGTGAGCGTTACTCCGTGGAGAACGTCGAACGCGCTCACCAGTTTCCAGGCTTCTTCCTCGATGGAAAATACTACCTCGGCCCCGAGTTACTCACAGCCGTTGGCTGGCTGGAGGGCAAGCGCTTCATTTACGACAACCTCGATGCTGCAGGCGAACCGGTTTTTCCAGGTCGCGCAGCGGGAGACATTGAAAACCTGACACTGACCCTGGTGGACGGCACAGCGTTGAAGCTGAACCAATTGGACGTCAGCGCCACGGCTGAGGAGGTTGAGCCCGTCGCTCAGTCCAGTCCGGACACACCATTGAACCGCAGTTCCGACGCACTGGAGTCCTCCGAGAATCTGTCCACGCCAACAGGTAGGCCGGGAAGCATGGACGGCATCGGCCTAACCCCTAAAGACAAGATACCGCTGTTGCTAAGTGCGGCAGTCATCGGTCTGCTCGCGGGACTTCTCATCGCTCATGCCCAACGTCGACGCCGTTGAGGCCTCCCCTGTCAGCTTTATCGAAAATGGAGATTCAAAGATGAGTACACAACTGAGTGGCAAGCGCGTTGCCTTCCTGGTGACTGATGGTTTTGAACAAGTCGAGTTAACAGGGCCTCGTGAGGCCTTGGAGAAAGCTGGTGCGGTGATCGACATCCTCGCTGATAAGGAAGGCACTGTGCGTGGTTGGAATCACGACAAGCCCGCCGACGAGTTTGCCGTGGATGCAACCTTCGAAGGTGCCCAACTCGATCTCTATGATGCCCTCGTGCTGCCCGGCGGCGTTCAGAACTCCGACACGATTCGCTTGATCCCCGGTGCGCAGAACCTGGTGAAGAGCCACGACGCGGCTGGCAAGCCGCTGGCCGTCATCTGCCACGGAGGCTGGCTCCTGGTGTCCAGTGGCTTGGCCAAAGGCAAGCGGATGACAAGCTACAAGACATTGCAGGACGACATTCGCAATGCGGGCGGCAATTGGGTGGATGAGCAGGTTGTAGTGGACGGCAACCTGATCACCAGCCGCCAGCCAGACGATATTCCGGCTTTCAACGAACAGTTGATCAAAGCGCTGGCAGGCTGAGTCCAGCTTTCTGCTTCGCGCCCTCCGGTGATGCCTCAGGCACCTGGAGGGCGCGGGTCACGCCAGCTGGATGTAGTGGAGCCTCACACAGAAAGCGCGACACGGGTCAGCGGTAGAGCCGACCAATTCCCGATAATTCAATGGAGATAGAAGGAGTGACCGCCCGTCGTTCAAACCCTGAATTCATCTCAACGTCGGCCCTTAGCTCCGTTCGAACGATAACAAGCGTTCTCAACTGCAGGAGCTTCCACCATGCGAGACTTCCCTACCCCGCCCTTCCCTTCACAGCCTCAAAATGTCCCCGGCTCACAGCGCAAGATGGAGCCCTACCCGGATTGTGGTGAGCAATCGTATACCGGCCACAATCGACTCGAAGGCAAGATTGCACTCATCACCGGAGCAGACAGCGGCATCGGGCGGGCAGTAGCGATTGCCTATGCCCGTGAAGGAGCCGACGTCGCCATCGCTTATCTGAATGAGCATGAAGACGCCCAAGAAACCGCGCGCTGGGTTGAGTCCGCAGGCCGTCAATGCCTGCTGTTGCCCGGAGACCTGGCGCAGAAACAGCACTGCTACGACATCGTCGAAAAGACCGTTAGCCAGTTCGGGCGCATCGACATCCTGGTCAACAACGCGGCGTTCCAGATGTCCCACGAGACCTTGGAAGAAATCGACGATGACGAATGGGTGAAGACCTTCGATACCAACATCACCGCGATCTTCAGGATTTGCCAGGCGGCTCTGCCTTCCATGCCCAAGGGAAGCTCGATCATCAATACGAGCTCGGTCAATTCCGACGATCCATCCCCCAGCCTGCTGGCCTATGCCACGACCAAGGGAGCCATTGCCAACTTCACTGCTGGCTTGGCTCAGTTGCTAGCCAAGAAAGGCATCAGGGTCAACAGCGTCGCGCCAGGCCCTATTTGGACGCCTTTGATTCCGGCAACCATGCCGGACGAGGCCGTCAAGAACTTCGGTTCCAGCTACCCGATGGGGCGCCCGGGGCAGCCGGTCGAAGTCGCGCCGATCTACGTGCTGCTGGGCTCCGACGAGGCCAGCTACATCAGTGGCTCACGTTACGCAGTGACTGGCGGTAAACCGATCCTTTAGCGAAAAGAGGCTCGCCGAGTTGGCGAGCCTCAAACCCTTTTCGTGGGCAGTTTCAGCGTTTTTGCTGATCGTGATCACGGGCCGTTTTTTGCGCCGTGGAGTCGTGGGCTGTCCCCGTTGATCCGTCCGGACGATGAGCATCGTTGTCTCGCTCCTCTTCCCCATGCGGCCTCGTCTGCGCACCTGCATTTTGCCTATCGCTCTCATTCTTCATCTTGCTCTCCTACCCTTGTCTTTGAATAAAAGAAGCCAATGTACGAGGCAAAGTTCAGGTCAGGTTCACTCCCCGAGATAGCCGGGCATTAGATGCGATGAACCAAATACCCCAGCATCGCGTCCACCGCAAAACAAGCGAGTCGATTCTGAAATGGAAAACGACCCTGTACTGGCCGCTCTCGGCTATCTCAAAAACAACAAACTGATTTTGAGCACAGCAGAATCGTGCACTGCGGGCTGCCTTGTGGCTTTGTTGGCGGCGGTACCGGGTACCGGCGAGGTGCTGGAAAGCGGCTATGTCGTCTACTCGCCCAGCGCCAAGAAGCGCTTGCTGGGCGTCAGCGCCGAAACCATCGAACGATATGGCCTGACCAGCGAAGCAGTAGCCTGGGAAATGGCCTTGGGCGCCTTGAGAGACAGCGATGCGAACGTGGTGATCGCCACCACCGGGGTAGCCGGGCCGGCACCCGAATCCGGGATACCACCGGGGACGATGTGCTTTGCGTGGGCTTTCGCCGGCGAGCCAATTGCCGTTTTCACGCGCACTCAGCGTTTCTTCGGCGAGCGGTCTGAAGTGATGCGCCAAGGCGCCGTTTTCGGGTTGACCCGGCTTTCCCACTATCACCAGCGCTGGTTACGCGGCGAGCGCGCCTGAGGGCTGTGATCATGTCGGAAGATGAACTGCTATCCAGGCGTCACCCTGTTCATGAAGATATACCGATGCAGCAGCGCGTCTGGCGCTTCGAGCGCGTGGGCTGGTACGTGCTCGTGGCCATCGTATTGCTTGCCTTGGCAGGCCTGTTCGGTAATGGCCCGTTGAGCGATGCCGAGGTGGTGAGCCAGGATGGCCGGGTACGGGTTGAGTACCAGCGCCTCAGCCGAAGCGGCACGACAGACAGTCTATTCATCACCGTTCAGGGTATCCCTGGTCAGCCGGTGGAAGTGCAAATCGAGGGATCATTGCTCCGTGACGCCAGTATCGAGACGTTGCAACCGGAGCCACAACAGTCGATGTCGCATGGCCAGGCCCTGCTGTTCCAATTGGGTACTAAAGAAGATGGGGTCGCCACCTTGTACTTGACCCTTCGAAGTGAGCACGTAGGCACTCTGGAGGGCAGCGTCAGGGCTGGCCCTGAAAGCGCCGTTCACTTCTCCACATTTCTTTACCCCTAGGAGTGCGTCATGGATTCGATCCTCCGCGCAGCCGGAATGTATGTCGCCCTCATGCTGCTGTTTCGCGTGGCCGGGCGGCGCTCGCTGGCCGATTTGACGACCTTCGACTTCGTGTTGTTGCTGATCATCGGGGAAGCCACCCAGCAGGCGCTTCTGGGTGACGATTTTTCATTCACCAATGCCACGCTGGTGATCGCCACGCTGATCGTACTGGACGTCGGCCTTTCACTAGCAAAGCTGAACTCCAAGCCCTTGGCCCGACTTCTGGACGGGCACGCTACCCTGGTTGTTGAGAATGGGCGCTTTCTGCATCACCGCATGCGTCGGGCACGACTCACGGAGGACGATATCCTCGAGTCAGCACGAGACAGCCAAGGCATCGAAAAAATTGAGCAAGTGAAGTTCGCTATCGTCGAACGCAATGGAAAGATTTCAATCATTCCTGCCGAGTAAGACAACAGGCTGTCAGTGGTAGAACCCATGTCCGTTTAGAGTGCCAATATCGCCTGGCTATGGTCGATGGTAGGGATGGGCATCAGTTCGCGCCGAGATACCAGCCAGGCCCGCATCCGCTCGGTATCAAAAATCTGACCCTCTTCCATCATCACCAGAATGAGCGTTTGGGACATTCGGTAACAGCCGCATTGAGAACAGTGTCGCTCTTCCCAGCCACCGGTGCATTCAACGGACTCAGCTTGCCCCGCGCAAATCAGACAACTCATGTAAGCCCCCTTTTGTTCTTGTTCCCTGCAGGGTAAATGCGAGGCAACGAAGCTCCCTTGTGTCTCGCTTTACATGAGATATCCATGCCAATTCTAAATTCCCTCTATTTACGCAGCGCTCACATAAGACGAACCAGACGCCAGATAGCCCTGTCGGAATGAGAACACGTGATCTCGAAGGCATGCTGATGGAAAGAGAACCGGTAGAAGCTCAACAGGGTGCACCTCAACGAGATGAGGGTGGATGGTTGCCCTTGGAGCAGTATGGTGCGCTCGGCGATGGGCGTTCCGTGGCACTGATTGGCCTGGACGGTTCCATCGACTGGTGGTGTGTGCCGCACATGGATTCACCACCCCTATTCGACAAGCTGCTGGCCCCTGAAACAGGAGGCTTCTTTTCCATTACCCCTAGCGAGCCGTTCGTTGCTGAGCGCCGCTACTTAGCAGACAGCAACGTCCTTGAGACAATTTTCATCACCACTCAGGGTCGTGCCCGGCTGACGGAATCCTTGAACAGCGGGCCAGCCGGACGCCTGCCTTGGGCCGAACTCGCCAGGCGCATTGAGTGTGTCGAGGGTGCGGTCGATTTCGAGTTAGCCATCGACTTCGGAACCCAAGCCGACACGGTAAGCCCCTACGTGGCGCCGAATGACAATGCCTGCGTTTTTCATGCGGGGCGAATACTCGGCATGTTCCTGCACGACCATCATGTGCACATCGAACGCAAAGACGACATGGGCGTCCGTGCTGTCCTTAGCCTTGCAGCTGGACAACGCTCAGTGGTTGCAATTATCGCAGGGCGTGATGAGCCCCTGGTGGCACCGCCGTTGGCCCTGATCGATGAACGCATCGACGGCTCGCACCGGGAGTGGTGCCAATGGTCGAAGGGACTGGTCTACGACGGCCCGTACCAGACTCAGGTCATCCGAAATGCGCTGGCCCTCAAGCTTCTGCTGTCCTCTCCAAGTGGCTCGATCATGGCGGCAGCGACTTCGTCCCTTCCCGAACGGATTGGCGGCTGCAAGAACTACGACTACCGGTTCGCCTGGATACGCGATGCCGGCTACACCATCGAGGCGTTTCTGGGCATCGGCGCACAGCCAGAGGCTAAGGCTGCATTCACCTGGCTACTGCGCCGGTTGGATGAACATGGGCCACGGGTGTTCTATACCCTGGACGGTGCAATCGGTGATTGCGTGCGCCCGGTCGATCTGCCTGGCTACAAGAACTCCCCTCCAGTCGTCGGCAATGATGCCCGCGACCAGCTCCAACACGGTGTGTTCGGCGATATCTTCGAAACAGCGCGCTGCTTCATCGACAGCGGCAACATTCTTGATTCCCCGAGCGCCATGCTCCTCTCAGGCCTTGCCGACCAGTGCGCCGACTGTTGGCGTCAGCAGGATGCCGGTATCTGGGAGTTGCCGGAAAAACAGCACTACACGATGTCCAAGGTCAGTTGCTGGCAAGCCTTGAGCCGGGCCATCGAACTGGCAGATGGCGGCCACCTTCCCACCACCTGCCGTGAACGCTGGGATCGCGAGCGACAGCGCATCCAACAATGGATCGAGGCGCACTGCTGGAGCGAAGAACGCCAGGCTTACCTGTTCTATCCAGACAGCGACCGACTGGACGCTTCACTGGCACTGGCCGTCAGGTTCGGCTACCCAAGCAAGGAACGTATGCGCAGCACGCTGGAAGCAATTGATCATGATCTAGGGGCCGGCGCTTTCCATTATCGCTGCACCGATGCACAGGAAGAGGAAGGTTGCTTCTTAGCCTGCACATTCTGGTTAATCGAAGCCTGGGCCATTCTGGGTAACCAGGAACGCGCCGAAGCCGCCTATGCAGACGCTTTGAAAGGGCTATCACATGGAGTAGGCATCTACTCGGAGATGGTCGATCCGCAGACGGGGCAGTATCTGGGCAACCTTCCGCAGGGCTTGACTCACCTGGCAGCCCTCAGAGCTGCGATGGCCATCAGTGGTTGCCATCCTGAACGGTGACGCCAGACATCATCTCCATTGAACCGTGTCGTTTGGCGGGGACTCAACCAGAGGCAAGTTCTTACATCCCATCCGTGATGAGGTAACGCCAATGAACGCTATCGACTTGCTGATTCAAGACCACAAGCTGGTGAAGAAGCTACTCGAAGAATTGTCGACCACCACCGAGCGAGCGGTGAAGAAACGGGCCGAGTTACTCCACAGGATCGAGCAGGAACTGCAGATTCACACCGCGCTCGAAGAAGAAATTCTTTATCCGGCCATCAAGGAAGCGGGAGGCAAGGAAGAAGCGAAGATGTACTACGAGGCCAAGGAGGAGCACCGGACTGTCGATTCGCTCGTCCTACCCGACCTGCTGCATACCGAAACTGGCACCGTCGAATTCGCCGGGCGGGTCAAGGTCATGAAAGAGCTGTTGGAGCATCACATCGCGGAAGAAGAAGGCGAGCTGTTCCCCACGGCGAAGAAGCTGCTCAGCAAGGACACCCTCGAGGAGCTGGGGCGAACGATGGAAATGCAGAAAAAGATGCTCAAGGGCGAGCAGCGAGCGGCTTAGTCGAGCGATCACCTGCCAGCGCTCAGGACGCTGGCAGGTGATCAGCTTCAGATACCCCATCATCAGTTGGAAGGTTTCATGGAATATTGGATTGGATTACTTGAATGGCCCGCCATGGTGATGACCGTACTGGCAGCCTGGTGCATTGGTTCGCGTCGTCCGGGTAGAAGGAAGATAGGATTTTGCTGCTTCATCGCAAGCAACGTGCTGTGGGCTGTGTGGGGCTGGCAAGCACATGCCTGGGCTCTGATCATCCTGCAGTTCTGTCTCTGCGCCATGAATCTGCGAGGGTGGCGCAAGAACACGCAACTGGAAATTGCCGGGTGATAACGCACTGACAAGCCGGTAAAGGTTGCTTCTAAAATATACAGGTTGCACTCCTCACCACGCTTCCGTCCCTGGAAGCAGTGAGAGCAGATCAGGCCGCAGGCTTGAGCACCACTTTCGTCCAGCCATCATCCCGCGCATCAAAGTGCTTGTAGGCATCTGGGCCTTCGGCCAGTTTCAAACGATGGGAAATGATCTGCGAGGGCTTGGCGCGCCCATGATGGATGAGCTCTGCCAGGCGGCGATTATAGGCCTTCACATTCGCCTGGCCTGTCCGGATCTGTTGGCCCTTGAACCAGAACGCACCGAAGTCGAAGGCCATCTTGCCCTGCTTCGCCAGTTCGTTTTTCGCTCCAGGATCCTCTGGCACGAACACTCCAACCACGCCTATGCCACCAGTGGCCTTGGTTGAAGCGACCAAGTTGTTCATGGTGAGGTAGTTCGCTTCATGGCCATGCTTGTCGCAGCACTGGTAACCGACGCACTCACAGCCTCTGTCGGTGCCTTTGCCGTGAGTAAGGTTCATAATCTCTTCCACGGCCTTCTGCTCGACTGCATTGATAGGGGTTGCGCCAAGCTGCGCGGCGAGTTGCAGGCGATCCGGTTGGTTGTCGATGACAAACACCTGGGACGCGCCTTTGATGATTGCCGAATGGGCCGCCATCAGGCCGACAGGCCCTGCGCCGTAAATCGCAATGCTTTCACCCGGCAGCAAACCGGCAAGCTCTGTTGCATGCCAGCCTGTAGGGAAGATATCCGAGAGCATGACATAGTCATCCTCACGCTCCTGGGCATCTTCCGGCAGCACCAGGCAGTTGAAATCCGCATAGGGCACACGCAGCAGCTCGGCCTGCCCGCCCTGATACGGGCCCATCTCGGCAAAACCGTAAGCCGCGCCCGCAGCACCAGGATTCGCTGTAAGGCAGAATCCAGTGAGGCCTTTCTCACAGTTCTCACAGAACCCGCAGCCGATATTGAAAGGTAGACAGACTCGGTCACCGACTTTGACCCGGTCGACCCCTGCCCCTACCTCGATTACCTCACCGAGATTTTCGTGACCAAAAACTCTCCCGGCTTCGAACGAGGTTCGGCCCTCGTACATGTGCAAATCAGAACCGCAGATGTTGGTCGTGGTAATGCGTACCAGCACGTCCATAGGCTTTTCGATTTTCGCGTCCGGTACATCCTTGACCGAGACGTCACGTGGGCCGTTGTACACGATTGCTTTCATGCTGAACTCCCGATCGTCAGGGGCTACAGAAATGCGCCCTACTCTGTTCAGGTGAATGCAGCGTCAGTACGTTCAGCATGTTGATGGTAGAGGCAGACCGGTGGCGCTAAATGCTGTCGCTCCCACCGGAGCAGGGATCGCGTGGACTATGAGGTTGGAAGCGAGAATCGGAACACACTGCCATACTGCACACTGGATTCGACATCGATGGCACCACCATGTCGGGCAACAATTTCACCGACGATGAACAGGCCAAGGCCCAATCCCCCTGACGCTGCATGGTGCTCCGAAGTCAAACGCGAATAGAGGGTCTGGCCACGCCAGTCATCCCCAACGATAAACCGCGCTAGGTATGAGGGTCGCATTTTCGCGAAGCGGCTTAGCAAGCAGAGTGCGCAGAGTGCTCAAGCTAAGACTCCATTGACTGCATTTTTAGAGGAGCTCCGCATCCCCTTGAGATGTGAGGCTCACCGCGCATTTTCCGTAAAACCACTGCTGGAGCAGTGCAGTACGCAGCCGTGTGGAGCCAAAAGGCGGAGCGCAAGCATGACAACGGGTTCAGAATTACGGAAAATTATTCTAGGGCAATAATTATTGGTATTCCATAATTTGCCCTAAAACGAGATCGAGCAAACGGTCATGTATCTTCGCAACCACCATCTGAGATAGGTGTTCTGATCCGACCGTAGGTGTCATCACCTAAAATCGCGTCGCCTTCCTGATCAAACATCACAGCGAGCCACCGCGCCCTCTTCATCTCAGCTATTTGAGAGAAAAAGCAGCCTTCGCAGAGGTGAAGCTCGTACTCTTGGCCGCAATGCGCTGAGCCTTTGCCCCATGCCGCATGCATCGTTCCGTACTGGGGCTCACCTTCGCCATCTCGCGTAGACATACCGCAGACATCGCATACCACGTCGACAACTACATCGGACTCACCTGCTTGTGTGACCTTCATTCTGAGCCTCCGTCACCATCTGCCATCATGAGTCGCACCTTCCCGATCTCAACCCATCCAGACTCCCCAACCTAATGCTCCACAGCTTTAAGCCAGGCACGGGTCGCCAGGCCCTGGCGGAGCAGTAACAGGCGATTGAGTGTACGCATGATAAAATCGCTCCAGATTTAATCTGTGGAGCTTCCCGCTTGAGCACGCAACCTGCTACCGGCTACTACGATTCACTGCTTCACGCTCCTACTTTCTCCAGCGACCCTGCCGGCAAACGCCAAGCCGAGCGTTGGAAACGCCTGGTGGATGACATTCACAAATCCACGACAGAGCAAGACCTGCGTGAGGCCCGAGGGAAGGCGGAGGGTTACATCATCGGCCTAATGGAAAGTGGTCATCTACCACCAGATGGCGAACGCGACTACGTGATTCTTAGCTCGATTCATCGCCGTCAGGATTTTTTGCGTACACTCCTCGCGACGCTCACCTGATCCGCATAATCGACCTTTCAGGCGCCCGCAAAGGCGCCTGGCTCGCTCGTTGGCGAAGCGTCAGGTTGGTCTGCGCTTGTAATGAATGCTCGAAGACTCTTCCGGCCCGCTCCGCGCTTGAATGAAGTCAGAACAAAATTTCCTGCCTTTGTATCAACCACCCAGAAGCGCCCTACCCTTTTCAACGAGAAGATCGGCGTGGTCGTAAGCAAATATGCCCCTGTGCGCTTCTCAATAAGCCCTGGAACGATCTGACCAACCACGACCCCCACTGCGCAATCGTTCAAAATTTCGACGTCGCTCAGATAGGCAGTGATCGGCACAGAATACTGCTGACCCATCGCTTGTATGATGCGCGTGAGCTGAAAAATCGATGGTTCTTCACCTGGGTACCTGACGATCTCATCTGTCATGTGTTCATGCGCTCCTGCGTCCAATTCAATACCCCTCTGAGAGGTTTCGCTCCTAGAGGTGCTTAGATTTCAATGATGAAGTCCGGTACAAAGCCGGTCTTTTCACCTGGATACCCTCTGGGGTTCGATATGAGCCGACATCCCGAAACGATCGTGTCGACCGCGTAATGGGTATGGCCGAAGATCCAGGCATCAGCCTGCGAAACTAGGTCACCCCACTGGTTGAAGTACGCAGCACCGAGGTGGCCCTCATGAGCATCACCAGCGACCGCTTCAATCGGGCAATGATGCGTGACGACGACCGTCTTGCCACCGAAGTCCTTAGCCAACTCCGTAGCCAGAAAGTCCCGCGCACAAATGTTGCGAGCGATGAGATCGACAGGGCGAAGCTTCCTAAAGCCCTCGCCGATTCGGATCTGCGTGAAGTCGCTCATCCACTCCCAGCACAACGACATCGCTACGCGGTAATCCCCTGTGGACGTAAAATCTGTCCACCCCGTCGCCGCTAAAAATCTCACATCACCAACGATCAGTGTATGGTTATCCAGAACATGAACATGCCCAGCTGCCGCCTGTTGCATCTTCGTCAGCGTTCGGTCTAAGTGCCCCCGGTAGAACTCGTGATTCCCAGGGACGTAGATCACTGGACAGTCGAACGCCGCGTTTGCCCACTCGACCCCTTGACCGCGCACAGAGATGTCACCCGCGAGCACGACCAGCTCGACGTCCAGCATAGGTGGCACGAACTCGGAGAACTCGTTGTGTAGGTCGGAGTAAACCGCAATCTTCATACCTCGCTCCATGATACAAGGGCTGGGTCGCTAATCCCGGGCCCGTCCGACGGACGCCCGGGCTTCAAGAACTGGGTCATCACGGACGAAATGACAGAACCATCTCGAGCGAGGCTTGCTTCTTGTATCCGTCGCCGATAAGCAGATAGACGGTGTTGCGAGTCTCAAAAATCCAAGGATGCTCATGCGAGATCGCGTACGTAGATCTCACCCAGCAACCAGGTACGAACCGTCCACGGCTGTCGTATATGACCTCATGAGCGAGCACAATCATCGGCGCGATCCCGTCCGGCAACGGCTCAACCTCATTCGCGGGAATCTCAACGATGATCCAACGCTTCACCAAGCAAAACGCTTTTCCTGGAAAGCGCTGCTCTGCTGCTTGAACCAGCTCTCCTCTATCGTCAGCCCAACCATGGACAACCTCGCCGCCGCCGTAAAGAAACTCTGTAACCTCATCCAACGTGACCGCCATGAATCAACCTCTCGCGCTCGAGTAGACGTGTCCTTCAGACGTGACAAATTCGTAAACCGGGGTCGGCTGGGTACCATCCTTGATCCGAATCTCGGAAAGCAGCTTCATCGAAAACTCGGATTGATTGGTCATCGCCGGTGGAGCAAGCAAATGAACTCGATTGACACTCAGGAAATCCACCGCATCCCCTTTGCACAGGGAGTCAACCACCTCAACGCTCGACACCAAACGCACAGACGGGCCTAGGCATCCATTCACGAAGCCACTTCCTTCAACGACAAAGTAATAGCAATCGGGATTGAGACTTGCTGAATCCCAAAACAGATTCAGGCTGTCCAGAGCTAAAAACTGCCCTCGGAGTTTGGTTCTTTGGGTGACCAGCACAACACACTCCACCTATCAATCGGGGCAACTAGCTAGCACTTCGCCCAGAAACGATTCATATAAATTGACAACTTTGCGCCCAGCAGTAAATGTCCATGCAGAACGCAAGTCATCTGTGGGAGCTAGTGAGACCACCATACCACCATTCCACATTCACTGCCTATAGTACGTGGATGTAGAGTTTTCAGTGTGGCCTTATGCTTCCCTTTGCGGGAAGCTCTCCCATGCCAACGCGATACACTCTGGCAGCAGTCCTTCGCACCACGCGTGCCGCTCGTGGCCTATCCCAAGAACAGCTCGCCTCCACGGTGGAGCCTAGTCATTTGCACAAGATCGAGCACGCGAAATCCAATGTCAGCCTCGAGATGCTCGAAGACATCAGTAAGCGCTTGGACGTCGATTCGGTGGCACTCCTCGCCGCTGCCGCCTCCTACGAACGCCAGGAATCACTCGAAGAGTTTATGACCCACCTCTGGGCGGAGCTGGGCAAGCTGGGTGAGATGCGTGTGATGGAAAGCCTGCCTGCGCAATTCTCGGGTAAAGCATTGATCGCAGCGAAATCAGGTAAGCCGCCAATCCCACCAGACAGAATTCAAGCAATCCTCGACTGCAAGGCAGAGGGCCTCACTCAAAAAGAGACCTCAGTGAAGCTGGAAATGCCATATTCCACAGTCCACAAGTTCTGGCACATGCCAGTTGCAGATCAGTGACGTAAGATGGCGGAACGCTATAGGTCGACCGCCACTTCACGTATGCGACATTGAGACGTGGTCATGCCTCACATCTAGATCATGTCCCCCTAGGCTTAGCTCTTGCAGTTGCTTGTGCGACAAGGGGATCGTCAGGCCAGAAATGCTTGGGGTACCTACCCTTCAAATCCTTCTTCACCTCAACGTAAGTGGAAGCCCAGAAGTTCGCCAAGTCTTGAGTAACCTGAACCGGTCGGCGAGCAGGCGATAGCAAGTGCAGCTTGAGCACTTGGCGACCATTAGCAATGCGCGGCGTATCCGCTTGCCCGAAGAGTTCCTGTAGCCTCACGGCAAGTACAGGGGGACGCTCACCATAGTCCACACGGATGTTCGATCCCGAGGGTACTGCAATCGTCTGAGGCGCCTGTGTGTCTAACTGTTGCGGCAGAGGCCAGGGCAACAAGTTGCGAATGATGCTGGACAGATCGAGCTGGCCAAAATGACTGAGCCGGGTCACCTTTCCCACGTATGGCCCCAACCACTCCTCCAGCGACTGCAGCAATGTTTTATCACGTAAATCAGGCCACGCACTCTTACTACCAGCTTCCTCATCAAGCACGCGCAGCAATTCGACCCTCGCCTGCCACTGACGGAGCTCAGGTGTCCACGGCAGAAGCTCCAGCCCTTTTCGACGCACGTAGTTGAGCAACGCTTGAACTCGCGCTTCATCACCTAGGTTCGTTAGCGGCGCGCGGGACAGAACCAACTCCCCTACTTTCACTTGTCGCTCAGCGCGGAGTCCCCCCTCCCGCTCATCCCATTCAAGTTCATCTACTTGGCTGACCTGGTCTTTCAAGACAGTGTCGAACAACGCTTCGTCTAGGTCGGCAGCGAGGTATATACGTTCCTCACGCTGGCCTTGCCGGCTACCCAAGTCGGCAATCACCAGCCAAGAATGCTTCATCAGTGCATCGGTCTCGGTGAACATCGCTGCACGACCATTTGCCAATCGATATTCAGCTCCACCCGCACGACGCTGTTGAGCGACCCTGTCGGGATACGCCAACGCAAGAAGGCAGCCCACCCACCTCGGGTGGTCTGAATCAGCGACTGATTGCGATCCTGAGCCACGCAAGAATGACCGATACTGCCTGGCGAGTTGCTTCGCACGTTGAGCACCACCTTGCTCACCTCTTTGCGCACGTTGCTCACCAGATAGGATGGCCAAACGACTATGAAGGTCTGCTCCGCCACCACGCTGAATATCGCGCTCACCGAGCAATGCTGCGATGTTGCACGCTGTCTCAGTCAGTCCCAGCTCGTGACCTCGCAGCAGGAGATGAGCAATCCGTGGATGACTCGGCAGCTCGGCCATCGCTTGGCCGTGCTTAGTAAGTTGCCCATCTGGTTGCAAGGCGCAGAGCCGTCGAAGCAAATCGTTCGCTTGCGAGTAAGCAGCTGCAGGTGGGGCATCAAGCCACTTCAGGTCACTTGGATGAACGCCCCATTTAGCAAGCTGCAGGGCTAAACCTGTGAGATCCGCTTGTTGAATTTCGGGCGAACTGAAACCCGCCATTTGGTCGTGCTGGGTTTCAGACCAGAGTCGATAGCAGACACCCGGTTCCAGTCGACCGGCACGCCCTGCCCGTTGGGTGGCACTGGCCTTGGATATCCGCTGAGTATCCAGCCGGGTCATGCCACTGCGAGGATCAAAACGCGGAACACGCTCAAGGCCAGCGTCGATGACCACACGCACACCGTCGATGGTCACACTGGTCTCTGCGATATTCGTGGCCAGCACAACCTTGCGCATGCCTGGAGGGGCGGGATCGATTGCAGCTCGCTGATGATTAAGATCGAGCTCGCCGTGCAGCGGGCAAAGCAGCGTGTTTTTCTGCAGCGACGGTGAGGCATTGAGCCCTTCCTCAAGCCCTGACAACACGCGGCGAATTTCGGCCTGGCCGGGAAGGAAAACCAGAAGGCTGCCGGCCTGATCGGTGAGGGCGTCCAGGCATGCGCTGATGACCCGGGGCTCGATGTACTCACCCGGTTGCTGCGGCTTGCTCCAGATGGTGGTGACCGGGAACATTCGACCCTCGCTCGTCACGATCGGAGCGTCATTCAGCAGGCGCGACAACCTTTCACCTTCGAGCGTTGCCGACATCAGCAGCACCTTCAATGGAGCATCGTCCCGGAAAAGCTCGCGCCCATTGAGCGTCAGCGCCAAACCGAGATCGGCATCCAAGTTTCGAAGGTGGAATTCGTCGAAGATCACCAGGCCGACACCTTCGAGGGCAGGATCGCTCTGCAGGCGGCGCGTAAGAATCCCCTCAGTCACCACCTCGATACGGGTTTTCGGCCCGACCTTGCTATCGAGGCGAATCCGATAGCCCACCGTTTCGCCAACCTTCTCACCAAGCTCGCTGGCCATTCGCTCCGCAGCGGCGCGTGCGGCAAGACGACGTGGTTCGAGCATGATGATCGTTTGGCCCTGCAGCCAGGACTCCTCGAGCAAAGCGAGCGGGACTTTCGTCGTTTTACCTGCACCAGGTGGCGCCTGCAGCACCACCTCATTGCGTTCGCGAAGGGCTTTGAGAAGAGCTGGCAACGCAGCGTCAATTGGCAACGAACTCATGTGTACTCCTGCTTAATGCTCGGCAGTATACAAGCGTTCGATAGGAGACAGAGGGCAGGTGAAGTCGGTGAAAAAGGGCGACCTTGGAAAAGCTAAGGCGACCTTGCTAGGGGCGCCTCGCCTAGCCGGCGCTACTCTCGCTTCGGCATGGTCTTGACGTTGGATAGACGCTTCAACTGATCCTCCAAAAGCCTCACCCGCTCTACAAGCTGGATGTTGTGCGTCATCACTTGATACAACTGCTCCCGCACTACATCCAGCTCACTACGAGCCTTGACGACCTTATCGTTAGCGCGCTTTATCTGAAGAGTTTTTGAGGCAGCCAAGTTACCGAAGCTAGTGCGGAACGCCTCAATCTGAGCAATCAATGCCTGGTGACTGGGTCTCTTTCTCTTGAGGTAGCCTCTGTCGAAACCGGCCTCAAAGCTGACGATCCCAGCAGTGATCTTCGTGCCATCAAGTCCAACGTGAGCAGCAACGTGAGGCTTCCCAGCCTTAAGACGCTCAAATGCCTCTACGCAGGCTTTTACACCATCACTCGCCATCTCAGGCTACCTCCACTGCTGGAATGAGACGCTCCCTGAATTTTCTCATATTGCTCAGCTCATACTGTACAACTTGATACTCACCACTTCCGGGCTCATACAATTCGAGATCACGCTCGTTATCCTCGATAGCTTCGTCGAGTTTTTCCTTCTCGATAATGCCATCAGCGCAACTTAGACAGCTCACAGCCGCACCGAGTAGGAAGTGCTCACATTTGCCAGTTCGTGTGCATGCACCTAGCAAGGTCGGACGGTATGAGATCTTGCCATCGGCAGCCTGCCTCTCCGTTTCCTTTCGCATGTCAACTATATGCACATCACCGCTTTCTAATTTGCCACGTTGATTTGAAATATAGCTACCAACTCCACCAAACAGAGGAGCGTCATCTCCAAATGCATGTGCCAAAAGATCATATGCGATGTTCATTGGCACACCGGTCTGCACCTCAAAGAGAACGTGAGTCTTAGGAAGTACGTACTCACCCTTCTTCTCGTCATAGTATCCAAATATCGTTTTGAGAAGCTCAAAGTTATTGGCATAGTAACGTGTCATCTGAGTACACAAATGCTTGAACTGCTTCCTAAGGCTAGGCATGGATATGAAACCACTGCTGCTGCCATAGAATGCCAGTGACCTACGAAACTGATGGCTAGTGAAATTCCATGGGCTCCCTACCTGGAAAAATTTCTCATTTGAAAAATCACGACTGGGGTCGGTGAGCTGCAACTCTTCTAAATCAGATGGAGTTATAATAAACCCTTCCAGCAGGAAGTCCGGCTTCGAAACATCATTCCAAAACGGTACGCCGATTTCAGTTTGAGCACGATTAATGATGGCCGGATTTAAGAATAGCGGCATTGCTTTAGGGTCAACACCGTACAACTTGGAAATACCACGACATATGGCACGGGCCACCTCTACCGCGCGAACAGCTTCATCAGTGGCTAACCAAGATACTGTTTTACGATACCCGGTAAACTTAGTAGTGGTAGACAAAACCTTGACTATGATGGGCTTATCCCGTGCCAAGCCACCCTCATCGAGCGTAGCTGACACCACTTCGTCTTGATCGATACAATCGTAAGGCAATCGCAACACCTCCTGGTCTCTCATGCCTGTATACAAATGAATAACCGTCTTAGCTACCCACTGCATCTTCAAAACAGTTGATGACAAAACGCCTCTTCCTGAGCATGAGAAATCACCACTGAACAGAGACTCTATCTTATGAATCTTCAAAGTTTCTTCGAAGACTGGCTCATAAGATTTAGGGGCTTTGTTTCCATTGACCTTTTTTTGGTGATAATGAGTATACCCGTAACGAGGATTATCGAACTCGCCCAAGTACTGCTCAAGCGGCTCGCGATGATCATAAAGAACATCAAGAGACAGACCAAGTGCATTGATTACAGCAAGATAGATTTTGGTCGGAATCACAGGGTGCTGTTTAGCGTCTTCATCAATATCGAAATCGATATCAAATACCCCCTGTAACTTATAGCCAAGCCGATCCTCGCCCACGCTCACCAGATGGCCGAGAAGGGCTCGCATCAGCTTGCGCTGCGTGCTTCCAACCTCATTAACCTTCATCCAGCGAGCGTATGCCGTCAAGTAGGCAGGCGTGGTAAGAAGCTCTTGTAGGGAAATCACTCCCGCCAGTTCACCAGCACCCTTCTCATAGCAAAATCGCGCAGCGGTACGCAGTGTTAGAAAATACTGTGACAGCATACTTACGCTCATCCGACCAATATGGCCAGTGCTGACAAAAAAAAGCAAACAAAAAAGAATCCACTTGATCTCCTCGGTCAGTGAGTTTTGAGCTGTGCCACTTGTGCCAAACACGCCATCAAAGCGAATGGCCCAGATTTTGTTAGCTCTAAGCCGCATTGGATTGAAGTCCCAATAAGGCTTACCAAAGACAGCTGTCGGGTTTCCCTCAAGATCCCTACAAAGAACAAAGTCCGCCGAAGGCCTCCAGCTTTTGCCATGCGATTGCTGAATAACTTCTGCAACCTGTAACCCCTGATTCAATTCATCAAAAAAGTTTTTCATCAGATGTAGATCCCCATTTTCTCATAGCGTTGTAAGCGGCGCTCCCAGAAAGGAGTGAGGATACCCAGTTCAAAAACCTTCTTATTCATAACCCCTATCAAATCAGACGCACTCTTGGATCTTTTTGAAATCCCCTCCAAAATAAAACTAATACGGACGATTACGCCTTTTAAAACTTCTTCGGAGAATTCAAAATTCGGAGCATTTTCCCTAATGGCTTCGACTACATATTTGAAGCTCATCAGCTTATGGATATCAGCCTCATCAGAGTGCACCAAGTAATGTATACAGTACAAACATCCATACTGGCTATTGCAATCAGGTTCAATAGTAACCACGGGAATTTCTGCCACTGGATCATTCAAACCGTCACAGTGGCCTGCAGCAATAGGTATCCCTCCCACTTGGCTTTCAGAACTAAAGCGCTTGGCTGCTTCCAGCATTGAGGCCCAGAACCCTCCAAACTCTTCCTTCTGCTGTTTATCAGTTACTCCACTGTAAAACTGCGCATTCGTGCGCTCAGTATGGTTAAGCACTGCACTCACCAGCATTGGCGAATGACGCAGATGGTGCAGAGTCAAACTCTTAAACTTGCGGACAAGCCTAGGTGGAATATTCTTCGAACTATTACTAACAAAAACCCCTTGCAATTTGTTATAAAATTTCGTGGAGAAATTATTTTCGAGACTAGGGAAATCAGTGGACGGCAGCCCTCGACCATCAACTACATGAAAGAAAAGCAGTTCTGATGAGCGGCCGTTCAGGATCCAGCTACGAAACTCAAGATATTCGCGCAGAAGCTTCATGCCAGGCCCTCTGCCTATAGAGTAGTTAACTACTAACCCCTTCGCTCTCAATTTCACTGCTGACAGCTCTTTTTTCAAAGGAGAACGGACAACTTCAAGGGCGTCTTCGTAAAGAAACTGTATAACCTCACCAGAGTTGGCTCCGACCACTAAGTTTATAAGACACGCGTAAGCCTTCATGGCGAGGCCTGCCAGCCTTACCCTAAATTGATGATGGGAATCCGCATTTGCATCATCAATCACACGCTGAGCTCGCTTAAGAGTTTCGCGCAGGTCAGCTAGTCTAGCCTCAGGTTTAGCTATACTTAGCTCTTCGATAGTAAGGAGGCGGCCCTCTCGGTAATCGTACGCAGAATAACCATGTTCACCCTCTGTCAATGGAGTAATGAATTTACCGGTACCTGGAAAAAAATACGTATGATATTCGTTGGTATCGAATCTTAGAGGGAAGGCTTGAAAACCCACCAAGAACCTTGATACAGATAGCGCAATATTTAGTGTGATGTCTATGTATAGCTTTACGTCGTCTTCATCAGGCGGTTCCAGACCTTCACGACGATTTTTTATTGGTGGAGCACTTGCGATTATGTACCCATAGTCTTCCGGAAATTGCAACGCCAGAACTCTACGAAGAATAGTTTGACGGGCTTGGCAACTTAGTGGCTTCGCTTGGCCACTGGCGATTTCCTGATACAGATAGCTGGTGAACGCCATATATGCACGCTGAGCGCCTTCAGGCGTACACATTACATCACGGTAACCATACCCATCGCACCAATTTATTGCGTACTCAAAATTCTTTACGTCAGTCTCAATGCTATTCCCTTTAGTGCCTGACGACCACATTTTGTCAAGCCAGGCGATGACCATCTTCCGTCGACTAGGAATCAGCGAGCTCTCATCCACCCAATATCCAGCTCCCCGTATTTTTTCACGCACAGAATATACGAACACGCCGATATCTAAGGCCGAAACTCGATTTGACAGTGAAAGAGCTAAACTCTCAGGATGGAGAATCTCATGTTCTTGACCAACATAGGACAAATCAATAGCGTGGATTTTACGAGGCACACGATTAGCCGACATCAACATTATCCAAAATCAAGTCACTGTAACCAGACATTTTGAAAAGCACATTCTCGTAGCTTTCTTGAGCACTGATCTTCTCGGACGTCATCAAGAACAATTTAAGATAGTTCTCCGTCGTCTCACGCCTTTCATGATGAAGCCGAGCTTGAATAATTGTGATTTCTTCTCCGGGCTGAAGTGTACCGTCAGCTATCCGGGGAACTAGTCGTTGATAAATCTGATATGCATACGTCGCACGAAGCCAATGGTATGTAAATTCCGTGGAAAGCTCTTTATTCGCTTTTCTTAAAAGTTTTTTCTTCAATGTGTTCGCAACAGCACCTACTGGTCGTGACTTCGCGTACATGTACCTCGGATCCGTCGACGCCATGTAATAACAATTACACTGCTCAGACAAGAAAACATACATATCCTTATCATCAATTTTTTCAAGCCCTGGATGGTTTAGGGTAAACTCAGATTGGAATTTTTCACGCCTTTTTATAGCAAAGGGGCTTCGCAAATACGTCAGCAAGTCCTGAGCCAATTGCTGAGGGACATATAGGTTTTGAGCCTTACTAAATTTAGTGTCGATCCCAGTACCAGGGCCAGCCTTCAAAAGATAGGAGCCATCTGGCTGTAGCAACCCATTCGCTAGCGCTTCAACATGCCTCACTCTCAGCGTCAGCACGGTTTGTTTGCGCGCGCCTGTCATAAGCGCGAACAAGACGATCAGTCGCTCTTGAGCTGTCCAAGCGTCGCCTTCAATTACTTTCACAACATGCGCTAGCTCAACATTCGTTAAAGGCCGTAGAAGCTCACCTTCATCATTAACAAATCCAGCTGGCGTAGGGGCTTTCGGCGCTAATGCTCTGGTTTGGCTACGTTTTTCTACAGTTACCTTCTTTTGGAACCCGTGAGCCCCTTCAATATAGATACTTATTTGCTTAACTGTATCAACACGTTCTATATCTAGATCATGCCAAAATCTAGACACATACTTGTAGAACTGATAAACCACACCCGTATATTGATTGGCAACCGCCGCACCGCGATTTGGATTATCGAGCAGATATCTGTGGTATTTGTATGTTGGTCGCTGCGGAAGGCGTCGCCCAGAAAAGTCCAGCCAGTCGATACCATGGCTTTCACAAAACATCAAATAATCGAGAAGGCGACTTGCCTTTCTTCTCGCATCATCTGTTGGGCGATTCTGTGCATGCTTGTTCTGAATCAAACTAAGCAGGAAAGAATTTGCCTCTATCCACGGAGTGCCATCTTTATGAAAGATAAACGGCAGATTATATACAGCCCTAGTGAGCGCATCAGGAAGCGCCGCCTCATTTACTTGATAAGCAATGATACTTTCACTAATGCCATTAATAGTTACTGGCATTGAATTAGAAGGTTCATTACTAACGTGCAGTTCAGCAAAAACTTCGCTGACTTCGGGGATTATTACAATGCGGCCTTTGTGTGCCGGATTTTCAAACGCTGCCACCAAACCGCCCCACCCATTCTTCGAGTGTCAAGCCTGAATGTTATGCGTAAGAAAAACAAGATATCAGTCAATGTCAGAATGTTTCACGATAAACACTTTCATTTAACGAGACATGATAGCTTGGGGTACCGCCCTTTCAGGTCTTTCTTTACCTCGGCATAAGTGGTGCGCCAGAAATTGGCCAGGTCCTGGGTCACCTGCACGGGTCGGCGTGCCGGTGACAGCAGGTGCAACTTGACCTGCTGCCGGCCATTGGCAATGCGCGGGGTGTCGGCAAGGCCGAACAGTTCTTGCAGGCGCACGGCAAGAATCGGCGGGGTTTCGCTGTAGTCCAGGCGGATGTTCGAGCCGGACGGCACGGCCAGATGCGCGGGTGCCTGTTCGTCAAGGCGTTGCGGCAGCGGCCAGGGCAGCAGGTTGCGCAGTATCGACGGCAGGTCCAGCGCGCTGAAGTGGCTGAGGCGGGACACTTTGCCAAGGTAGGGCTGCAACCAGTCTTCCAGGCTGGCGAGCAGCGCCTCGTCACCCAGGTCGGGCCATTCGCTTTGCCCGCCCCTGTCCAGGTCCAGCTGGCGTAACAGTGCCACCCGTGCCTGCCACTGGCGCAGTTCCGGTGTCCATGTCAGCAGGTTCAGGCCTTTGCGTCGTACCAGGCCGAGCAGCGCTTTGGCGCGCGCTTCATCACCCAGGCCGGTCAGTGGTTCGCGGCTTAGTATGAGCTCACCCACTTTGGTTTGGCGTTCGGCACGCAGCACCTGCTCGCGCTCGTCCCAGTCGAGTAGATCGACGCGTTCTACCTGCTCGGCCAGCACATCATCGAGCAGCGCCGGGTCGAATGCTGCCGCAAGGTAGATACGCTCTTCGCGCTGGCCCTGGCGGCTGCCCAGGTCGGCGATCACCAGCCACGGGTGTTTCATCAACGCATCGACCTCACCGAACAAGGCTGCACGGCCGTTGGCCAGACGATACTCGGCGCCCCCTTCACGCCGCTGCTGCGCAACCCGGTCGGGATAGGCCAGCGCCAGCAGGGCCCCAAGCCAGCGCGGGTGATCAGGGTCAGCGACGGCGGCTTTGGCCTTGCCGCGCAACAGGCCACGGTACTGACGGGCAAGCTGCCGGGCGCGCTGCACGCCACCCTGGCCGCCTCGGCTGGCCTTGGTCTCGCCGCTGATCAACGCCAGCCGGCTGTGCAGGTCGGCACCGCCGCCACGCTGGATATCCCGCTCCCCGAGCAACGCCGCCACATCACAGGCCATGGCGGCCAAACCCAGGCCCTGACCACGCAGCAACAAATGGGCGATACGTGGGTGAGCCGGCAGCTCGGCCATGGCCTGGCCGTGATCGCTGAGGTTGTCGCGGCTGCCCGGTTTAAATGCCCCCAGGCGCGCCAGCAGGTCCTGAGCCTGGGAAAACGCTGCGCTGGGCGGTTGGTCGAGCCAGCGCAACTGATGAGGTGCGACGCCCCAACGCGCCAGTTGCAGGGCCAAACCAGCCAGGTCGGCCTGGAGGATTTCGGCGCTGCCATGGGCAGCCAACTGGTCATGCTGGGCCTCGGACCACAGCCGGTAGCACACGCCCGGCTCCAGCCGGCCGGCACGGCCGGCGCGCTGGGTGGCGCTGGCGCGGGAGATACGCTGGGTGTCCAGCCGGGTCATGCCACTGCCAGGATCGAACCGCGGCACCCGGGCCAGGCCGGCATCGATCACTACGCGCACGCCGTCGATGGTCAGGCTGGTCTCGGCGATATTGGTGGCCAGCACCACCTTGCGCAGGCCCTTGGGCGCCGGGTCGATGGCTGCGCGCTGGGCATTGAGGTCAAGTTCGCCATGCAGCGGGCACAGCAAAATCTCCGGCCGCTCGCCCAGTGCCTCCTGCAGGCTCTGGTGCACCCGGCGGATTTCGGCCTGGCCGGGCAAGAACACCAGCACGCTCCCCGTCTGCTCGGCCAAGGCCTGCAGCACGCTGTCCACGACCCGTGGCTCGATGAACTCGCCCGGCTGGAAAGGCCGCCCCCAGCGGATATCCACCGGGTGCATGCGGCCCTCGCTGCTGACCACCGGGGCTTCATCCAGCAGCCGTGACAGGCGCTCGCCCTCCAGGGTTGCGGACATCAGCATGATCTTCAGTGGCGGGTCGTCACGCAGCAACTCACGGCCATTGAGGCTCAGGGCAAGGGCCAGGTCGGCATCCAGGCTGCGCTCGTGAAATTCGTCGAAGATCAGCAGGCCCACACCTTCCAGCGCCGGGTCGGCTTGCAGGCGGCGGGTAAGAATGCCTTCGGTCACCACCTCGATACGGGTTTTCGGCCCGACCTTGCTGTCCAGGCGAATGCGATAACCCACCGTTTCACCGACCTGCTCGCCCAGTTCACTGGCCAGCCGTTCGGCCGCCGCCCGCGCCGCCAGGCGCCGGGGTTCGAGCATGAGAATGGTCTGCCCGGCCAGCCACGGCTCGTTCAGCAGCGCCAGCGGCACGCGGGTGGTCTTGCCGGCGCCGGGTGGCGCTTCGAGCACGGCTTCGTGACGGTTTTCCAGGGCTTGGCGCAAGGCAGGCAAGACGGCATCGATCGGTAATGAAATCATGGTGGTCCTCGAACAATCTGGCGAGTATAACGGCGAACCCAGCCTGCTCTATCATGGTCTTAAGCTTCAGGCGCAGGCGCTTCGCTTGCCCTGCTGAAAACCCTCTCGGAGATTTACATGCGCATCCCATCCCGCGTCATCGGCGGCGCTCTCATCGCCACCTTGCTGACCCAGCTGACGGCCTGCGGCACCATTTTCTACCCGGACCGGCGCGGCCAGATCGGCGGCAAGATCGACCCCGTGGTAGCCGCAATGGACGCCATCGGCATCCTGTTCTACGTGATCCCGGGGCTGATTGCCTTCGGCATCGACTTTGCCACCGGCGCCATCTACTACCCGGGTGGCCGCACCGCCCAGGTCGACCCGGCCAAGCTGCAAGAAGCGGTAAGCCCCGACGGCAAGGTCGACAACCTGAAGTTGCAGGCCATTCTCGAAAGCGAACTGGGCCAGCGCCTGCCGCTGAACGACCCACGGCTGATCCAGCACCGCGGCAGCGTCGAACAGCTGGCCAGCCTGGGCCTGGTGCCGGCAGCCTGAACCCCACACACGGACTTGACCACGGATGATCACCCCAGCCGAACACCAGCGCCTGCTACGCCTGGCCACCCGCGCCTCACTGGCGGTGGCCAGTATCCTGGTGCTGAGCAAGGCCCTGGCCTGGTGGCTGAGCGGCTCGGTCAGCCTGCTGGCCGGGTTGACCGACTCGGCACTGGATGCTGTCGCGTCGTTTATCAACCTGCTCGCCGTGCACTACGCCTTGCGCCCCGCCGACGACGACCACCGTTTTGGCCATGGCAAGGCCGAAGCCTTGGCCGGTATGGCGCAGGCGCTGTTCATCGGCGTCAGTGCGGTGCTGATTGGCGTGCAGGCGGCCGAACGCCTGCACACGCCGCAGCCTTTGGGCGACACCGGTGTCGGCATTGCAGTGATGCTGCTGTCACTGGTGCTGACGCTCGCCTTGCTGGCACTGCAGCACAAGGTCATTCGCCTGACCGGCTCCACCGCAGTACGGGCCGACTCCCTGCACTACCGCTCGGACCTGTTGCTGAACAGCAGCATTCTGCTGGCCCTGTTGCTGGCACGCTTTGGCTGGCCACAACTGGATGCACTGTTCGGCCTGGGCATTGCCTGCTACATCCTCTGGAGCGCATTGCAGATTGCCCGCGAAAGTACGTCGATACTGATGGACAAGGAACTGCCCGGCGATGTTGGCGAAGACATGAGCGCGTTGGTTCTGGCCATACCCGGCGTGAAAGGTGTGCATGACCTGCGCACGCGGGTGTCGGGTAATCAGTGGTTCGTGCAGTTGCATCTGGAGCTGCCGGGCCAGTTGCCGCTGCATGACGCGCATGGGTTGTGTGTGGAGGCGTCGCGGGTGATCCGCCAGCGTTATCCACAAGCGGATGTGATGGTGCACGCCGACCCGGTGTGAATCTGCAAATCGCCGGCAAGCCAGCTCCCACAGGCGTGACCGGCCTGAGGGCATGCGCAATACCTGTGGGAGCTGGCTTGCCGGCGACAGGGCCGGGACCGACAGCACAACTGGCTTAGTTGATGCTGTAACCCCGGCCACTGAAGCAGGCACCCAGCGCCCGGCGATAGGTGTCGAGCACATTGGCCGCCGGTGCGTAAGTCGCCGTCGCCGGGTCGAATCCCGACTGGCTCACCGCCCAGCGATGGCACTGGTAGCGGTCCTGCTCCTGCTGCTGTTGCCCCTGCCCGTTCATCGGGTAAGCCACCACGTCGTACCCGCCGTTGGCCGGTGACACCGGTACGGGTGCCGGCGCGACGGAGGGCGGGTTGACCACCACATACTCCTGGCTGTCAGCCAGATACTGGTAATAGGTGTCCGCCACCAGGAAGAACAGCGCACCACCCAGCCATACCTCCTGCGCATACGGCGGCAGGTAATTGATCCGCACGCCGTAAGGCGGCGTCACCACGATGTAACTGCCGCCATGCGGGCGATACCAGTAGCCACCGGAGTAGAAGTAGTCAGCACCACGGTAGGGCACTTTCCAGTAGCGGTCGGGGAAATGATCCACCGTGTGCCCCGGGCGATACTGCGGCCCAGGCCCCCAGCCGTTGCCATGGCCATCCGGGCGCCCCTGCCAATCACCACCCGGGCGTTGCCCAGGGCCGCCGGCTTCCCATTGACGGTTATCGCCATGGCGCCGGGGAATGTCCTGGTAGTAGCCCTGCCTTGGCGGCTGGGTCTGGCGCACTTCGTCGCGTGAGTTCAGCGAGCGGCCGGGCATACCATCTGCTTGCCCTTGCTGGCCTCGTTCGCCATGCCCCTCACCCGGCCCTTCGGCCAAAGCCCCCAGGCTGATGCTCAAACCCAGCAAACCAACACCTGCCAACTGCCAGATGCGCGACTTCATGGTGTTCCTCTCGGTAGAAAATGCTGCAATCACAGCCAGTCTACCGTGACGGCCACCCAGGCCAATTAAATTTCCAGACAGAAAAAAGGGAGGCCGCAGGGCCTCCCTTCTGAAATTGTCGTCCGTGCTCGGCACTTGTGGCGCCGGCTCACCTCACACCGTCTTCTGAAGGGTGTGTAGCCCGGGGGCCTGGCGCATCCTGTTGGATGGCTGGCCGCGACCGCCCGCCTAGAGCGCGTCGCCGTGGACTGATGTCCGGGCAGTGATTCTGTTGATAAAGATACCGGAGAGGTTGCGGCAGAGGATTGCGAAGATTGCTCAGATAAATAGCACTTGCGCAATTTTTCACCCTGGATTGATAATTCGCCGCAATACGTACAGAAAAGGCAAATGCCATGAGCAAACTTGACCGCTACGACCTGAGCATCCTCGCCGAATTGCAGCGCGATGCGCGCATTTCCAACCAGGAACTGGCCGAACGCATCGGCCTGTCGCCGTCGCCATGCTCGCGTCGGGTCAAGCAACTGGAGGACGACGGCTACATCTCGCGCCAGGTGGCCCTGCTCGACCGCAAGAAGCTGGGCCTGAGCCTGACCGCCTACGTGCTGATCGGCATGGACCGCCACACCCCGGAGCGCTTCGAAACCTTCGAGGCGGCCATCCGTGTCCTGCCGCAGGTGCTTGAATGCAGCCTGGTCACCGGGATGGATGCCGACTACCAGCTCAAAGTGGTGGTGCCAGACATGGACCATTACCAAAAACTGCTTCTAGGCAGCCTGACCCGCATCGAGGGCGTCACCAGCGTGCGTTCGAGCTTTGTGCTCAACCAGGTGTTGGCCAGCACCGAGCTGCCATTGACCCACCTGCGTTAAATACCCACGGTAGCCCGCGTATAATCAGCTGCTCAGCCTGCCTGGAGAACACAGATGGATCCCGCCGTATTCGAAGAGTGGATGATGATCATCCTGGTCACCGTATTGATCGGTTTCATGGGCTTCATCGTCTGGGACCTGGCGAAAAAGTCCAAGGCCGGCAAGTTCGGGACGTTGATCCTGTTCTTCGTGCTGGGGCTGGGGGTGCTGGCCTTTATCATCAAGAGCGTGGTGGTGGGGTTTCTCGAAGGGGTGTAAGGCTGCTTTGCGCTCCTTTCGCGACGCGAGCCCGCTCCAACAGGGAATACACATGCCTGAGGCTGGCCCTGTACCTGTCACAGCGGCCTTGTGTCGCGATGGGCCGCAAAGCGGCCCCCCTTATCGCTGTAGCTTCGGAACTACTTCGCGCCAGCAACCCTGCTCCAGCCCATCCAGCGCCCAATCCCCGATCCGCACCCGCACCAGGCGCAAGGTCGGTAGCCCAACCGCCGCCGTCATCCGCCGTACCTGCCGGTTACGCCCCTCCCGGATCACCAGTTCCAGCCAGCTGGTCGGCACGCTCTTGCGAAAGCGCACCGGGGGGTTGCGTGGCCACAGTTCGGGTTCCTCCAGGCGCCGTGCCTCGGCCGGCAAGGTCGGCCCATCGTTCAGCTCCACGCCATTACGCAAACGCTGCAACTGCTCGTCGCTCGGTTCCCCCTCCACCTGCACCCAGTAAGTCTTGGCCAGCTTGTGCCTGGGGTCGGCAATACGCGCCTGCAGCCCGCCATCGTTGGTCAGCAACAGCAAGCCTTCACTGTCACGGTCCAGCCGGCCGGCCGGGTACACGCCTGCGATGTCGATGAAGTCCTTGAGGGTCGCGCGCCCTTCGCCGTCGCTGAACTGGGTCAGCACGTCGAACGGTTTGTTGAACAGGATCAGGCGCGGCTCGACCGGTGGCGCCTTGGGCTGGCGACGCGGGCCGGCGGCAGGCCGCGCCTGGGGACGGCGCGGCTTGTTACGGGGTGGCAGTGACATGGATCCTCAGCGGAACGGCGGCTCATCGAAGCTGCGCAGTTTACGCGAGTGCAGCGAGTTGAGCTCGGTGCGCAACAGGTCGAGGGCCGCAATGCCGATCTTCAGGTGCTGGCTGACCGCCCGGTTGTAGAAGGCGTTGGCCGAACCTGGCAGCTTTATCTCGCTGTGCAGCGGCTTGTCGGACACACACAGCAAGGTGCCGTACGGCACGCGCAATCGATAACCCTGGGCGGCAATGGTGCCGCTTTCCATGTCCACCGCCACAGCGCGCGACAAGTTGATGAGCGGACGCTCCTGCGCCCAGCGCAGCTCCCAGTTACGGTCGTCGTAAGTCAGCACGGTACCGGTGCGCAGGCGCTTTTTCAGCTGTTCGCCACGCTCACCGGTGACCTGCGCGGCAGCCTCCTGCAAGGCCATCTGCACCTCGGCCAGGGCGGGAATCGGGATGTTCGGCGGCACTACCCGGTCAAGAATGCCGTCACGGCGCATATAGGCGTGGGCCAGCACGTAGTCGCCAATGGTTTGCGACTGCCGCAAACCGCCGCAGTGGCCGATCATCAGCCAGCAGTGCGGGCGCAGCACGGCCAAGTGGTCGGTGATGTTCTTGGCGTTGGATGGGCCGACACCAATGTTGACCAAGGTCACGCCGTCGCCATCGGCGGCGATCAGGTGGTAGGCCGGCATCTGGTAGCGGTGCCAGATCACGCTGGCGACCAGGGCCTGGGTTTCACCATGGTCCATGGCTTTTTCGATGATCACGTTGCCCGGCAGCACCATGCGCACGAAGCGCGGGTCGTCGCGAAGTTGCTCAAGACCGTGGCTGATGAACTGGTCGACATAACGGTGGTAGTTGGTCAGCAGGATCCACGGCTGCACATGGCGCCAGTCACTGCCGGTGTAGTGCACCAGGCGGCGCAGCGAAAAGTCGACGCGCGCGGCGTCGAACAGCGCCAGTGGGAAAATTTCGGCACGGTCCCAGTCGTAAAGGCCATCGGCGATGTTGTCGGTGGCGGCCGACAGGTCGGTGCTGGGGAATACCCGTGCCAGCTGCGCGGCGGTAATACCGCTGCCGGCCAGTTCGTCACCCTGGTCAACCACATAAGGGTAGGGAATGTTCTGCTCGCTGATGCCCACTTCTACCGTGACGGTGTAGTCGTGCATCAGTGGGCGCAGTTGCTCCAGCAGGTAGCCGCGAAACGCGGCGGGCTGGGTGACGGTGACGCTGTAAGTGCCGGCCACCTGGACCTTGGCATAGGCCCGCGTGGTGGCGGCAACCTCACCGTGGCTGTAGTAGGTCAGGCGCAGTGCCGGGTAACGGAACAGGTCGCGCTCGTCGGCGCCCGGCTCGGTACGGTCCTTCAGGTATCGCTTGAGGGCCTGGCTAAGGGCCCCCGTGGCCTGTTCATGCAGGGCCGCCAGACGGTCGACGGCCTGTTCGGGGGTATCAACGACTACAAAAGCGTGGCTCACACTGTGCTTCCTGTCTGGACATGCATGTGGGCCATCTTGCCTGCGTTTCGTGGCAATTACATCCCCGGCGGTCAGTACCGGCCTCATCGCCGGCAAGCCAGCTGCCACAAGTACTCCACCGGCATCGAACCTTGTGCATGACCTGTGGCAGCTGGCTTGCCGGCGGTGAGCCCTTCAAAGCCAGCTCAACTCGGCCAGGCAGGTGTTGCCCTGCTCACCAGTGCCTGCACATCGGCACCCCGAGGCAGCGCCCCATACACCCGTCCACCACCCGTCAGCCGGCTACCGATGAACGCGTCACTGACCACCGCATTGCCCGCCTCCAGCAACAGTTTGGCCTGAAGCGCCAGGGCGATATCCTCGGTCAGCTGCCGCGCGCGGTACTGTATGTCGCCGGTGTCGACAAATGCCCCCTTGAGGTTGCCGATATGCGCCGCCAGGCGCGGATCCCCATGCCCATCGCCCAATTCGGTGAACAGCGCATCGAGCACGCCCGGCTCTTTGGACAAGGCCCGCAGCACATCCAGGCACTGTACGTTGCCAGAGCCTTCCCAGGTCGAATTGACCGGCGCCTCGCGGTACAGTCGCGGCAGGATGCTGTCTTCGACATAACCCGCACCGCCCAGGCATTCGGCGGCCTCGTTGATCATGGCCGGCGCGCGCTTGCAGATCCAGTACTTGCCCACCGCCGTGACCAACCGGGCGAAATGCGCCTGCTGCGGGTCGTCCAGTTGCTCCAGCGCTTGCCCCATGCGCAGGCTCAGGGCCAGTGCAGCCTCGCTCTCCAGGGCCAGGTCGGCCAACACGTTCTGCATCAGCGGCTGCTCGTTCAACACCCGCCCGCCGACCTTGCGGTACGCACAGTGGTGGGTCGCCTGGGTCAGCGCCTGACGCATCAGGGCGCTGGAGCCCACCATGCAGTCGAAACGGGTCATGGCGACCATCTCGATGATGGTCGGCACACCCCGCCCTTCTTCACCAATCATCCACGCCAGCGCACCACGGAACTCCACTTCGCTGGAGGCGTTGGAGCTGTTGCCCAGCTTGTTCTTCAGGCGCTGGATATAGAACTGGTTGCGATTGTCGTCCGGGCGGTGGCGCGGCAGCAGGAAGCAGCTCAGGCCTTTTTCGGTTTGCGCCAGCGTCAGGAATGCATCACACATCGGCGCCGAGCAGAACCACTTGTGCCCGACCAGCTCGTACGGCTGCCCCGGGCCAGGTGCGCCCACCGGATACGCCCGCGTGGTATTGGCGCGCACATCGGTGCCGCCCTGCTTCTCGGTCATGGCCATGCCCAGGGTGACCCCGGCCTTGTGCCGGTCGCCGACGTTGCGCGGGTCATATTCGCAGGCCAGGATTTTCGGCAGCCAGTACTCGGCCAGTTCGGGCTGAAGGCGTAGCGCCGGCACGGCGGCGAAGGTCATGGTCAGCGGGCAGCCGGTACCGGCTTCGGCCTGGCTGTGCAGGTAGGTCATCGAAGCCCGTGCCACATGGGCGCCAGCGCGGGGTTCGGCCCAAGGCAAGGAAGGCAGACCGTGCTCGACGGCGGTGCGCATCAGCTGGTGGTAGGCCGGGTGGAACTCGACCAGGTCGATGCGATGGCCGTAGCGGTCGTGGCTGATGAACTCCGGCTTGTGCGCGTTGGCCAGGAAACCTGCCTGCATCAGCGGCCCCCCCGCCAGGGCGCCATAGGCATCGATCCGCGACTCGGCCCAGCCCGCGCCGAAACGCCGTGACCACTCCTGCAATGGCAGGTCGAGGCGGTACAGGTTGGCGCCGTCGAGGGACGGTGGCTGGTTGGTGACTTCGTGGGTTTCAGCGTACTGGTGCAGGTTCATCGGGGGGCTCCTGGATCCGGGTAGGCTTGAGAGACCCAGTGAAGCACTGCTTGCCGGGGAGTCAAAGAGGCATTAATGACTAAACGTGTGGTGGGGGTGGCGCATGCCTTGGGAATGCATCAGGGCTGACAGGCGGTGCCACCCAGCAAGGCTTGTAGTCCAATTCTCTATCCCCTGTAGGACGCTTCCTAAAGCCCCCCTGCTCCGAAAATACCCGTCTACAGGCTGCTAGGTTCCTGGCTTTCATCCTCAAAAAAGAGGCAAGCCATGAGCATGCGCATGAACATCTTCGGCCGATACCAGGGCCTTGAGGGCGACCAAACCACCACAGGCGCTGTTTGTATTGCCAGCCGGGCCAGGGGCCGCGTGCATGGCCGCAACTGGCTTCTTCAAGGCGACCCGACCACACCCTGCCCGCTCTGTGGACAAGCGGGCACCATCATCGAGGGCGAATCTCGTTGGCGGCAGGACGACATACCCACTGCTCTGGATGGTGCGCTGGTGCAATGCGGGTGCCCATCGGGCAGCAATCGCCTGGTTGCAAGTGGATATGCACCTGCGCCGCCGCGCAGGGCGCCTGCACCTGAGCCTGTTCATGAGGCACCACCACAGGCCCAAGCGAGTAACCAAGTAAGCAGCAGCTATCAACCTGGGGCACATCAGCCCTCAAAAACAGCGCAGGGCATGGAGCCTGGCTTCTACATCGTTCCGCGCTGCATGACGTATCAGGAAGTCTTGGCAGAACTCGGCGCGCCGCAGGCCAACCTGCCTAGCTCGATTCTGGAACGACTGAACCCGACCTATCAGCGTGGGTTCAAGGCAGGTGAGATCTTTGTCATTGGCGACGGGTTGCAGCGGCCGGTGTGTACGCGTGAAGAACTGACTGCAATGAGTGCGGCGAAACAGGCGCGGGAAGCGTTGGCGAGCCTGACGCCAGAAGAGGCCGAGTTCATGATGCGCCATCAGGCCGAGATTGCCGGGTTGCTCAGCGATGTGAGCCTGGCGATGGGGGTAAGTGAGGCGATGGTTGGCAAGTCGCTGGATGAACTCAGCGACATACTGCGAAAAATTGAAGACCTGCATAAAGATCAATTCATCAAGCATGGGCACCTTAGGCACCCTGAGTTCTTTGCGGAACGTCAAAAACTGTTCACGCAACTGAGTGCAAACTTAAAAGCCACCCTTTTAAACAAACGCCTCAACCTTGGAAATCATGAAAACCTCCGCCGGGATTTAGGTATATCGTCAAGAAGCTTAGTACACCACTGGAGTAAAGCAGGGGCGCCGAGCCACATCCCTGGTTACTCGACACATTTGGACAAGCTGGCCAAAATGGCTAAATATTTAAAAACCGGAGGGCGTATTGGCACTGCTATCGGCGGTAGCGGAGCTGCTATGAAAATTTCTGAGGTGTGCAAAGAGGGCAACACACATGCCTGTAAAAAAGTCAGCGTTACTGAGGCAGGTAATTTTTCCGGTGGCTTAGCGGGTGGCTGGTTGGCAGGAAAACTCGCGGGCAGGATTTCTGCGAAGGTTTGCTGGAGAGTCGGACCCTACGCCGTTGCATGTGGAATAGTGATCACTGGTGGAGGCGCCTTGGCCGGCAGCATCGGTGGTATGGAAGCAGGCGAGGAGCTAGGCGAACTAGTCTTCGAGGTCTTTGGAGATGATTGATCACCTTGACGTAAAAATAAGATTATTTCTGTTAGGCGCTCCTATCTGCCTCGCTTTAATCGGGCTTGTAGCTGACCTTCACATCGCCTGTTCTCGCCAATATAAAGAAATGACCTCAGCACTCCAACGTAGCGCGTGCCTTCCATTTGCGACCGGCATGTGGGGAGAGCAAAGAATTGGTTCCAGAATTCTAGTTATTTCTGTAATCGCCGGTGCCATTGGATCCCCCGCCTCCAGCATTCGCCTTGGGCTATTGGATGAGCAAGACCACTTACAATTCCCCAGGTATTTAAGAAGAAAAATACTCATTGCATCTTCGCTAAATACTGTTGGCATTGCCTGGGTAGCGGCATATTACCTAATGAAGCTGATCAAATGAGACACAAACATGTTTCAGAAAAAGCTGAGCGCACAGCTAATTCGCGGGTTTACCCGCGAAGGGGCCGGTACAGCCAATACAAAAGTCAGCGCATCAAGCCCAGCTCGGCATCATCCAGCAGCGCCTTGGCCATGGCTGCGAAGTAATGCGATGCCCACATCATTTGCTGGTCGCCATCCATCAAACCGGTCAGCGACAAGTCCCGTGCATAGCCCATCAACTCGGAGGCCTGCTCGCGGGCGCTGCGGCAGGGGATGCCTTCGGCTATGCGGAACAGAGGATGGGTTTGGCCTTCGCCTTGGTAGAAATAGGTTACGCCTGGGGTGGTTTTGGTTTCGTCGGTCATCGATTGGGCACCATATCGTTATGTGCCACCCGTCAGTTTCCACACGTTGGGGTGACAGCTGCACACGGAGTGGAAATCCAGGCATATGGCAAACCCGGTAGGCGAAAGCCTCCCGCGTACAGCTGTCATGACAACAAGCACCATATGTACTGCCAGGTTTCCACACCCGATCGCTGAACCGTCAGCGACAGGCAAAGCCTAGAGGGCGGGATTTGCAGGAACAATCAGATGCGTGTCGACAGAGGTTGTAGGGTATTTCGCAGGAGGGTGGAGTTGCCAGCCCCGAGCCGTAGGAAGAGTCTGAAATCATCGTAGCCAATGAATCTCTTGGGGCCGCTTTGCGGCCCTTCGCAGGCACGCCCGCTCCCACTGGTTTTGTGCTCAGCCCAAGCTGTGCGCGATCCTTGTGGGAGCGGGCGTGCCCGCGAAGGGCTGCAAAGCAGCCCCAATAAAAACCTACAGCGAACGCCTCGTCTGTTGGATATTCGGAGTCATCTGCACCTGCGAAATCGCCATGTTCAAACTCAACTCAAACCGGCTCCCCAACCCGCGCGTTGACTCATGCGCCAACCGCGCCCCCAGCAACTCCCCCATCTGCCGGCAGATCGACAAACCAATCCCCAAACCGCCATACCGCCGGGTCATCGAACCGTCGACCTGGAAGAACCGCTGATAGAGGGTCGACTGCTCCAGGTCATCGAAGCCGATCCCGCTATCACTGACGGTAAAGGTCAAGGCCAGGTCGCCCGGCCCCAACCGGCGGCCGCGCACCTGGATCATCACCCCGCCCTGATGGGTGAACTTCAAACCGTTGTCCACCAGGCAGCCCAGGCACTGGGCCAGTTTCTGCCCGTCACCCAGCAGCCCGTCCGGCAGGTCGGCCGGTATGTCCAGGCTCAGGTACAAGCCTTTGCGCAGGGCCTGCCCTGCATAACCAGCGCGCAAGCCCTGCAGCAGCGCACGCAGACTGAACGGCGTCGGCTGCGCACGCAGGCGGCCGGCCTGCAGTTCGGACAGGGTGAGAATGGCGTCGACCATATCCATCATGCCTTGCGCCGACCCCACCGCCGTGCGGTGGTATTGGGCCATTTCGGCGTCCATCGGCAGGGTGTGCATCAGCTCCAGCGAGCCGATCACGCCATTCATCGGGGTGCGCAGCTCATGGGTCACGCTGGCCAGGAACTCGTCTTTCAGGCGGTTGCTCCTGGCCAACTGCAGGTTGAGTTGCTCCAGCGTGCGCCCGGTCTCGCGCAAGGTCTGCGCCTGCTGCTCACGCAGGCTGTTGATGCGGTCCGCCAGCGCCAGCGACAGCAATGCCACCTCCAGCGCTGAACCCAACTGGCTGGCATACATGGTGATGAATACATTTGGCAGATAGCCCAGCACCATCAAGGTGTTGACCAGGCCGCCAAGCAGGAACGCCGTCCAGGCGATGATGAACCAGCGCGCCACGCGCAAGCCCCGCCACCAGGCGTACAAGCCAGCGCTGAAGATGCTGACGGTGAACAGTAATGCCAGCAGCGTGGCCATGCGCAGGGCAATGCCGTAGGGCATGCTCACCGCCAGCACCATGACCAGCGCACCGCCCAGCATCAGTAGCTGCAGCAGCCGGTCGAAGCCACGACTGATGTTGCCCAGTTGCAGGAAATGCCGGGCGAACTGGCAGCCGAACAGGCCTGCTGCACCAATGAACAGCGGCGTCGAGGCGTTCGCCCACCAAGGGCTGTCGGGCCAGAAGTAGGCCACGCCCGCACCGTTCACCGACACCTGGTACAAACCGAACGAGGCAATATAGAGGATGTAGTAGAGGTAGCTGACGTCACGCACGCTGAGGTAGATGAACAGGTTGTACACCAGCATCACCAGCAACACGCCGTAGATCATTCCCAGCACATACAAGCGGGTGGGCTGCTCCTCCATGTAGGCCTCGGGGGACCAAAGCGCCAGCGGCGCCTGCACCGAGCCCTGGCTGTGCAGGCGCAGATAGGCGGTGGTTACCTGCCCAGGCGGCAGCTGCAATTCGAACAGGTAGTTGTTCTGCCGGATCTGGCGGCTGTCGTAGGGCAAGGCATCGCCGGTGCGCTGGGCCAGGTGAAAGCCACCCCTGCCGTCGGACAGGTACAGTTCGAGGTGGTCCAGCGGCGGATAGGCCAGCTCAAGCAGCCATTGCCGTGGGGCAGCGCTGGGCGCGCCAACCGGGCGCAGCTCGACCTTGAGCCAGAACACCGAGGTGGAGTAACCGGCATTCAGCACGTCTTCGTGGTGAGGTTTGAAGTATTTGGCGAACCCGGGGGCACTCACCTGGGCGATGCTGGCACTGCCATCGAGGTCTTCGTAAACCTGCATGGCTTTGCCCAATGGAAGATGCCGGGTAGCGTCGTCGAAATCGACCGCTCCGGCCAGCACGGGCAGCAAGCCCAAAAGCACAATCAGCAAATAGCGCATACAGCCCCAGCATGGCCTGTCCAGTCGCGTCGCGTTAGCCTCCCATCCGTTTGAGACGACGTGATCCGGCAGCACCCGTTTGTCGAGTTATCCGAGCACTCTAGCATAGCTTCGCAACCTGGCAATCGGCCATCTCAAAAACCGAAGAAAAGGCTCTAAATCAATACTTTCAGAAGAACACCAATCAAAAATCTGACCAATCGATCAGTAAAACGCGTTTGTCGGACGATCCGCCCAAACAGGTTTGGTGGTAAGCTCGCCGACCATGAATACCTACAGCTCCCGCCCCGTTGTCCTCTGTCTCTCCGGCCACGACCCTAGTGGCGGCGCCGGCCTGCAGGCAGATATCGAAGCCCTGATCGCGCAAGGCTGTCACGCTGCACCCGCAGTGACCGCCCTGACCGTGCAGGATACCGTCAACGTTTCCGACTTCCGCGTGCTCGACCGCGAGTGGGTACTGGCCCAGGCCAATGCCGTACTGGCCGACTCCACGGTGGCCGCAGTCAAACTGGGCATGCTCGGTTCGATCGAAATGGTCGACACCGTCGCCGAACTGCTGGCCGCCCACCCGCACCTGCCGCTGGTCTGCGACCCGGTGCTGCGTGCCGGCGGCGGTGGCCGCCTGGGCAAGGACGAAGTCGGCTACGCCGTGCGCGAACGCCTGCTGCCGCTGGCGACCATCGCCACGCCGAACCTGCCCGAAGCCCGCATCCTCGCCGAACTGCCTGAAGGCACCGCCGACGAATGTGCCGAAAAGCTGCTGCCGTTCTGTAGACACCTGCTGATTACCGGCGGTCACGGCGACGAAGACGAAATTCACAACCGCCTGTACACCCAGGACGGTCAGCACCACACCTGGACCTGCCAGCGCCTGCCGGGCAGCTACCACGGTTCGGGCTGCACCCTGGCCAGCGCCCTGGCTGGCCGCCTGGCGCTCGGCGAGCAGCTGGAAAGCGCCGTGCGCAGCGCCCTGGACTACACCTGGCGCACCCTGCGTGACGCCGAACAGCTGGGCAGGGGCCAGTTCGTGCCGCGCCGCCTGCCCCTGGACTTCTGCTCCTGATACGAGGCCTTCGATGAAGCTACGCGGTCTGTACGCAATCACCGACAGCCAGCTGCTCGCTGGCCGTTTCCTGTCCCATGTCGAAGCGGCCCTGGAAGGCGGCGTGTGCCTGCTGCAGTACCGCGACAAAAGTGACGACGCGGCGCGCCGCCTGCGTGAAGCCGAAGGGCTGATGAAGCTCTGCGAGCGCTACGGCACCCAGCTGCTCATCAACGATGACGCCGAACTGGCCGCGCGCCTGGGCGTTGGCGTACACCTGGGCCAGACTGACGGCCCGCTGACCCCGACCCGCGCCCTGCTCGGCCGCCGGGCGGTCATCGGCTCCACCTGCCACGCCAGCCTCGAGCTGGCCGCCCAGGCCGCCAGTGAAGGCGCCAGCTACGTCGCCTTTGGCCGCTTCTTCAATTCCGTTACCAAGCCGGGCGCGCCCGCCGCCAACGTTGAACTGCTGGAGCAGGCGCGTGCCCAGGTGAAACTGCCGATTGCCGTGATCGGCGGCATCACCCTCGACAACGCCGCCCCGCTGGTCGCCCACGGTGCCGACCTGCTGGCGGTGATCCATGGCCTGTTCGGTGCCGACAGCGCGCAAGAAGTCACCCGCCGCGCCCGCGCCTTCAACGCCTTGTTCGCATCCTGATTTCGAGAGAACCTTTCATGTCCCGTTCCGAAGACCTGTTCGCCAAAGCCCAGAAGCACATCCCAGGCGGGGTCAACTCGCCGGTCCGCGCCTTCAAGAGCGTTGGCGGCACGCCACTGTTCTTCAAGCATGCCGAAGGCGCCTACGTCGTTGACGAGGACGACAAGCGCTACGTCGACTACGTCGGCTCCTGGGGCCCGATGATCCTTGGCCACGGCCACCCGGACGTGCTGGACTCGGTACGCAAGCAACTGGAACACGGCCTGTCCTATGGCGCACCCACCGCCATGGAAACCGACATGGCCGACCTGGTCTGCTCGCTGGTACCATCCATGGAAATGGTCCGCATGGTGAGCTCGGGCACCGAAGCCACCATGAGCGCCATCCGCCTGGCCCGTGGCTACACCGGCCGTGACGCCATCATCAAGTTCGAAGGCTGCTACCACGGCCATTCCGACAGCCTGCTGGTAAAAGCCGGTTCCGGCCTGCTGACCCAAGGCGTGCCAAGCTCGGCCGGCGTGCCGGCAGACTTTGCAAAGCACACCCTCACCTTGCCGTTCAACGACATTGCCGCGGTCGAAAAAACCCTGGCCGAGGTCGGCCAGACCGTGGCCTGCATCATTGTCGAGCCCGTGGCCGGCAACATGAACTGCGTCCCCCCAGCGCCGGGCTTCCTTGAAGGCCTGCGCGAGCAGTGCGACAAACACGGCGTGGTACTGATCTTCGACGAAGTGATGACAGGCTTCCGCGTCTCCCTGGGCGGCGCCCAAGGCCACTATGGCATCAAGCCGGACCTGTCCACCTTCGGCAAGATCGTCGGTGGCGGCATGCCGGTCGGCTGCTTCGGCGGCAAACGCGAAATCATGGGCTGCATCGCCCCGCTCGGCCCGGTCTACCAGGCCGGCACCCTGTCGGGCAACCCGCTGGCCATGGCCGCCGGCCTGACCACCCTGAAGCTGATCAGCCGCCCGGGCTTCCACGCCGAGCTGACCGACTACACCAGCCGCATGCTTGATGGCCTGCAACAACGTGCCGATGCCGCTGGCGTACCGTTCGTCACCACCCAGGCCGGCGCCATGTTCGGCCTGTACTTCAGCGGCGCCGACGACATCGTCACGTTCGAAGACGTGATGAGCAGCGATGCCGAACGCTTCAAGCGCTTCTTCCACCTGATGCTGGAAGGCGGCGTGTACCTGGCACCGAGCGCGTTCGAGGCGGGCTTCACCTCCATCGCCCACGGCGACAAGGAGCTGCAGATCACCCTGGATGCAGCTGAAAAGGCCTTTGCTGCATTGAAGTAATTGCCAGCCTGCACCGGCCTCTGTGGGAGCGGGCTTGCCCCGCGAAGAGGCCGGTACAGGTAATAATTACGCATGCACAATCAGCTGACTTCCCCAACCAAGCAGAAATTCGAGTAAAACTTTGTAAGGTTGGCGCTGCTTATCCCATAATGTGCCACCAGAGACATTGGCCGCAGCTTTGCAGAGGTAAGTCGATCCCCATGAACCGCACCGGCCGCGCCCTGACCCTGGGCTGCCTGTTGCTTCTTCAGCCCCTGCTGGCCTTGGCGGAGGGCGGTAACTCGTTGCTGATTCCGGCGACGGGCCGCTGCACCTTGAATGTTCAGCCTGAAGACCTGGCAAACGCCCTCAAGGCCTGCGAGCAGACGGCTACCGCGGGGGATGCCCAGGCGCAATTCGAACTGGGCGAGTACTACTACACGCAAACGCCGAAAAACCTCGACAAAGCCCTGGACTGGTTCCAGAAGGCTTCGCTGCAAGGCCAGGCCGACGCCCAGTACCGTCTGGGTGCGATGTTCTTCCATGGCGAAGGGGTCAAGGCCAACAACGTGCAGGCCTACATCCTGCTGAAGATGGCCGCGGTCAACGGTGCCGAAGATGCATTGGACATGGCCGACGAAGTGACCGAGCAAATGCCCCGCGACGAGCTGGAGCATGCCACCCAGGTGCTCGGCCAGATTTTCCGCAAATACCTGCTGGAACTGCAGAACGCCGAAGGGCGCACGCCGTTCTCGCCGCTCCCCTGACGGTTACTTTTCCGGCATTGGCATCGGGAACGGCATCACATTGCCGCCGCCCTTGGCTTCGCTGATCTTTGCCGTGCCCAGGCGCTCGACTTCGTCGATTCGCACGATCGAGTGCATCGGCACGAAACTGCGGATCACCCCCTCGAACTGGCTCTTGAGCTTCTCCTCGCTCGGGTCTACCACCAGCTGCGAGCGCTCGCCGAACACGAACTCCTCGATTTCCAGGAAGCCCCACAGGTCGCTCTGGTAGATCTGCTTGGCATACATCTCGAAGACCTGCCCCTGGTTGAGGAAGATCACTTTATAGATGGCAGGTTCGCGTTTGCTCATGATGGGAGGGATAACACATGCGTAAGAAAAGGCAGGCATGATACCTGCTCCGGCCTCTTCGCGGGTGAACCCGCTCCCACAGGTCATGCGCCCAACCTGTGGGAGCGGGTTCACCCGCGAAGAGGCCAGAACAGGCAGTACATACCGTTGAACGTTTCAGTGCTTTCGCCACTGGCATTCAAGGGTTATTCTTGAGTTCACACCCATTGCCGTCGAGCGGCTAAAAACGACCTTGAACGCACCCATAGAACCCCATCGTTTCATCCTCGAGCCCTTCGAGGCCCACCGTTTCGCCAACCTGTGCGGGCAGTTCGACGAGCACTTGCGCCTGATCGAACAGCGCTTGGCCATCGAAATCCGCAACCGCGGCAATCAGTTCGAACTGATCGGCGAACCCAAGACCACCTCTGCGGCCGAACAGTTGCTGCGCCGTCTCTACCGCGAGACCAAGGCAACCGACCTGTCGCCGGAAACCGTGCACCTGTACCTTCAGGAGTCGGCTGTCGAGAACATCGACAACCCGGCCGTGAACGAAGTCAGCGTGTCGCTGCGTACGCGCAAGGGCAACATCCGCCCACGCGGGCTCAACCAGCAGCGCTACGTGAAGGAAATCCTGGCCAACGACATCAACTTCGGCATCGGCCCGGCCGGTACCGGCAAGACCTACCTTGCCGTCGCCTGCGCGGTGGATGCGCTGGAACGCGAACAGGTGCGCCGCATCCTGCTGGTGCGCCCGGCGGTCGAGGCAGGCGAAAAGCTTGGCTTCCTGCCCGGTGACCTGGCGCAGAAGATTGACCCGTACCTGCGCCCGCTGTACGACGCCCTGTACGAAATGCTCGGTTTCGAGCACGTGGCCAAGCTGATAGAGCGCCAGGTGATCGAGATCGCCCCGCTGGCCTACATGCGTGGCCGCACCCTGAACAACAGCTTCATCATCCTCGACGAAAGCCAGAACACCACGCTGGAACAGATGAAAATGTTCCTCACCCGCATCGGTTTCGGCTCCACGGCGGTGATCACCGGTGACATCACCCAGGTCGACCTGCCACGCGGCACCAAGTCGGGCCTGGCACACGTCATCGAGGTGCTGAAGGACGTTCCAGGCATCAGCTTTACCCACTTCCAGCCCAAAGATGTGGTTCGTCACCCACTGGTGCAGCGTATTGTCGAAGCCTACGACCGCTTCGAAGCCCACCAGGCCAAGCCCGAGGCGCCCGGCAAAAATGCTTGAACTTGATATCCAACGGGCCACGGACGCTGCCGCCCCGGATGACGCCGCCTTCCGCCGCTGGTGCGAACTGGCCCTGCGCCAGCGCAGCGCCGACTCGGAAATGACCATTCGCCTGGTCGAGGACGCCGAAGGCCGTGAGCTGAACCACACCTACCGGCATAAAGATTACGCGACCAATGTGCTGTCGTTCCCGGCCGATGTACCCGACGACCTGCTCGATATCCCGTTGCTGGGCGACCTGGTGATCTGTGTAGCAGTGGTCGAGCGCGAAGCGGCCGAACAAGGCAAGTCGCTGGAGGCCCACTGGGCGCACCTGGTCATTCACGGTTGCCTGCATCTGCTCGGCTATGACCACATCGATGATGAGGAAGCCGAAGAAATGGAAGGCCTGGAACGGGAATTGCTGGCAGAACTGGGTCACCCCGACCCGTATGCCGACGATGAAACCGACTCAATCACACACTGAAACACGAAGGATCACGAGAACCGCCATGAGCGAAGATCGATCGAGCAACGGGCAAAAGTCCTGGCTGGGCAAACTGACCCAGGCTTTTGCCCATGAGCCGAAAAACCGCCAGGAGCTCCTTGAGTTGCTGCGCGAAGCCCATCAGAACAAACTGCTGGACAGCGAAGCGCTGACCATCGTCGAAGGCGCCATCCAGGTCGCCGACCTGCAGGTGCGCGACATCATGGTGCCGCGCTCGCAGATGAACAGCATCAAGGCAGGCCAGTCGCCTCGCGAGTTTCTGCCAGCGGTGATCGACGCCGCGCACTCGCGCTACCCGGTGATCGGCGAAAGCCACGACGATGTGCTCGGGATCCTGCTCGCCAAAGACCTGCTGCCGCTGATCCTCAAGGAGAACGGCGACAGTTTCAACATCAAGGACCTGTTGCGCCCGGCCACTTTCGTGCCCGAGTCCAAACGCCTGAACGTGTTGCTGCGCGAATTCCGCGCCAACCATAACCATATGGCCATCGTCATCGACGAATATGGCGGTGTGGCAGGCCTGGTGACCATCGAGGACGTGCTGGAGCAGATTGTCGGCGATATCGAGGACGAGCACGACGTCGAGGAAGACAGCTACATCAAGCCGCTGCCCAGCGGTGACTTCCTGGTCAAGGCGCTTACCCCGATCGAAAACTTCAACGAGTTCTTCGACAGCGAGTTCTCCGATGACGAGTTCGACACGGTCGGCGGCCTGGTGATGAGCGCCTTTGGCCACCTGCCCAAGCGCAACGAAACCACCGAGATCGGGTCTTACAAGTTCCGTATTCTCAACGCCGACAGCCGGCGGATACACTTGCTGCGCCTGACCCCGATCACCCGTTAAGGACAAACATGCGTTGGATCACCCGCCCCGGCTGGCCCGGTAACCTGCTGGCCCTGGCGGCCGGTGCTTCCACCCTTCTGGCCCTGGCGCCGTTCGACATCTGGCCGCTGGCCATATTGTCCATCGCCGTGCTCTACCTCGGCCTGCGCGAGCTCAGCCCGCGCCAGGCCATGTGGCGGGGCTGGTGGTTCGGTTTCGGCCTGTATGGCGCCGGCACCTGGTGGATCTACGTCAGCATGAACACCTACGGCGGCGCCTCGCCGCTGTTGGCGATCCTGCTGCTGTTGGCGTTCTTCGCTGCGTTGGCCTGGTTCTTTGCCCTGCCCACCTGGCTGTGGGCGCGCTGGCTGAGGCGCAATGAAGCGCCACTGGCCGACGCGCTGTGCTTCGCCGCCCTGTGGCTGCTGCAAGAGGCCTTCCGCGGCTGGTTCCTGACCGGCTTCCCCTGGCTCTACGCCGGCTACAGCCAGCTGGACGGCCCGCTGGCCGGCCTGGCACCGCTGGGCGGCGTATGGCTGGTTTCTTTCGCCCTGGCGCTTACAGCAGCCCTGCTGTGCAACCTGCACCGCCTGCGCACCCGCCCCTCGTTCCTGGCCGTCGCCTGCCTGCTGTTACTGGCCCCGTGGGCACTGGGCCTGGCACTCAAGGGCCATGCCTGGACCAAACCGGCAGGCGACCCGCTGAAAGTGGCAGCCATTCAGGGTAACGTCGAGCAGGACCTGAAATGGGACCCGGCACACATCGACGCGCAACTGGCGCTGTACCGTGACCTGAGCTTCAGCTCCAAACCTGTGGACCTGCTGGTCTGGCCTGAAACCGCGGTGCCGGTGCTCAAGGACCAGGCCCAGGGTTACATCGACGTGATGGGCCGCTTCGCCGCCGAGCGTCATTCGGCGCTGATCACAGGCGTGCCGGTGCGTGAAGTGGTGCATCACCAGCGCCGCTACTACAACGGCATTACCGTCACCGGTGAAGGCGATGGCACCTACCTCAAGCAGAAGCTGGTGCCGTTTGGCGAATACGTGCCGCTGCAGGACATGCTGCGGGGCATGATCGAGTTCTTCAACCTGCCCATGTCCGACTTCGCTCGCGGGCCTGAAGACCAGCCGCTGTTGCAGGCCAAGGGCTATCAGGTTGCGCCGTACATCTGCTACGAAGTGGTCTACCCCGAGTTTGCCGCAGGCCTGGCCGCACGCAGCGACCTGCTGCTGACCATCAGCAACGACACCTGGTTCGGCAAATCGATAGGCCCCTTGCAGCACTTGCAGATGGCACAGATGCGCGCACTGGAAGCCGGCCGCTGGATGATCCGCGCCACCAACAACGGCGTGACTGCCCTGATCGACCCGTTTGGCCGCATTACCACGCAAGTGCCGCAATTCCAGCAGGCGGTGCTGTATGGCGAAGTGGTGCCGATGCAGCAATTGACGCCATACCTGAAATGGCGCTCGTGGCCGCTGGCGATCGTCTGTGTGCTGCTGCTGGGCTGGGCGTTGCTGGCAGGGCGCATAGCCAAAACCGTCTGATGATGCTGCCTGTGAAGGCCTCTTCGCGGGCTTGCCCGCTCCCACAGGGACTGCACACGCCTCGAAGGCTGCGCTAATTCTGTGGGAGCGGGCAAGCCCGCGAAGAGGCCGTCACAGGCAGCACAAGGTTCAATAGAAGAGCCGATACCCCACCAACCCCACCACTTCATTAAGCAGCTGCCCGCTCTGCCACATCGCCCGGCTCTCCGGCAGCAGCCCGGCAAACGGCCGCGCATGATCGCGCCCCAGGAACCCCACCGGCGCCGGCACCACCTCGAATCCCGCTTGCTCAAAGCTCCAGCGCGAGCGCTGCATGTGCCAGGCCTGGGTCACCACCACTACGCGACGAATGCCCAACGGTTGCAGCACCTTGGCCGTGAGCTGGGCATTTTCCCAGGTCGTGCGGCTAGCCTCTTCGCGCCACTTCACCTCGACCGCAAAGTCCTCCTGCAGCCGATCCGCCATTAACCGCGCCTCGCTCGGCGGCGTGCCATAGTGCAGCCCACCGCTGGTCAGCACCGGCAACCCCGATGCTTTGGCCAGCTGCGCGGCAAAGCGCAGACGCTCCAGCGCCGTGGCCGTGGGCTGGTCGCTACCGCCCCAGGCCGGGTCACCGCGCTCACGCCCCGCACCTAGCACTACAATGGCATCCGCCCGGCTCGCCAGGGCGCCCCAGTCGCCCACGGCCAACGGCGGCTCGCTTTCCAGCATACGGGCGGTTTCCTGTACCACCAGCGGCAGGCTCATCAGCCACAGCCCACCAAGCCCCACGGCAAAGCACAGCGCCGCCAATCGTGGCCGCCGCGCACGCAGCCACCAGGCCGCAAGCAGCAGCAGGAACAGGATGCCGGGCGGCATCAGCCATTGTTTGATGAAGAATCGGATCGGCATCGGCCACACCTCCTTGGCAGGGGTGCAGCCTAAAAGGATCGACGCCGGTCAACAAGGGTGCGACCGGCGCCAATCGTGAGCTGTGTGGTTGTGTGATATTGCAGAACCGGCGCGCGATGGCCTGCGGCTGGCATCCTGAACGGCTAGCGATGTGGCAGCGTCCTGGATCTCGCCGCATTGGCGGGGCGTTTCTTGTCCTTGAGCCAGATGATCTTGGCCGATGTCGGCTCCGCTTGTGGGTAACTGCCGGCACAGGCACTTGGGCGCTCCGGGATTGCATCCAGGTAGGCCTTGATCACTTCGAACTCGGCGTGGCTCAGGCCGCGCAATTCCAGCTCGGCTGGCATCTCGTCACGCAATCGCACCGAGGTCCTGGCCGCTTCCAGTGCCAGGCCAAGCCGGTCGATCAGGCGCTCGTAAAGCTCCGGCTTGATTGCGGGTAGCTGCGTCTCTCCCATCCGTTCACCTCATTGAAGATAAAGAATATCTCCCCCCACACCTGAGCTTAGCGGCGCAATGAAAAGCAGCCGCCTGCCGCGACCAGCGGGCATTCGCAACGAAGGTTTCCCACGATACGCAACGCTGCTGTATGCTACGGCGTTCACTCTAAACGACACCGGAGTACCGGTTGCAGCGAGGTTCCGCTGCCTGGAACAAGGTCTCTTCTCTCTCAGCCAAAAGTAGCCATGCACGAACAATACACGCCCCGTGATATCGAAGCCGCCGCCCAGAACTTCTGGGACGAGCAACAATCGTTCGCTGTTACCGAACAGCCAGGCAAAGACACCTACTATTGCCTATCGATGTTCCCGTACCCGAGCGGCAAGCTACACATGGGCCACGTGCGCAACTACACCATCGGCGACGTGATTGCCCGCTACCAGCGCATGCTGGGCAAGAACGTCCTGCAGCCGATGGGCTGGGACGCTTTCGGCATGCCCGCGGAAAACGCGGCGATGAAAAACAACGTCGCCCCGGCCAAGTGGACCTACGAAAACATTGATTACATGAAGACCCAGCTCAAGAGCCTGGGCCTGGCCATCGACTGGGCACGTGAAGTGACCACCTGCAAGCCCGACTACTACCGTTGGGAGCAGTGGCTGTTCACCCGCCTGTTCGAGAAAGGCATCATCTACCGCAAGAACGGTACCGTGAACTGGGACCCGGCGGACCAGACCGTACTGGCCAACGAGCAGGTCATCGACGGCCGTGGCTGGCGTTCGGGCGCGCTGATCGAGAAGCGCGAAATCCCGATGTACTACTTCCGCATCACCGACTACGCCGACGAGCTGCTGGAAAGCCTCGACGAGCTGCCGGGCTGGCCTGAGCAGGTCAAGACCATGCAGCGCAACTGGATCGGCAAGTCGCGCGGCATGGAAGTACAGTTCCCGTACGACCAGGCCAGCATCGGCCACGAAGGCACCTTGAAGGTCTTCACCACCCGCCCGGACACACTGATGGGCGCGACTTACGTCGCCGTTGCCGCCGAGCACCCGCTGGCCACCCAGGCTGCCCAGGGCAACCCGGCGCTGCAGGCGTTCATCGACGAGTGCAAGAGCGGCAGCGTTGCCGAAGCCGACATGGCCACCCAGGAGAAGAAGGGCATGGCCACTTCCCTGCTGGTCGAGCACCCGCTGACCGGCGAGAAGCTGCCGGTATGGGTCGCCAACTACGTGCTGATGCACTACGGCGATGGCGCGGTAATGGCCGTGCCGGCCCACGACGAGCGCGACTTCGAGTTCGCCCACAAGTACAAGCTGCCGGTCAAGGCCGTGGTGCGCACCAGCGCTGGTGATGAAGTCGGCAACGAATGGCAGGCCGCCTATGGCGAGCACGGCCAGCTGATCAACTCCGGTGAGTTCGACGGCCTGGACTTCGCCGGTGCATTCGACGCCATCGAAGCCGCCTTGATCCGCAAGGAACTGGGCAAGTCGCGTACCCAGTTCCGCCTGCGCGACTGGGGCATCAGCCGCCAGCGCTACTGGGGCTGCCCGATCCCGATCATCCACTGTCCGTCCTGCGGAGACGTGCCGGTGCCGGAAGACCAACTGCCGGTCACCCTGCCCGAGAACGTGGTGCCGGACGGCGCCGGTTCGCCACTGGCGCGCATGCCTGAGTTCTATGAATGCAGCTGCCCGAAATGCGGTACTGCAGCCAAGCGCGAAACCGACACCATGGACACCTTCGTCGAATCGTCCTGGTACTTCGCCCGTTATGCCTCGCCGAACTACGACAAGGGCCTGGTCGATCCGAAAGCCGCCAACCACTGGCTGCCGGTAGACCAGTACATCGGCGGTATCGAACACGCGATCCTGCACCTGCTGTATGCGCGCTTCTTCCATAAGCTGATGCGCGACGAAGGCCTCGTCACCTCGAACGAGCCATTCAAGAACCTGCTGACCCAGGGCATGGTGGTCGCCGAAACCTACTACCGCGTGGCCAGCAATGGCGGCAAGGACTGGTTCAACCCGGCCGATGTCGAGATCGAGCGCGATGCCAAGGCCAAGATCATCGGCGCCCGCCTGAAGACCGACGGCCTGCCGGTGGAAATCGGCGGCACCGAGAAGATGTCGAAGTCGAAGAACAACGGCGTCGATCCGCAATCGATGATCGAAGCCTACGGCGCCGACACCTGCCGCCTGTTCATGATGTTCGCCTCGCCGCCCGACATGAGCCTGGAGTGGTCCGACTCCGGCGTCGAGGGTGCCAGCCGCTTCCTGCGCCGTGTCTGGCGCCTGGCCCAGGCTCACGTCAGCCAAGGCCTGCCGGGCAAGCTGGATATCGCTGCCCTGGACGACGCACAGAAGGTCATCCGCCGCGCCATCCACGCAGCCATCAAGCAGGCCAGCACCGATGTAGGCCAGTTCCACAAGTTCAACACTGCCATCGCCCAGGTGATGACCGTGATGAACGTGCTGGAAAAGGCCCCTCAGGCCAGCGAACAGGACCGCGCCCTGCTGCAGGAAGGCCTGGAAGCCGTCACCCTGCTGCTGGCACCGATCACCCCGCACATTTCTCACGCGCTGTGGCAGCACCTCGGCCATGCAGGGTCGGTGATCGATGCCGCCTGGCCGAGCGTCGACGAACAGGCACTGGTGCAGGACACCGTTACCCTGGTGGTTCAGGTCAACGGTAAACTGCGCGGCCAGGTCGAGATGCCTGCCGCGGCCAGCCGCGAAGAAGTCGAAGCCGCCGCCCGCAGCAACGAGAATGTCCTGCGCTTCATCGATGGCCTCACCATCCGCAAGGTCATCGTGGTACCGGGCAAGCTGGTCAACATCGTCGCCAACTGATGAAAACGCCCACCCGCAGTGGCTGCGGGTGGGCGGAACAGGCCCACAAGGGAGCAACAACATGATCAAACGCAATTTGCTGGTAATCGGCCTGGCGGTCATGCTCAGCGCCTGCGGTTTCCAGCTGCGCGGCACCGGCTCTACCGAGCTGAGTGTGAAGGAAATGGATGTCAGTGCACGCAATGCCTACGGCCCGACAGTGGTCGAGCTGCGCAAGGTACTAGAGCGGAGCGGTGTCAACGTGCATGCTGGCGCGCCTTACCGCTTGGTGCTGACCAACGAGCAGGAGCGCGAGCGCTCGGCAACCTACAACAGCGGCAACCGTACCGCCGAGTACGAGCTGACCACCGATCTGAGCTACAGCATCCAGGGCCTGAACAACCTGGAGCTGCTGAGCGACAAGCTGCAGGTACGCAAGATCTACGTGCGTGACGGCTCGAACGTCACCGGTTCCGAGCAGGAAGCCAACCGCGCCCGTGAAGAAATGCGCCGCGACCTGGTCAACGCCATGGTTGTCCGCCTGCAGATGCTGAGCCCGTCCCAGCTGGACGAGCTGCAGCGCAAGGCCGACGAGCGTGCCAAGGCCGAAGCCGACGCACTGGAGGCCGCTCGCCGACAGCAGGCCGAAACGCCTCAGCAGTCGCCGCTGGAAGTGCCGGGCAACTAAGCCCGCGTGGGGCACCCTCGGGTGCCTCACCTGTTTCCCATGAAACTCGCCCCCGCCCAACTCAACAAGCACCTGCAAGGCGCCCTGGCACCGGTCTACGTGGTCAGCGGCGACGACCCGCTGCTGTGCCAGGAAGCCGCTGACGCCATCCGTAACGCGGCACGCCAGCAAGGCTTCGACGAACGCCAGGTATTCAGTGCAGACGCCAACTTCGACTGGGGCACCCTGCTCCAGGCTGGCGCCAGCCTGTCGCTGTTCGCCCAGCGCCGCCTGCTGGAACTGCGCCTGCCCTCGGGCAAGCCCGGTGACAAAGGCGCCGCTGCGCTCATCGAATACTGCGCCAACCCTGCCGAAGACACCTTGCTGCTGGTCAGCCTGCCCAAGCTGGACGGCAGTGCGCAGAAGACCAAGTGGGGCAAGGCCTTGATCGAGGGTGCGCACTGCCAGTTCATCCAGATCTGGCCGGTGGATGTGCACCAGCTGCCGCAGTGGATCAACCAGCGGCTGCAGCAAGCCGGCCTGTCGGCGCAACGTGACGCTGTCGACCTGATCGCTGCGCGCGTGGAAGGCAACCTGCTGGCCGCCGCGCAGGAAATCGAAAAGCTCAAGCTGCTCGCCGATGGCAACCCGATCACCGTGGAAACCGTGCAGGCCGCCGTCGCCGACAGCGCCCGCTTCGATGTCTTCGGCCTGGTCGACGCCATTCTCAATGGCGAAGCAGCACATGCCCTGCGCATGCTCGAGGGCTTGCGTGGTGAAGGCGTGGAACCGCCAGTGATCCTCTGGGCCCTGGCTCGCGAGTTGCGCCAACTGGCCGGGCTGGCCCAACAGTTCAGCCAGGGGGTGCCGCTGGACAAGGCCTTCAGCCAGGCCCGCCCGCCGATCTGGGACAAACGCCGACCGCTGGTCAGCAAAGCCCTGCAACGCTTGTCGGCGCGACGCTGGGCACAGTTGCTGCAGGATGCCCAGCGTATCGATGCGCAGATCAAGGGCCAGGCCGAGGGCTCGCCCTGGACCGGTCTTGCGCGCTTGTCGCTGTTGATGGCAGGCCAGCGCCTGGCGCTACCTCCGGAATAGCCGGGGCCGCGAAGCGGCCCTAAGATCCCAGCCATAAACACAATCAATTGGCTCCCCCGCAGCCCAAGCCCTACAGTGCGCCCCGAAACCCCACCCAAACCGGGAAGCCCGCCATGAGCAAAAAGCCGAAAAAGCACGGCCCCAACAAGGCCAAGTCCATCGTTGCCCAACCCCTGTTCCGCTGCCGCCAGGAACGACCGGACAAGGGCAAAGGCAGCTACCGCCGCGAAGCCTTCCAATCGAGAGATTGGGAGGCTTCCTACTTTTTGGCAGCATGAAAGCATCGCAAGCGCAGGCATGGTATGGTCGTCACCTGACCTGCAATTCTGGATCTGTGCATGCTCTTCCGTCTTATCCCCCGTTGGGAAACCCGCCAGCTGATCGCGGCCTCCAGCTTCATCCTGCTTGTGGCCTGCGCGGAAAAGCCCACCGCTGCCGACGCACTGCCGCTGGCCCCTGCCCAACCCGCTCCAGTGGTGACTGTGCCCGGCACAACGCCCGACGTCAGCACTGAAATCCAGCCTCTGCAAACCTTCGCCCAGTGGCAGGCAGGCTTCCGCCAGCAAGCCCTGCAAGCCGGCATCTCGCCGAGCACGTTCGACAGTGCCTTCCTCGGCGTCACCCCCGACATGGACGTGATCAAGGCCGACCGCAGCCAGCCTGAGTTCACCCGCCCGGTGTGGGAATACCTCGACGGCGCCCTGTCGCCTCTGCGGGTACGCAACGGCAAGAAGCTGCTGGAGCAGAACGCCGAGCTGCTGACCCGCCTCGAACAACGCTATGGCGTGGATCGCCAGGTGCTGGTCGCGGTGTGGGGCATGGAAAGCAACTTTGGCCAGTTCCAGGGCAACAAGTCGGTGATTCGCTCGCTGGCCACGCTGGCCTATGAGGGCCGTCGCCCGCAGTTCGCCCAGGACCAGCTCATCGCCGCGCTGCAGATCATCCAGCATGGCGACATCCAGCCCGAGGCCATGCGTGGCTCGTGGGCGGGCGCCATGGGCCAGACCCAGTTCATCCCCACCACCTACAACACCCATGCCGTGGACTTCGACGGTGATGGCCGCCGCGACATCTGGAACAGCACACCGGATGCCCTGGCCTCGACGGCGCATTACCTGCAAAGCTCGGGCTGGAAGCGTGGTCAGCCATGGGGCTTCGAGGTACAAGTGCCAGCTGGTTTCGATTTCTGGCAAGCCGATGGCGCGCTGCGCAAACCGGTGAGCGAGTGGCTGGCAATGGGCGTGAAACTGCCTGCAGGCACGCAGTTGCCCGCCAACAGCAACCAGCTGTCAGCCGCCCTGCTGCTGCCGGCTGGCGCCCGCGGGCCGGCGTTTTTGGTACTGGACAACTTCCGCGCCATTCTGAAGTACAACAACTCTTCGTCCTACGCACTGGCGGTAAGCCTGCTGGGGGACCGCTTCAGCGGCTGGGGCTTCATTGCCGGCAGTTGGCCGAAAGAAGACCTGCCGTTGAGTCGCAGCGAGCGCATGGAGTTGCAGAACTTGTTGAACAGCCGTGGGCATGAGGCCGGGAATGCCGATGGCATCATCGGAGCCAATACCCGCAAGGCCATTCGCACTGCCCAGCAGGGGCTGGGGTGGCCAGCAGATGGCTACCCGACCCACAAGCTGCTTGAGAGCCTGCGTCAGCAATGAGAATGCTGGGGGCGCTCCTACAGCCAACCGCGTAACTGCAAGGTATCGCAATCCCCTGTAGGAGCGGCCTTGTGCCGCGATGGGCTGCAAAGCAGCCCCGACAACCTCAAACCTTGAACAGGTCCTGCTCCAGCACCAGGCTCTGCCGATCACTGTCCAGCCTGACCCGAGCCCCCAGCGGCAAGCACACATTCGGGTCGCAATGCCCACTGCGCCACCCCGCCAGCACCGGCACACCCAGCGGCGCGAAGGTCTCCTCCAGCAACGGCGCCAACGCCGCCGTGGTAATCCCGGCAAAGTCCCCCACCAGCACGCCTTTCACCCCCTCCAGCTTGCCCGCCAGGCGCAACTGGGTCAGCAGCCGGTCGACCCGGTACAACGGCTCGTTGACGTCCTCGATGAACAAGATGCAGCCCTGGGTCTCCAGCTCGGCAAGCGTCCCCATGGTCGCACCCAGCATCGACAGGTTGCCGCCCAGCAGCGGGCCGCTGGCCACACCCGGCAACACACTGCTCAAGGCATAGCCCGCCGGGTGCACAAGCTGCTCGCCTGCCCGTACGTGCCCGCCCAGCTGCGCCAGCAACGATGACTCGGTCGGCGGCAACTTGGCGCCCAGCAGGTCGGCATTGAGCATCCCCCCATGGAAGGTAACCAGCCCGCTATGCCGGTAGATCGCCGTGTGCAGCGCGGTAATGTCGCTGTAGCCGATCAACGGCTTGGGGTTGCGCCGAATCAGCTCGAAGTCGAGCTGGCCGAGCAAGCGCATGCTGCCGTAGCCGCCGCGCATGCAGAGGATGGCGTCGATGGCCGGGTCGGCAAACGCGTCATGCAGGTCCTGCAGGCGCTGTTGATCCGGTCCCGCCAAATAGCCCTGCGCCTGCAGGGCACCCGGGTAGATACGGCAACGGTAACCGCGGTCAGCGAACCACTGGCTGACCTTGTGCGTATCCAGACGCGCCGCGCCCGCCGGCGCGACAATGGCAAAGCAGGCGTTAGCCGGCAGCGCAGCTGGCAGGCTGGGTTGGAGGGTTTCGGCGCAATTCATCGCAGCTCCTAGCAGCGCGTGGGGCGCAAATAAAAATGCCGACGCCGCCTGTCGGCGTGCATCGGCATACGTGGCTCTGCTCTTTGGTTCAGAGCTTGATCTTGGCTTCGTGAGCTTGCTGGTCAGCATGGTACGAAGAACGCACCAACGGGCCAGAGGCGACGTTCTTGAAGCCCATCTTGTAACCTTCCTCGGCGAACCAGGCGAAGGTGTCCGGGTGAACGAAACGTTGCACCGGCAGGTGGCTACGCGATGGCTGCAAGTACTGGCCGAGGGTGAGCATGTCGATTTCATGCTCGCGCATGCGGTGCATGACCTCGATCACCTCTTCGTCAGTCTCACCCAGGCCAAGCATAAGCCCCGACTTGGTCGGTACGTGCGGTACCATCTGCTTGAATTTCTGCAGCAGGTCCAGCGACCAGTCGTAATCCGAACCCGGACGCGCGGCCTTGTACAGGCGCGGCACCGTCTCAAGGTTGTGGTTGAACACATCTGGCGGCTCTTGCGCAGTGATCGCCAACGCAACATCCATTCGCCCACGGTAGTCCGGCACCAGGGTTTCCAACTGCACACCCGGGGACAGCGCGCGAATTTCGCGGATGCAGTCGGCAAAGTGCTGGGCACCGCCGTCACGCAGGTCGTCGCGGTCTACCGAGGTGATCACCACGTACTTCAGGCGCAGGTCGGCAATGGCGACAGCCAGGTTCTTCGGCTCGTCCAGGTCCAGCGGTTTAGGTCGGCCATGGCCAACGTCGCAGAACGGGCAGCGGCGGGTGCAGATGTCACCCATGATCATGAAGGTGGCGGTACCACCGGAGAAGCACTCGCCCAGGTTCGGGCAGGAGGCCTCTTCGCATACGCTGTGCAGCTTGTGCTTGCGCAGCAGTTGCTTGATACGGTCTACCTCAGGCGACACCGGGATACGCACGCGGATCCAGTCAGGCTTTTTCGGCAGTTCGTCAGTAGGGATGATCTTTACCGGGATGCGCGCGACTTTGTCGGCGCCACGCAGTTTGACCCCAGCTTCCACCTTCTTCGGCGCTTGGCGCGGGGTGACATCCTGGGTAGATATCAGGTTCGGCACGGCTTCTTGCACAGTTGTCATATTCAGTCGATTCCGCCCGTGAGGGTCGTCTGCTCAGCGTAGTCGAGGTGCTTGACCAGCTGTCCGCGCAGCCTTGTCCTGACCTCGTCGAGTTCGATCGGACCTGCCAGATCGCGCAGCTGGGTCATGGCCAGCCCCGCATAGCCGCAGGGGTTGATTCGGCGGAATGGCGCAAGGTCCATGTCCACGTTCAGGGCAAGGCCGTGGAACGAACGGCCGTTGCGAATTCGCAGGCCGAGGGAGGCGATCTTCGCTCCATCGACATAGACGCCAGGAGCATCGGGCTTGGCCGATGCCTGCACGTCGTAACTGGCGAGCAGGCCGATCAAGGCCTGTTCGATACGGCTGACCAGCTCGCGTACGCCAAAGCCCAGCCGGCGCACGTCCAGCAGCAGGTAGGCCACCTGCTGACCGGGGCCATGGTAGGTCACCTGGCCACCGCGGTCGGTCTGCACCACCGGGATGTCGCCCGGTACCAGCAGGTGCTCGGCCTTGCCGGCCTGGCCCTGGGTGAAGACCGCGGGGTGCTCGACCAGCCAGATTTCATCCTGGCTGCACGGGCTGCGCTGCTCGGTAAAGCGACGCATGGCCTCCAGCACCGGTTCATAGGGCTGCAGGCCAAGCTCGCGAAAACCGAGACAGGCGGACATCAGAGCACCATTTTCACGATGCCGGTAGCGCGCAGGGCGCTGTTGATATCGTGCAGCTGATCTTCGCTGGTGGCAACGATGTGCAATTGCACGGTGGTGTACTTGCCTTCCTTGCTCTGGCGTTCAGCCAGCGTGGAAAGGTCGACCTTGGCGTGCTTGCTGAGAATCTCGATCACCGTGTCCTTGAAGCCGACAACAGTATCGCCGATTACCTTGATCGGGTAATCAGCGCAAGGGAATTCGATCTTGTGCGACTTGACGTCTGGTTCGCTCATGGCGGAAACGGCCTCGTAAGCCGTGGCAACAACAACGCCCCCGCTAGATACGCGGGGGCATGCAGGTCACGTATCAGTTGAACAACCCGAAGAAGAATAGACGGATGCTATCCCACATACGGCGGAAGAAACCACCTTCCTCGACGCCATCAAGGGCGATCAGGTCGGCGCTGTGAACCACTTTCTCGTCCAGTTTGACTTCCACTTTGCCGATCACGTCACCTTTGGCGATTGGCGCGGTGAGCTGCGGGTTCATGGTCATCGAAGCTTGCAGACGCTTCAATTGGCCTTTAGGCATAGTCATGGTCAGGTCGTCAGCCAGGCCAGCCTTGATCTGGCTGGTGGCGCCTTTCCAGACCGGGGCCTGGGTCAGCTCGGTGCCTTTCTGGTAGAAGGTCTGGGTTTCGAAGAAGCGGAAGCCGTAGGTCAGCAGCTTCTGGGTCTCGGCAGCACGGGACTGCTCGCTGTTGGTGCCAAACACCACGGCGATCAGGCGCTGGCCATCGCGAACAGCCGAAGCCACCATGCAGTAGCCCGCTTCGTCGGTGTGGCCGGTCTTCAGGCCATCGACGGTCTTGTCACGCCACAGCAGCAGGTTGCGGTTAGGCTGCTTGATGTTGTTCCAGAAGAACTCTTTCTGCGAGTAGATGGCGTAGTGGGCCGGATCGACGGTGATGATCGCACGGGCCAGGGTCGCCATGTCATGCGCCGACGAGTAATGCTCCGGGTTCGGCAGGCCGGTGGGGTTCATGAAGTGGCTGTTGCTCATGCCCAGGTCGGCAGCCGTTTTGTTCATCATGTCGGCGAAGGCATCTTCACTGCCTGCGATGTGCTCGGCCAAAGCGACCGAGGCGTCGTTGCCGGACTGGATGATGATGCCATGCAGCAGGTCGCTGACAGTCACCTGGCTACCGACTTTGATGAACATGCGCGAACCGCCAGTACGCCAGGCGTTTTCGCTGACGGTAACCGGGTCGTTCTCACCGATCTGGCCGCGGCGGATGTCCAGGGTGGCGATGTAGGCGGTCATCAGCTTGGTCAGGCTGGCTGGCGGCAGGCGCTCGTCACCGTTGTTCTCGACCAGCACGTTGCCGCTGGACGCGTCCATGAGTACGTAGGACTTGGCTGCCAGTTGCGGTGGCGCCGGCGTCATCTGCTCTGCCGCGAAGGCGGCAGGCGTGATCATCAGCAGTACAGGCAGGCAAAGTCGTTTGGCAAGGTTGGTGATGTTCATCCGTCTCTCGAAAATCGCTAATGGTCTGAGATGTTCCCTGGGCAAGATCATGTGCCCAGCGCCAGTCAGTCTAGTTTTATGGCCGTTGGCCTGGCCCGCGAACGTGCGGCTTTATGTCGCTGCGGGCAAAAGCCGTCATTGTACATGGCCGCGCCCGGCAATTCATGACAAAACCGACAGTTTGGTGTTGCCTTCTTCGCGGGCACGCCCGCGCCCACAGGGTGTCGCATACCCCTGTGGGCGCGGGTGTGCCCGCGAAGAAGACGACGCGGTCAGTCTGCTGTGACCAGCTTGGCCTGCCCCAAGTTCGCCAGGCGGATGCTGTCTTGTGCTTGCTGGATCTCGCCCTGGCTGCCGATCGGCCCCAGGCGCACGCGGTGCAGGGTCTGCTGGTTACGCACGATCGAGCTGATGAACACCGGTGCATTGACCATGGTGCTGAGTTTGGAGCGCAGTAGCTCGGCGGCATCCGGGTTGGCGAAGGCGCCGACCTGAAGGAAGCTGCCACCCGCACCGCCAGGCACATTGTTGCCACCCACCTGCACCGGCACCACCGGCGCCGCATGCTGCTGTGCCGGCGGAGTCCATTGCTCGACACGCCCGGTACTGGCCGGGATCGCCTGGGTCTGGGCCACCTGCGGCTCTTTCAGCACCATCGGCGGCGTCTGCCCACGCTGGGCCCACCACTGCTGCGGGTCGATCCCCTCGACGCGCACATGCGCGGTGCCGGTCTCGGCATAGCCGAGCTTTTTCGCCGCCGCGTAGGACAGGTCGATAATACGGTCGGAATAGAACGGGCCACGGTCATTCACCCGCAGGATCACGCTACGGCCGTTGGCCAGGTTGGTCACCCGCACGTAGGCCGGCAGCGGCAGGGTCTTGTGCGCCGCGCTCATGCCATACAGGTCGTACAGCTCGCCGTTGGCAGTGTTCTGGCCGTGGAACTTGGTGCCGTACCACGATGCGGTGCCCTCGGCGCGGTAATTGCGCGAGTCCTGCATCGGGTAATACGTCTTGCCCAGCACCGTGTAGGGGTTGGCCTTGTAGTTGCCAGTGTGCACGGTCGGCGTGGCATCGGGGATCTTGTTCACATCCACGTCCCACCAGGGCGCGCCGTCCTTGTGGGCCCGGTTGATGTCCAGCCCCGGCTGGGTACGCACCACGTTGCCACTGCTTTGCGGGGTCGGGCGGCTGGATGAACAGCTGGCCAGCACCACGCCAACGGCGAGGCAGGTCAGCAGTTTGAAGGAGTTGGCAGAGATGATTGCGCGCATTACTTGACGCCCCGTGCTTGAACCAGCTGTTGCGCAAGCTGATGCACCGCCATGGCATACATCACGCTGCGGTTGTAGCGAGTGATCGCGTAGAAGTTCTTCAGGCCAACCCAGTACTCGGGACCATTGTCGCCCTCAAGGCGGAAGGCAGTAACCGGCAGATCATCGCGCAGCGAATCATGAACCGACCAGCCAAGCGCGCGCAACTCCCCTACCGTTTTCACCGGCTCGATACCGGTGGTCAGGCCTTGCTCGGCACCTGCACCGTCCACCCAGGCGCGACTGACCACGCCCCCGCCCGCCACCCAGCCATGGCGCTTGAAGTAGCTGGCGACGCTGCCGATGGCATCGTCCGGGTTATTCCAGATATTGATGTGGCCATCGCCGTCGAAGTCCACCGCGTAGTTGCGAAAACTGCTCGGCATGAACTGCGGCAGGCCCATGGCGCCGGCATAGGAGCCTTTGAGCGTCAGCGGGTCGAGCTGTTCATCACGGGCCAGCAGCAGGAACTCGCGCAGTTCCTTGCGGAAAAACTCGGCCCGCGGCGGGTAGTCGAAGCCCAGCGTCGACAGCGCATCGATCACCCGGTAGTTGCCGGTGTTGCGACCAAAGAACGTTTCCACACCGATGATCGAAACAATGTACTGCGCCGGCACGCCGTATTCCTGCTCGGCACGGGCCAGCACGGCTTCGTGCTGGCGCCAGAAGTCCACACCACGGGCAATGCGCGCGTCGGTGAGGAACATCGGCCGGTAGTCCTTCCACGGCTTGACCTTTTCGGCCGGGCGCGAGATGGCGTCGAGGATCGACTGCTTGCGCTGCACTTCACGGAACACGCTCATCAACTGCTCCGGGGCAAAACCATAGTCGCGGCTCATTTCGCCAACGAACTCGGCCACCTGCGGTGAGCCTTGATAATCGCCGGCATGGGCCAGCTGTACAGCGCCGAACAGGCCCACCGCGCCAATCCACGGCGCACAACGGGCAGCCCAGTTACGCACTGCTTGCATGAAATTCTTCACCTTATTCAAACCTGCGCGATCCATTTGCGGTGCGTGTGGATCGACATCAAAACGCCAAACGCTGACAGCAGCGTCACCAACGATGTTCCGCCATAGCTGATGAAGGGTAGCGGCACGCCCACCACAGGCAGAAGGCCGCTGACCATCCCGATATTGACGAACACGTACACAAAGAAAGTCATGGTCAGGCTGCCCGCGAGCAGCTTGCCGAACAGGGTCTGCGCCTGGGCGGTGATCATCAGGCCACGGCCGATCAGCAACAGGTAGACGATCAGCAACAGGCAGATGCCGACCAGGCCGAACTCCTCGCCCAGTACGGCGATGATGAAGTCAGTGTGGCTTTCCGGCAGAAAATCCAGGTGCGACTGGGTGCCGAGCAGCCAGCCCTTGCCGAACACCCCGCCCGAGCCGATCGCCGCCTTCGACTGGATGATGTTCCAGCCCGTGCCCAGCGGGTCGCTTTCCGGGTCGAGGAAGGTCAGTACCCGTTGCTTCTGGTAGTCGTGCATGACGAAAAACCACATCGCCACCGCCACTGGCACCGCCGCCGTCAGCACACTGAGGATCCAGCGCCAGCGCAGGCCCCCCATGAACAGCACAAAGGCGCCGGAGGCGAGAATCAGCAGCGCCGTGCCCAGGTCGGGCTGGCGCACGATCAGGATGAACGGCACGCCAATCAGCACCAGGCTGATCGCCACGTGCTTCAGGTGGGGCGGCAAGGTGCGCTTGGAGAGGTACCAGGCGATGGTCGCAGGCATGATGATCTTCATGAATTCCGAGGGCTGGAAGCGGATCACCCCGGGGATGTTGATCCAGCGCGTGGCGCCCATGGCGTTGTGGCCCATCACGTCCACCACCACCAGCAACAGCACCCCGGTCAAGTACGCCAGCGGCACCCAGCGGGCCATGAAGCGCGGCTCCAGCTGGGCGATGACGAACATCGACACCAGGCCTATGCCGAACGAGGTGGCCTGCTTGAGCAGCAGGTCCCAGTTCTTGCCACTGGCCGAATACAGGACGAACAGGCTGCCGGCCGCAAGGGTCAGCAGAATGATCAGCAAGGGGCCGTCGACATGGATACGCTGCAGAAAGCTGGCGCGCCGACGCATCACATCCTCACTGGAGAGCATGCGATCGAAATTGTTCATCACAGGGCCGATTCCTGGGTAACGGTGGCAGGCGCGAACTCGGGCTTGAGCCGGCCATTTTCGTCGAGCAGCCAGGCGTCCATGATCTGGCGTACCACGGGCGCAGCGACACCCGAGCCGGACTCACCGTTCTCGACCATCACCGATACCACGATTTTCGGGGCTTCGGCCGGCGCAAAGGCGACGAACAGGGCGTGGTCGCGGTGGCGCTCCTGAAGCTTGTTGCGGTCGTACTTCTCGCCTTGCTTGATCGCCACCACCTGGGCGGTACCGCTCTTGCCGGCAATGCGGTACTGGGCACCGGCGGCAGCCTTGCGCGCAGTGCCGCGGGCGCCGTGCATTACCTGCTCCATGCCATGGGTGACCTTGGCCCAGTCGGACTTGTCACGCAGCACGATGTTTTCCATAGGGTTGTCGTCCACAGGCTGCTGGCCTTCGATGGTCTTGGCCAGGTGCGGGCGGTTCCACACCCCCTTGTTGGCGATCAGCGCAGTGGCCTGGGCCAGTTGCAGCGGCGTGGCCTGCATATAGCCCTGGCCAATGCCGAGAATCAGTGTTTCACCGGGGAACCAGGCCTGACGGCGGGTGGCACGCTTCCATTCGCGCGACGGCATCAACCCGGCGGACTCCTCGAACATGTCGAGGGAAACCCGCTGGCCGATGCCGAACTTGTTCATATAGCTGGACAGCCGATCGATGCCCATCTTGTGCGCAAGGTCGTAGAAGTAGGTGTCGTTGGAACGCATGATCGCGGTGTCCAGGTCGACCCAGCCATCGCCGGAGCGGTTCCAGTTACGGTATTTGTGGTCATAGTTGGGCAGTTGGTAATAGCCCGGGTCGAACACCCGGCTGCTGGCATTGACCACGCCACTGTCCAGGCCGGCGATGGCCACCGCCGGCTTGATGGTCGAACCGGGCGGGTACAGGCCACGCAGCACGCGGTTGAACAACGGCCGGTCGATCGAATCGCGCAGTTCGGCATAGGCCTTGAAGCTGATGCCCGTGACGAACAGGTTGGGGTCGAAGCTAGGCTGACTGACCATCGCCAGCACCTCGCCAGTGCGTGGGTCGAGTGCTACCACTGCGCCACGCCGGCCACCCAGGGCGGCCTCGGCGGCTTCCTGCAGCTTGATGTCCAGGCTCAGCACAATGTCCTTGCCCGGTTTCGGGTCGGTGCGCTTGAGCACCCGCAGCACGCGGCCTCGGGCGTTGGTCTCGACTTCTTCGTAGCCGACCTGGCCGTGCAGGTCGTCTTCGTAGAAGCGCTCGATGCCGGTCTTGCCGATATGGTGGGTGCCGCTGTAGTTCACCGGGTCGAGCGTTTTCAGCTCTTTCTCGTTGATGCGCCCCACATAACCCACCGAATGGGCGAAATGCGCACCCTGCGGGTAATGCCGCACCAGTTGGGCCACCACTTCCACGCCTGGCAGGCGGAACTGGTTCACCGCCACCCGGGCGATCTGCTCTTCGTTGAGTTCGAACAAGATCGGCACCGGCTCGAACGGCCGACGGCCCTGGCGCATGCGCTTCTCGAACAGCGCCCGGTCGTCGGCCGTCAGGTCCAGTACTTCGACGATGGTATCCAGCACTTCCTGCCAGTTACCCGCACGTTCGCGGGTCATCGACAGGCTGAAGCTGGGCCGGTTGTCGGCAACGATTACCCCGTTGCGGTCGAAGATCAGCCCGCGGGTCGGCGGGATCGGCTGCACATGCACCCGGTTGTTCTCTGACAGCGTCGAGTGATAGTCGTACTGGATGATCTGCAGGTAGTACAGCCGCGCGATCAGCACGCAAATAAGCAGCATGATCGCCACCGCGCCGACCACGACGCGGTTGCGCACCAGGCGGGCGTCTTTCTCGTGGTCCTTGAGGCGGATCGGCTGCGACATCTGACTGCTTACAGGCTCATTTGTGGTATGGGTGCCCGGACAACACGGTCCAGGCGCGGTAGATCTGCTCGCCGATCAGTATCCTTACCAACGGGTGTGGCAGGGTCAGCGGCGACAGCGACCAGCGTTGCTCGGCGCGCGCGCAAACCTCAGGCGCCAGGCCTTCCGGGCCGCCCACCATCAAATTCACCGTTCGCGCATCCAGGCGCCAGCGGTCCAGCTCGGTCGCCAGCTGCTCGGTGCTCCAGGGCTTGCCATGGACCTCGAGGGTGACAATGCGTTCCCCAGGCTGAACCTTGCTCAGCATGGCTTCGCCCTCCTGACGGATCAGGCGGGCGACATCGGCATTCTTGCCACGGGTGTTCAGCGGGATTTCCACCAGCTCCAGCGACAGCTCGGCGGGCAGGCGCTTGGCATATTCATGCCAACCTTCCTCGACCCACTTCGGCATGCGCGAGCCGACCGCGATCAGGCGCAGACGCACGACGCTTCCTTATTCCCGGTCTTTGATCTTGTCATCGAAGTAGGCGCTGGCGTTTTCCGGGCTGTGATGCTTGGCATCAGCAGCACGGCTCTGCTCGGCACCCGCCCACAGACGCTCCAGGTCGTAGAACTGGCGGGCAGCGGCGGTCATCATGTGCACGATGACGTCGTTCAGGTCCAGCAGCACCCAGTCGCTGTCACCCTTGCCTTCTTCGCCCAGCGGCTGTGCGCCTTGTTTCTTGACCGCTTCACGGACCTTTTCCAGCATCGCGTTGATCTGGCGGTTGGAGGTACCGGTGGCAATGATCATGTAGTCGGTCAGGCTGTGCTTTTCGCGCACGTCGATGACCTGGATGTCCTGGGCTTTGACGTCTTCCAGAGCGCTAATGGTCAGTTTGACCAGTTCTTCGCCACTGATGCCATTGGTTTTCTGCTTGCTCATATAAAACTCGTTCAACTCGTTGGATGAGGCGCCAGAGGCACCGTCAGTTAGGCGCACGATACAGTTCGTGCGCCTCGATGTAGGCCAGTACGGCGTCCGGCACCAGGAACCTCACCGATTTGCCGCTGGCCAGCAGCTGTCGGATCTGTGTAGCCGACACCGCAAGCGGCGTCTGCCAGACGAACGAAATATTTCCCGCCGGGCCGGACATGGCGGCGGGATCGCTCTCCGAGCGCGCAGCCAGCAGGTTGCGCAGCTCGTCAGGGGGTTCTACGTCGGCATCCGGGCGTTGCAGCACCAGGATGTGACAGTGTTGCAGCAATTCTTCCCAGCGGTGCCAGCCCGGCAGACCACAGAAGGCATCCCAGCCCAGCACCAGGAACAGCTGGTCGTGGCCGGCCAGTTCGGCGCGGATCGATTCCAGCGTATCGATGGTGTAGGACGGTTTGTCCCGCTCAAGCTCGCGCGCATCGACGCTCAGGCAAGCTACGCCCTGCACCGCTTCGCGGACCATGGCCAGGCGATCCTGCGCGGCCACCCGCGGGGTGTCGCGGTGCGGCGGCCGAGCGTTGGGCAACAGGCGCAGTTCGTCCAGCCCCATGAACTCGGCCACTTCCAGCGCGCTGCGCAGGTGGCCTATATGCACGGGGTCGAAGGTGCCACCTAGAATGCCGATGCGCCGGACTGCCTGGGCCGTGCTCAACTCAGCAGGACTCCTGACCGCGCAGCTGGCCGTCGCCGATCACTACGTACTTCTCGCAGGTCAGGCCTTCCAGGCCGACCGGGCCACGGGCATGCAGCTTGTCGGTGGAAATACCGATTTCCGCACCCAACCCGTACTCGAAACCGTCGGCAAAGCAGGTCGGAGTGTTGAGCATGACCGACGCCGAGTCCACCTCAGCCATGAACTGGCGGGCTTCACCCTGGTGTTCGCTGATGATCGAGTCGGTGTGGTGTGAGCCATAGTGGTTGATGTGCTCGATGGCCTGGTCCAGGCCATCGACGACGCGGATCGACAGGATCGCGTCCAGGTACTCGGTGTGCCAGTCGTCTTCAGTGGCCGGCTTGGCCTCGATGAGCGCGCGGGTACGCTCGCAGCCACGCAGTTCCACGCCCTTCTCCTGGAAGCGGCGGGCCATTTCCGGCAGGAAACGCTCGGCCACTTGCTGGTCGACCAGCAGGGTTTCCATGGCGCCGCAGATGCCATAACGGTAGGTCTTGGCGTTGAAGGCCACGTTCCAGGCCTTGTCCAGGTCGGCATGCTGGCTGACGTAGATGTGGCAGATGCCGTCCAGGTGCTTGATGACCGGAACGCGGGCATCGCGGCTGATGCGCTCGATCAGGCCACGGCCGCCGCGCGGCACGATGACGTCTACAAATTGCGGCATGCTGATGAGCGCGCCCACGGCTTCGCGGTCGGTGGTCTCGACCACCTGCACCACGGCAGCCGGCAGGCCCGCGGCGGCCAGGCCACGCTGGATGCAGGTGGCGATAGCACGGTTGGAATGGATGGCTTCAGAGCCGCCACGCAGGATGGTTGCGTTACCTGACTTCAGGCACAGGCTGGCAGCATCGATGGTCACGTTCGGGCGCGACTCGTAGATGATCCCGATCACGCCCAGCGGTGCGCGCATCTTGCCAACCTGAATACCCGATGGGCGGTAGCTCATGTCGCGGATGGCACCAACCGGGTCCGGCAGGCTGGCGACCTGGCGCAGGCCGGTGATCATGCCATCGATACGTGCAGGGGTCAGCGCGAGGCGGTCGAGCAGTGCCGGCTCCAGGCCATTGGCGCGGCCGGCGGCCAGGTCCAGCTCGTTGGCGGCAGTCAGTTCCGCACGGGCAGCATCCAGCGCATCGGCAGCGGCTTGCAAGGCGCGGTTTTTCTGCGCGGTGCTGGCACGGCCGATTACCCGGGAAGCCTCACGGGCAGCGCGACCCAAACGGGTCATGTAGTCAAGAACGGACTCAGTCATGGGTTCGGTGTCTTGGCGAAGGGGAAATCGGCTGATTATAACTGCCGCGCAGGTGTACGCCCAGCGGCGGGTGGCGGATGGTAGAAAATGGGTGTTCGTCTCACGATTGTCTGCGCCTGTGAAATCGAGCGCCGCCCGCGCGGCGCTCGATTTCACAGGCACCAAACACATCAAGGCGAACCCCTGACAGCCGCTACCAATGAAACATATGGATACCAATCAATCGCCCCACAGGTTCAGCCAAGATTAAGCCATTCATTGCTATCATCCCCGCGTCCCCCGCCACGAACTGCCCGCATGCCAGCCCTGCCCGACAGCTTTTTCGACCGTGACGCCCAGACCGTGGCCAAGGCCCTGCTGGGCAAGGTAATCCGCCACCGCCACGGCGACCTGTGGCTGGCCGCACGCATCATCGAGACCGAGGCCTATTACCTCACCGACAAAGGCAGCCACGCCTCGCTCGGCTACACCGAAAAGCGCAAGGCGCTGTTCCTCGATGGCGGGCACATCTACATGTACTACGCCCGCGGCGGCGACTCGCTGAACTTCAGCGCCCACGGGCCGGGCAACGCGGTGCTGATCAAGTCTGCCTATCCTTGGCAGGACGACCTCTCGGGCCCCGACAGCCTGGCGCAGATGCAACTGAACAACCCCGACGCCAGCAGCAAGCTCCGCCCGGATGAACGCCTGTGCGCCGGCCAGACCCTGCTGTGCCGAGCCCTGGGCCTGAAAGTGCCAGTGTGGGACGCCCAGCGCTTCGATGCCGAGCGGCTGTATGTGGACGATTGCGGCAACGCCGTACCAAGGGTTATCCAGACTGCAAGGCTGGGCATCCCGCACGGGCGCGACGAGCACCTGCCCTACCGCTTCGTCGACGCCGAGTACGCCCGGTTCTGCACGCGGAACCCGTTACGTCGCGGCCAAGTCGAAGGCCGTGACTTCTTCATTCTCGAACAAGGAAGCTGAACATGGGCCAATGGCTCGACAGCCTGACCGGCTGGCTAAGCGCCAACCCGCAGTGGCTTGGCCTGGCGATTTTCCTGGTGGCCTGCATTGAGTGCCTGGCTATTGCCGGCATCATCGTGCCTGGCACTGTGCTGCTGTTTGCTGTCGCGGTACTGGCCGGCAGTGGCGCCTTCAGCCTGGGCGAAACGTTGCTGCTGGGCTTTCTTGGCGGCCTTTTGGGCGACGCCGTGTCGTACACACTGGGCAAGTACTTCCACCAGAACATTCGCCGCCTGCCGCTACTGCGCCACCACCCGGAATGGATTGGCAGTGCAGAGACCTATTTTCAGCGCTACGGCATTGCCAGCCTGCTGGTAGGGCGGTTCATCGGGCCGCTGCGGCCCATGCTGCCAATGGTCGCGGGCATGTTCGACATGCCGTTGCCGCGCTTCATCGCAGTCAGCCTGGTGGCCGGCGCCGGCTGGTCGGTCGCCTACCTGCTGCCAGGCTGGGCTACCGGCGCGGCCATGCGCCTGCCGCTGCCGGAAGGTTTCTGGCTGGACGCCGGCATCATCGCCGGCACCCTGGCGGTCATCATCGGCCTTAGCCTGACCACCAGCATTCGCGACCAGCGCCATGGGACACGACTGATCGCCGGCATGAGCTTCGCTGCCTTGGCCGGGCTATTCCTCGGCTGGCCTTACCTGCACGAGTTCGACCAGGGCGTGATGACACTGGTGCAGGAGCATCGCAGCCAGGCCATCGACGGCGCCGTGGTACTGGTGACCCGGCTGGGCGATTTCCGCACGCAACTGTTTCTCGGCGCCCTGCTGACCGGCCTGCTGCTGCTTGCCCGCCAGTGGCGGCACGCGTTTTTTGCCGCTGGCGCGCTGATGGGCACAGCGATCGCCAACGGTACACTGAAATGGCTGTTTGCCCGGGCGCGGCCGGAGGTGCTGACCGACCCACTGACCAGCTACAGCATGCCCAGCGGGCACAGCTCGGCGTCGTTTGCGTTCTTTCTGGTCATGGCAGTGCTGGCAGGGCGCGGACAGCCGCCGCGCATGCGCCTGACCTGGGTGATGCTGGGTTGCATTCCGGCGCTGGCGATTGCCCTGTCACGGGTGTACCTGGGGGCGCACTGGCCAACCGACATCCTGGCCGGCGCCCTGCTGGCCTGCTGCGTATGCGCGCTTAGCCTGACTGTGGCGCAGCGCCAGCAGACACTGCCGGCCCTGCCGCTGCGGGTGTGGTGGCTGGTGTTGCCGGCATGTATCGCGCTGCTGGCGTTCTTTGCAATGCATGCGTTGCCGCAGGCTTTGCTCAGATACCAATATTGATGTCGCCCTTAATGGCCTCTTCGCGGGCTGCCCGCTCCCACAGGTACTGCACCTGCCTCGAAGCAAGTGACATACCTGTGGGAGCGGGCAAGCCCGCGAAGAGGCCAGCCCAAGCAGCACAAAGAGATCAGGCGAAAAGCTCACCCTGAATCCGCTCCAGCAATTTCTGAATCTCCCCCAATCGCTGCTGCGGCGAGTCGAGGGTCAGCAGGTCCAGCTTGTCTTCTTCCATGAACGGCAGCAGGTACGCCAGCTGGTTGGCCAGCGCCTGGCGCCCATCCACCGGGCGCGGCATGTCCAGCGCCTCGACCATCGGGTGCTCACCCAGCGCCACCAGCAGCGCCAGCAGGTCATCATCGGAATCGAGCAACGGGCTGTCCGCGTGCTCCGGCAGCCATTGCACCTGCCCCACCAGCAACTGGTCCTTCTGCACCTCGGTGCTTGCCAGACTGAAGCGCCGCACCCCTTCAACGCGAATACCCAGCAAGCCATTATCCTGCTGCGCAAAGTCGCGGATCACCGCTTCACAGCCGATCGAAGCGACCATCGGTGGCGCCTTGCCAACCTGTTCACCTTCCAGGATGCAGACCACCCCAAAGCCTTCGCCCTGCTTCATGCAGCGCCCGATCATGTCCAGGTAGCGCGCCTCGAAAATCTGCAAATCGAGAAAGCAGCCCGGGAACAGCACGGTATTGAGCGGAAACAGCGGTAGTGTCATCACAATTCCTCAAGCTACCAGGCTGACCGCCAGCGGCAGGAACACTGCCGTGGCTACCCCCATCAAGCTCATCGCCAACGCGGCAAAAGCGCCGCATTCGTCACCTTCCTGCAGGGCGACCGAGGTCCCCACCGCATGCGCCGTGACGCCCAGCGACATGCCGCGCGCCTCAGGGCTATGCACGCCGAAGCGGCTCAGCAGCGCCGGGCCGAAGATGGCGCCAATCACCCCGGTGATCAGTACGAACACTGCCGCCAGCGCCGCCACACCGCCAATCTGCTCTGCCACCAGCATGGCAATTGGCGAGGTCACCGACTTGGGTGCCATGGTCATCAGGATCATGTGTTCTGCACCGAACCACCAGCCTAGCAACAGGCAGCAGAGCGTGGCGAACAGGCCCCCGATTACCAGCGTAGTAAATGTGGGCCAGAACAGCTGCCGGATACGCCGCAGGTTGAGGTAGAGCGGCACGGCCAACGCCACAGTGGCGGGGCCCAGCAGGATGTTCATGATTTCGGTGCTCTTGCGATACTCGCTGTATTCAATGCCGCACAGCAGCAGCACGCCGATTACCAGCAACATCGATACCAGTACCGGCTGCAGGAAGATCCAGCGGGTTTTCTCGTAGGCCGCCAGCACCACCTGGTAGGCACCGAGCGTGATACCGATACCAAACAAAGGATGGTGCACCACTGCATCCAGCGCGCCTTGCCAATCGGGCATCATGGCCGCTCCTCGCGCTTGCCCTGGCGGTGAATGAGCGTTTGCATCAGCACACCCACAAAAACCAGCGTCACCAGGCAGGAGATCAGCAGGGCTCCGGCAATCGCCCAGAAGTCGGCGGCGATGTCTTTGGCATACACCATCACCCCCACTGCCGGCGGTACCAGCAACAGCGGCAGGTAGCGCAGCAGGCTGCTGGCCGCCTCGTTCAATGGCTTGCCCACCTCACCGCGGGCCATGAGGAAGCCCAACAGCAGCACCAGGCCGATGATCGGCCCCGGCAGAAACGGCACCAACAAGTGGTTGATCGCCGTCCCCAGCAGCTGGAACAGCACCAGCCAGGTCAAACCACGCAACAGCATAAGCATCTCCCTCGGGCACGGCCGCCATTATAAGCACGCACAGCGATATACCGATATTCGTCGAAAAACAGACAACTTGACTGAAACGGTTCGCCGTGCTGATCTTGCACTTTCGTACCAACTGACAACCTGGAGAGTCCGCGATGCCCTATGTGCCGGTTACAGAGCTTTCGCAGTATGTTGGTAAAGCGCTGGGCCACTCCGCCTGGCTGAAGATCGATCAGCAGCGCATCAACCTGTTCGCCGAGGCGACAGGCGATTTTCAGTTCATCCATGTCGACCCTGAAAAGGCGGCCGAAACCCCGTTTGGCGGCACCATCGCCCATGGTTTTCTGACATTGTCACTGATCCCCAAGCTGATCGAGGACATCCTGGTCCTGCCGCAAGGGCTGAAGATGGTGGTGAACTATGGGCTGGACAGCGTACGGTTCATCCAGCCGGTCAAGGTCAACAGCCAGGTGCGGCTGAAGGTGGACCTGGCCGAAGTGGTGCAGAAGAAGCCGGGGCAATGGCTGCTCAAGGCAATTGCTACGCTGGAAATCGAGGGTGAAGAGAAGCCTGCTTATATAGCTGAGTCGCTCTCGCTCTGTTTCGTCTGATGTAACCCCCGGGGGCGCAATGCGCCCCATTCGCAGCACAAGGCTGCTCCCGCAGGGGTATGCGAGCTCCTGAGCAGCCTTGTGCTGCGAATGGGCTGCACAGCGGCCCCGATCCACAAATCTTCCGCACTCGCGTAGACTGCGAGCCTTCGCGCAGCCTAGGGCTGCCCCCGTCGATTTACCAAAGGTGCCCGCCATGCCCTGGCTGCAAGTACGCCTGGCCATCAGCCCGGAACAAGCCGAAACCTACGAAGATGCCCTGCTCGAAGTAGGCGCCGTCTCGGTCACGTTCATGGATGCCGAAGATCAACCGATCTTCGAGCCAGACCTCAACACCACCCCGCTGTGGTCGCACACCCACCTGCTGGCGCTGTTCGAGGCCGATGCCGAGCCCGAGCAGGTGTTTGCCCACCTGCGCCTGCTGACCGGCGCCGAGCTGCCACAGCACCAGGCCGAGGTAATCGAGGACCAGGACTGGGAGCGCAGCTGGATGGACAACTTCCAGCCTATGCGTTTCGGCCGCCGCCTGTGGATTGTGCCCAGCTGGCACGACGCCCCGGAAAAGGACGCAGTGAACCTGCTGCTGGACCCAGGCCTTGCCTTTGGCACTGGCACCCACCCCACCACTGCCCTGTGCCTGGAATGGCTCGACGGCCAGCAACTTGAAGGCACCCAGGTGCTGGACTTCGGCTGCGGCTCGGGCATTCTGGCCATCGCTTCGCTACTGCTGGGCGCGCGTGAAGCGGTCGGTACCGACATCGACGTGCAGGCCATCGAAGCTTCGCGCGATAACGCCCAGCGCAACGGCATTGCCGATGAGAAGCTGGCGCTGTACCTGCCCGAGCACATGCCGGCCATGCAGGCCGACGTGCTGGTCGCCAATATCCTCGCTGGCCCACTGGTGTCGCTGGCTCCGCAGCTGTCGGGCCTGGTGCGCCCAGGTGGCCTGCTGGCGCTGTCCGGCATTCTGGCCGAACAGGGTGAGGACGTGGCTGCGGCCTACGCCGCCGACTTCGAGCTGGACCCGATCGTCGTTCGCGATGGCTGGGTGCGCATCAGTGGTCGCCGCCGCTAAGCGGGCCTAGAATATCCTTCTGCACAGCTCCCGGATTGCCGCATGACCGACAGTTTCGTCACCCAGTGCCCGCATTGCCAGACCAGCTTTCGCGTCACCCACCACCAGTTGAGCGTGGCCCGCGGCGTAGTCCGCTGCGGCCATTGCCTACAGGTGTTCAATGCCGCCAAGCAACTGCTGGAGCAGAACCGTGCCAGCGCACCTGAGCTGCCGGTGCCAGTACCTGCACCTGTGCCTGTGCCAGCGGCGCCTGCCGAGCCCGTGCCCGCGCCGGCAATCACGCCCGAGCCTGTCCCCCGCGAGCGCAGCATTACCCCTGACGAGGACTGGGCCCTGACCGCCCAGGCGCTGGACGCACTTGACCTCGACCAGGAGCTCGCACGCCTGGAGCGGCGCGGCCAACCGACCCAGGCACGCCCCGCCAACATGGATGACGGGCTGCAGGCGCGGCGTGACGAACCGGGCCCGGACGAGCACGCGGACGACTTGTTCGGCAACGCCACCGGTGAGCCCTTCGAGCCAAAAACGCCCGCAGAGCCCGCCCCTGTGCTGGAGCCGCAGCCCCTGGAACTGGACCTGGACCTGGAGCCTGTACCCGGCGAACGCACCGAGCCGACACTGGGCAGTAACCTTGACCTGGACAACGATGACGAGCCGCCCGTACACCGCGCAGCCGAAATCGATGACCAGGCCGCATTCAGCGAACCGCTGCGCGCCAGCGATGACGAAATCCCGGAAAAAGGCCTGAGCGCCCGCGATGATGAACCGCTGGCCCTGCACCTGTCGGCGCGCGACGATGACCCTGATGAGCCGCTGCCGGGTGAACGCCTGGAGCCGGGCCTTGCCAGCAAGCCCGAGCGCCCGCTGCGCAAGGAGCCGCTGGTCGATGTGGTCGACGACCCACTGCAACTGGGCTGGGAAAAACCCGCACCCAACTGGGGCAAACGCCTGCTGTGGGGCTTCCTGACCCTGCTGGCCGCTGGCCTGCTGGCATTCCAGTATGTGTGGTTCCACTTCGACGAGATGGCCCGCCAGGACCAGTACCGGCCGATCTTCCAGCAAATTTGCCCGATGGTCGGGTGCCAGGTACCGACCCGCGTCGATATCTCAAGAATCAAGAGCAGCAACCTGGTGGTGCGCAGCCACCCGGATTTCAAAGGCGCACTGATCGTCGATGCGATCATTTACAACCGTGCACCGTTCGCCCAACCCTTCCCGCTGCTGGAACTGCGTTTTGCCGACCTCAATGGCCAACTGATCGCCAGCCGGCGCTTCAAACCCAGCGAGTACCTGTCCGGTGAATTGGCCGGGCGTGGCGACATGCCAAGCCAGACGCCGATCCATATCGCCCTGGACATCCTCGACCCGGGGCCGAAGGCCGTGAACTACAGCCTCAGCTTCCGTTCGCCGGAATAGCCAGCAACCCTGTGGAGGCGGGGATGCCCGCTCCCAGAGGGTACGCGCGGTACCCGGATCTTGGCTCATACCAAAAGTCATAAGCCGACAACTGTTCAGATTTTATCCAAATCCATCTTTATCCGGTCACCGAGAGCGGGTATCATGCCCACCCTTTTTCGAACTCCAAGATTCGGCCCCACAACAGGGATCACCTATGTCGGCGGTACGCATCGGCCCATACACACTACGTAACAACCTGATCCTCGCGCCCATGGCCGGGGTCACGGACCAACCTTTCCGTACGCTTTGCAAGCGCCTGGGCGCAGGCATGGTGGTATCGGAGATGGTCTCCAGCGACATGAGCCTGTGGAACAGCCGCAAGTCGAGCCTGCGCCGCATCCATGAAGGCGATCCCGAGCCACGCTCGGTGCAGATCGCCGGTGGTGACGCGCAGATGATGGCTGCAGCAGCAAAGGCCAACGTCGAAGCGGGCGCCCAGATCATCGACATCAACATGGGCTGCCCGGCAAAAAAAGTCTGCAACAAAGCTGCAGGCTCTGCTTTATTGAGAGATGAAGCTTTGGTCAGCGAGATCCTCCACGCCGTGGTCGGCGCTGTGGACGTCCCGGTGACCCTGAAGATCCGCACCGGTTGGGACCGGGCGAACAAGAACGGCCTGAACGTGGCGAAAATTGCCGAACAGGCCGGCATCCAGGCGCTGGCGGTGCATGGCCGTACACGTGCCGATCTTTACACCGGCGAAGCCGAATACGACACCATCGCAGCCATCAAGCAAGCGGTGTCGATCCCGGTCTTTGCCAATGGCGATATCACCTCGCCAGAAAAGGCCCGGGCGGTGCTGGATGCCACCGGGGTCGATGGCTTGTTGATTGGCCGGGCAGCCCAAGGGCGGCCATGGATCTTTCGCGAGATCGAGCATTACCTGCGCACTGGCGAACACCTGCCAGCGCCGCAACTGGACGAAGTGGAACGCATCCTGCTGGAGCATCTGGCCGCGTTGCATGCCTTTTATGGCGATGTGATGGGCGTACGTATCGCCCGCAAGCACGTTGGCTGGTACCTGGCAACACGACCCGGCGGCAAGGAGTTTCGCTCCCGGTTCAACGCTTTGGAAGACACACAAGCGCAGTGCGCCAACGTTCGCGCGTTTTTCAGTGAACGTCGACAGAGCCTTGGGACAGAGGACGGACAAGGGGTGGCCGCATGACGATGATGACAGAGACATTTGTGAGTGGAACAACGCCCGTGAGCGACAACGCCAACCTGAAACAGCACCTCAACACGCCGAGCGAAGAGGGCCAGACCCTTCGCGACAGCGTCGAGAAGGCGCTGCACAACTACTTCGCCCACCTGGAAGGCGCGACCGTCACGGACGTGTACAACCTGGTGCTCTCCGAAGTGGAGGCGCCCCTGCTCGAAAGCGTGATGAATTACGTGAAGGGCAACCAGACCAAGGCCAGCGAGATGCTCGGGCTGAACCGAGGCACCCTGCGCAAGAAGCTCAAGCAGTACGACTTGCTGTAAGCCAGAATCCCAACCAGAAAAGGCGGCTCCCTGAACAGAGGCGCCTTTTTTGCAGACTCCACCGCGTTATTGGAACCCGAAATGACCGACCAGACTACCCGCCTGCCAGTCCGCCGCGCCCTGATCAGCGTCTCCGACAAGACCGGTATCCTCGAATTCGCCCGTGAGCTGCAGCAGCTCGGTGTCGAGATCCTGTCCACCGGCGGCACCTACAAGCTGCTCAAGGACAACGGCGTGAACGCGGTGGAAGTGGCCGACTACACCGGCTTCGCCGAAATGATGGATGGCCGGGTCAAGACCCTGCACCCGAAAATCCACGGTGGCATCCTGGGCCGTCGCGGCACCGACGACGCCATCATGAGCGAGCACGGTATCAAGCCGATTGACCTGGTTGCGGTCAACCTGTACCCGTTCGAAGCCACCATTTCCAAGCCTGGCTGTGACTTGCCAACCGCCATCGAGAACATCGACATCGGCGGCCCGACCATGGTCCGTTCGGCAGCCAAGAACCACAAAGATGTCGCCATCGTGGTCAACGCCAGCGACTACGCCGGCATTGTCGAAGGCCTGAAGGCCGGCGGCCTGACCTACGCCCAGCGCTTCGACCTGATGCTCAAGGCGTTCGAGCACACTGCCGCCTACGACGGCATGATCGCCAACTACATGGGCACCATCGACCAGGCCAAGGACACCCTTTCGACTTCCGCACGCAGCGAATTCCCGCGTACCTTCAACAGCCAGTTCGTCAAGGCCCAGGAAATGCGCTACGGCGAGAACCCGCACCAGAGCGCGGCGTTCTACGTAGAAGCCAAAAAAGGCGAAGCGAGCATTTCCACTGCCATCCAGCTGCAAGGCAAGGAGCTGTCGTTCAACAACGTGGCCGACACCGACGCCGCGCTGGAGTGCGTGAAGAGTTTCGTCAAGCCGGCCTGTGTCATCGTCAAGCATGCCAACCCGTGCGGCGTGGCTGTTGTGCCTGAAGACGAAGGCGGCATCCGCAAGGCCTACGACCTGGCCTACGCCACCGACACCGAATCGGCCTTCGGCGGCATCATTGCCTTCAACCGCGAACTGGACGGCGAAACTGCCAAGGCCATCGTCGAGCGCCAGTTCGTCGAAGTGATCATCGCGCCGAAAATTTCCCAGGCTGCCCGCGACGTGGTGGCTGCCAAGCAAAACGTACGCCTGCTGGAATGCGGCGAGTGGCCAGCCGAACGCGCTGCCGGCTGGGACTTCAAGCGCGTCAATGGCGGCCTGTTGGTACAAAGCCGCGACATCGGCATGATCACCGCCGATGACTTGAAGATCGTCACCAAACGGGCCCCGACCGAGCAAGAAATCCACGACCTGGTATTTGCCTGGAAAGTGGCCAAGTTCGTCAAGTCCAACGCCATTGTCTACGCCAAGCAGCGCCAGACCATCGGCGTGGGTGCAGGCCAGATGAGCCGCGTCAACTCCGCGCGTATTGCTGCAATCAAGGCCGAGCATGCTGGCCTGCAGGTGCAGGGCGCAGTCATGGCATCGGATGCGTTCTTCCCGTTCCGTGATGGCATCGACAATGCCGCTAAAGTGGGTATCAGCGCCGTGATCCAGCCGGGTGGCTCAATGCGTGATGCCGAAGTCATCGCTGCTGCTGACGAAGCCGGTATCGCGATGGTATTCACCGGTATGCGCCACTTCCGCCACTGATTTACGGCAATCGGCCGCACTGAAGCAGGCATCTGCTGCGTTGGGGCCGGTTCCGCTGATGCTCATTGCCAGAAGGCAACTCCGCTCATCGGAACCGGCCCCGCCTTGCATCTACCTGCTTCATTGCGACCTCGTACAGCGTGAGGCTTCGCCTTGCGCCCGAAAGAATTCGAGGTTTTGACATGAAAGTTTTGATCATCGGCAGCGGCGGCCGTGAGCACGCCCTGGCCTGGAAAGTTGCCCAGGACCCACGCGTGGAGAAAGTCTTCGTTGCCCCAGGCAACGCCGGCACCGCCATTGAAGCCAAGTGCGAGAACGTCGCCATCGACGTATGCGCCCTGGAACAACTGGCCGACTTTGCCGAGAAAAACGTCGACCTGACCATCGTCGGCCCGGAAGCACCACTGGTCATCGGGGTGGTCGACCTGTTCCGCAGCCGTGGCCTGGACTGCTTCGGCCCAACCAAGGGTGCAGCGCAGCTGGAAGGCTCCAAGGCCTTCACCAAGGACTTCCTGGCGCGTCACAAGATCCCGACCGCCGACTACCAGAATTTCACCGAAATCGAGCCGGCCCTGGCCTACCTGCAAGAAAAAGGCGCGCCGATCGTGATCAAGGCCGACGGCCTGGCTGCGGGCAAAGGCGTCATCGTCGCCATGACCCTCGAAGAAGCCGAAGCCGCCGTGCGTGACATGCTGGCCGGCAATGCCTTCGGTGAAGCCGGTTCGCGCGTGGTGATCGAAGAGTTCCTCGACGGCGAAGAAGCCAGCTTCATCGTCATGGTCGACGGCCACAACGTGCTGCCCATGGCCACCAGCCAGGACCACAAGCGCGTCGGCGACCAGGACACCGGCCCGAACACGGGCGGCATGGGTGCCTACTCCCCTGCCCCGGTCGTTACCGCCGACGTGCACCAGCGGGTGATGGACCAGGTGATCTGGCCAACTGTGCGCGGCATGGCCGAGGAAGGCAACGTCTACACCGGCTTCCTCTATGCTGGCCTGATGATCGACAAGGCGGGCAACCCCAAGGTCATCGAGTTCAACTGCCGCTTCGGCGACCCAGAGACCCAGCCGGTCATGCTGCGCCTGGAGTCGAGCCTGGTGCTGCTGATCGAAGCCGCCTTCGCCAAGGCGCTGGACAAGGTCGAAGCCCAGTGGGACCCACGCCCGAGCCTGGGCGTTGTGCTGGCGGCTGGCGGTTACCCGGGCGACTACGCCAAGGGCGACGTGATCAGCGGCCTGGACGCAGCAGCCAAGATCGAAGGCAAGGTGTTCCATGCCGGTACTTCGCTCAAGGACGGCCAAGTGGTCACCAACGGCGGGCGCGTGCTGTGCGCCACGGCAATGGGCAGCACGGTTGCCGATGCGCAGCAGCAGGCTTACCGCCTGGCCAGGGAAGTAAGCTGGAACGGCAGTTTCTACCGCACTGACATCGGCTACCGGGCCATCGCCCGCGAGCGCGGTGAACACCAGCAGTAAGCACTACCGGAACGCCGTGCCGCCCGGGGCTGTCAACCGCCCGGCGCACGGCATCCGGCTCGTCGACAAGGCCCGGCACGGGCCTTGCCTTCGACTTGGCGCGCCGCGCATAGTTAGTACCCGGCACATCGGCTAAGAAGGGATTTCGTAGTGCGTCGGCTTCGGATTGCCTCAGCTCTGATCGTCACCTTGCTGACCTTGCTCTTCATGTTACCGGCTGCAGCCGAGCATGACGGAGACTGGACCGTTCTGCTCGACGAACAGGCCAACCTGCAACTTAGCGATGTACGCTCCGAGCGCTATCGCAACCAGTTCAGCCCGCTGGTACTTGCCGAACTGGATGCCGCTCCGCCGGAGCAGGCCTTGTGGCTGCACTACCGCCTGGAACCAGGCGACCAGGAGCAACTGCTTCGGGTATTCGCCCCCGACCTGTCTGGGCTTGACCTATACGCCCTCCAGGGCGACCAACTTCTGCGTCAGTTGCACCACGGGCGCCAGGCCGGCAATGCCAGCCCGACCCTGCGTGGCAGCGACCATGTACTGCCCCTGCCCAACAGCAGGCAACCACTGGACATCTACCTGCGCCTGGTCTCCGAGCACCAGTTGCGCCCGGCCATCAGCCTTGAACCTGCGGCCGTAGCCGCCTCGGACCATAGCCAGCCACTGCTGTTCGGCATGCTGTTCGGCGGCTTGGTCATGCTGATCCTGCATAACCTGATCCGCTTCCTCTACAGCCACTCCACCACCACCCTGATCCTCGCGCTCTACCACAGCCTGATGCTGCTCAGCGGCCTGATCCTGCTGAACCTCAGCGGCCCTTGGTGGCACGTGTGGCACAACGCGCAAACCCCGGCCGCCTACCTGACACTGGTACTGGCCGGCCTGGCGGGGCTGTATTTCACCCAGCACTTCTTCAACCCGTGCAACTCGCCGCGGATCAACCGCCTGCTGCAGGGCGAAATGCTGGTGGTCGGGGTCAGCGGGCTGGTGCTGCTGTTCGTCGACACCCTGCCCCTCAACCTGATGACCTACGCCTTGCTGGCGCTGGGCAGCGTGAGCATGCTGCTGGTCAGCAGCTACCACTGGTACCGGGGCTATGCACCCGGCCGGCTGTTCAGCCTGGCCATGGTGGTGTTCAACCTGGGTGGCCTGGTGCTGCTGCCGGCACTGCTGGGCCTGACCCGTACCGCTACGCCTTGGCTATTGTGCATTCTGCTGGGGCTGGCCGTGGCCAGCGGCCTGCTGCTCAACCTGGCAGTCAGCGAACGCCTGCGCCGCATGAGCGAAGAGCGCTTCAGCGCCAGCCGCGCCTTGGCCGCCAGCGATGCCGAAATGAACGCCAAGGCCGAGTTCCTGGCCAAGATCAGCCACGAAATCCGCACCCCCATGAACGGCGTGCTGGGCATGACGGAGTTGCTGCTGGGCACACCGCTGTCAGTCAAGCAACGCGACTATGTGCAGACCATCCACAGTGCCGGCAACGAGCTGCTGACACTGATCAACGAAATTCTCGACATTTCCAAACTGGAGTCCCGGCAGATCGAGCTGGATGACGTGCAGTTCGACCTCAATGCACTGATCGAGGATTGTCTGACCATCTTCCGCGCCAAGGCCGAGCAGCAGAACATCGAGCTGATCAGCTTCACACAGCCGCAGGTACCGCGAGTGATCAGTGGCGACCCGACACGCCTGCGCCAGGCCTTGTCGAGCCTATTGGAAAACGCCCTGAAAAACACCGATCAGGGCGAAATCCTGCTGGTAGTGGCACTGGACCAACGGGGTGAGCTACCGCGCCTGCGCATCGCTGTGCAGGACAGCGGCGAACCGTTGGCCGCCGCAGACCGTGAAGCGTTGTTGCAAGCCGAGCTGCACAGCCACCACTTCCTGTCCAGCAACAAGCTGGGCGGCCACCTTGGGCTGGTCATTGCCAAACAGCTGATCGGCCTGATGCAGGGCGAGTTCGGCATCAAGAGCAGCACCGGCATGGGCAACACCCTGTGGCTGACCCTGCCGCTGGACCCCTCTCGCCTGGAGCAGCCACCAACCGATCTCGACAGCCCGCTGCGCGATGCCCGCGTGCTGGTGGTGGACGACAATGACACCTGCCGCAAGGTGCTGGTGCAACAATGCAGCGCCTGGGGCATGAACGTCAGCGCGGTGCCTTCGGGCAAGGAAGCGCTGGCCCTGTTACGCACCAAGGCGCACCTGCGTGACTACTTCGACGCCGTGCTGCTGGACCAGAACATGCCGGGCATGACCGGCATGCAACTGGCCGCCAAGATCAAGGAAGACCCGAGCCTGAACCACGACATTCTGGTGGTAATGCTCACCGGTATCAGCAATGCACCGAGCAAGGTCATCGCACGCAACGCCGGGGTCAAACGGATACTTGCCAAGCCGGTGGCCGGCTACACACTCAAAACCACCCTGGCCGAAGAACTGGCTCAGCGCGGCCGCGATCAGGCGGTGCCGGCCAGCCTGCCCGGTATCCCGCAGGCACTGGACCTGCCAGGCGACTTCCGCGTGCTGGTCGCCGAGGACAACAGCATTTCGACCAAGGTAATACGCGGCATGCTCGGCAAGCTCAACCTTGAGCCCGACACCGCCTGCAATGGCGAGGAGGCCCTGCAGGCAATGAAAAACCAGCGCTATGACCTGGTGCTGATGGACTGCGAGATGCCCATTCTGGACGGTTTCTCGGCCACCCAGCAGCTGCGTGCGTGGGAAACCGCCAACCAGCGCCAGCGCACCCCGGTAGTGGCACTGACCGCGCACATTCTTACAGAACACAAGGAACGCGCCCGGCTGGCGGGCATGGACGGGCACATGGCCAAGCCGGTCGAGCTGTCGCAATTGCGCGAACTGATCCAGTACTGGGCCAATCACCGGGAAGCCAAGGTGGACCCGGCGCCTACTTCCTAGACTACGCTGTCGTGCAGTGAACACTGATCACCAGATCAATACGGCCCGCACCCACAATAATTGCGCAACCTTTTTGAGTTTCCGAGGACCAGCGCTCATGCTCCATGAGTTGTTCAGCGTCTACCTGAAAATGCTCGTGCTCTACAGCCCGTTCTTCGTGCTGTCGTGCTTCATCAGCCTGACCCGCGGCCACTCCAGCAAGGAGCGCAAGCAACTGGCCTGGAAGGTCGCTTTCGCAGCCCTGGTCGCCAGCGTGCTGCTCTACCTGTTCGGTCGGGTGATCTTCGGTATTTTCGGCATTACCGCCGACGCCTTCCGCATCGGGGCCGGCAGCGTGCTGTTCATTTCGGCTTTGGGGATGGCGCAGGGCAAGCCGGCGGTACAGGCCGACAACGTGCAGCAGGACGTGACGATCGTGCCGCTGACCATTCCGCTGACGGTTGGCCCCGGTACCATCGGTGCCCTCTTGGTGATGGGTGTGAGCCAACCGCACTGGGACGACAAACTGCTGGCCATCGTCAGTATCGCGCTGGCCAGCTTTACCGTCGGCCTGGTGCTTTACCTGTCGCACGGTATCGAGCGGATCCTTGGCGACCAGGGCCTGCAGATCGTCAGCCGTCTGATGGGGCTGTTCGTCTGTGCCCTGGCGGCGCAGATCATTTTTACCGGGATCAAAGGGTATCTGGTGCCTTAGATGGCATAGTCATGAATGCGCGCCTGGGACACCTTGACGACGCTTTCCTGGACTTTTGGCAATACGCTGTTCTCAAAGGCCAGAATATTGAACCGTACCAGTTCCGCACGCACATTCTTGTGACTGCGCTTGCGGCTGATGAACCCTGCACTGAAAACAGACTGTTTGTCCGCTTCGTGGTAAACCACCATATCAACCCGGTTGTTGCCAGCCGGCGCGCAGGCCAACACTTGAAAGTGTTGCCTCTCGAATGCCTTTGTCTCAAGTTCCTTCAGCACCGATGGCTTCTTCAGCAATGTTTGAATAAACACTTTCACCGATGTAGCAAAGCTGTCTCCGGCCGTTTTGGACAGCGTCTGCAGCAGTTGATCCGTCTGCTGCGTACGCGTCTTGTCCGGCCAATGGATCTGCTCGGCCGTTACGGCATCCCACCCCATGAATTTGAGCTGGTTACGGTAATAAGCGAACCAGTCTTTTATCAGCCCCTCCTTGTAAGCGGTATCGGTGGCTCGTTCGGCCATCGCCAGGGCCAGCTTCACCTTGTCTTTCTGCGCGGCATCAATGCCTGGCAAAAAGGAAACGATCCCGGCGCCGATCACGGCAGACGTGGCTTCACTCATGATGCTGCTCCTGTAGGTTGCGCGTAAGGGTCAAAGCGGTAAGCAGCTTGTGCGTCTTTGCTTTGCATCAAGGCTTGCAATTCACCACGCTGGTGCTGGAAGCGCCCTTCATCCAACGCCAGAGAGACGCCATTGAACTCGGCTTCGCCATCAAGCACGTGTTCGCTCGTAAATGTCGCCATCGAGACCAGCGAGAGTGGCTGGTCGATTTGCATCGAGATGCTGCACAGGTCCAGTGTCGGTCCCGGCTTGAGTACGCCGAGTTCGATGACCAGCGTGGAGGACTGGGCCTGGTCGTGTGCGCTGAACTTCATCAGGTGCCGCAAGCCCTCAGCAGATCGAGCGAGGCCCGACTTGATTCCCGCCAGCACGGCCTCATGGCGTAACGAGCGAATTTTCAGCCAGGCTTCAAGTGGCTGTATATGCGCGTTGCGCACGGGTCGCCCCAACTGCTTGAGGTCATGTGTGCTGGCCAGCTTGATCCAGCCCAATTGGCGGTAAGCCTCGCGATACGCGGCATACCAGCGTTCATAATTGTCGATGCGTGAACCGGCGTGCTTGTTGGCCACCAACTGTGCGTAAAGGATTGAATCAAAAGCGGCCTGGCGTTGTGCCTCGACCGTGCCCGGCGAATACAGCAATGCTGTTCCGCCAATCAACATCAATTGCTCAGCTGCTCTATCCATCGTGTTACCTCATCACAAAGAACCGAACAAGGCGGCGTTGCGACGACGCCGCCGAGCAATCAGATGTCGTACTCGAGAACGTTCTCGACGCTGCGCACGCCAAGTTTGTTTTCTACGGTTTCGCGCACTTTGTCGTAGACGAAGTTGTTGAGCGTGAGCACTGCCGTACCGGCGTAGTACGAGGTTTTGTCCAGCTTCCACTGGATACCCAGCACGTCGTCGTCCAGTTGCGGGGCAGAGGCCTGGATGCAGCTCACCACCATGACCACATCGTTATTTTCGGTTTCAATGCAGGCCGCCATGCCGACCATGCCCCTGGCCTTGTTCTTGCGCTTGTGATCAAGCACCTTGGCATCGTTTTCGACAGTGGTCAGTTTGTCGAAGGCCAGCTTTGCCACTTCGCCCAACTTCGTGCCGCCCAGCATCGCATTGCCCACCACACCGATCGCGCGGATCGCCACGGCGCCGACGGTGACAGACAGTTCCGCCGAAGTTTCAAGTTCGAAGGTACGGCGTGGGATGGTGAAGCCAAGGTCACGCATGACGTCGATAAATTTGTCGTACCACTCCCGGCTCTGCTTTTCGGCGTTAAAGGCTTTGTCGGCGACCAGCGTGGCGAAGTGGAAGGCATTCTTCACATCGTGACGGCTTTGCGCAGACATGCCCGCGCCGCAGGCAAGCAGGTTGCCTTCTACCAGGATGGCAGCGTTGGTGGTGGTGACTTGTGTTGCATCGGACATTGGAAACTCCTTGATGGTTGCCCCTTGAGTCAGGGGCAACCACCTTAGCCAGCGCGTTGGCCACGAAGCGCGCTGAAGGGTTTCCGACGCAACTAGTTGGCGGTGGGGTACCAACGCGGCGTGTACGCCCACACCCCACCCGACAGGCGAGGGAATACACAGGTTGTAGAGGACCCGACCAAAACCATGGTGCGCATATCGACCATTTCCGGCAGCAGCTCGGCCAAGGTGACTACCTTCAGCGTCTGCCCCGGCCTACCGATGTCGCGGCCAAGGACTACAGGCGTGTTCCCCTCGCGGTGGCGACGCACAACCTCAAGTGCCACCCCGAGCTGGTGCGGCCTGGACTTGGAAATCGGGTTGTAGAAGGCCAGCACCAGGTCCGCCTGGGCCGCCAGGTCCAGGCGCTTTTCAATGATCGACCAGGGCTTGAGGTTGTCCGACAGCGACATCACACAGAAGTCATGCCCCAGCGGTGCACCCGCCTGCGCAGCGGTAGCGAGCGAGGCCGACACCCCAGGCAGGATCTCGAGGTCGACGCGATGCCAGGCGGGGTCACTGGACTCGTGCAGCGCTTCAAGCACTGCAGCGGCCATGGCGAACACGCCTGGGTCGCCCGACGAGACCACCACCACCGAACGGCCTTGTGCCGCCAGCTCGAAGGCATGCCGGGCGCGCTGCATCTCTTCACGGTTGTCGGTGCAGTGCATCACCTGGTCGTCACGGAACGGCCCGGCCATGCGCACGTAGGTTTCGTAGCCGAGGATATCCTCGGCGCGTGCCAGCTCGGCCTTGACCGCCGGCACCATAAGCTCGGCAGCGCCAGGGCCGAGGCCGATCACCGCCAGCCGGCCACGACGGCGGCCGACCTGCGCGGCATCCACCGGCGCCGGCGCCACTGCGATGACCACTTCGGCCTGTTCTATCAACTCTGCGCCTGGCAACGCTGCAGCCACCATGCTGGCCACATCGCCTGGCCTGGCAGCGAAGCGCAAGGCTACACCCAAAGCCTGCGCGGCCTCGTGCAAGGCACTGTCGGCCATGGTTTGCTCGTCCGCCAGCACGCAGGCTACGGATCGCTCAGCGATGCCGGCCTGCTGCAATGCAGCTCGAATACCGTTCAGGTTGCCACCTGCAACCCCCACTACCACCGAGCGGGGGTGGATCAGCAATTCGTCTCGGTTGGCCGGGCGCGCCTGATGCCCCACATGAATGGTTCGCCGTGCTGCATCGCTGGCAGGCAACTGCACCTGTTGCAGCCACGGCGCATCACCTTCGATGCGCACCGCCTCGCCAGCCAGCAAATCAGAGACAAAGCGCTTGCCTTGCTCGATGTCCGCCAGTGCATAACCCTGCGGCGGGTTCAGCAGGCAAGTGCCGAACCGCAGCTCGCCGCTGGTGGTGATCGCAGCAGCAACGCCCAGTGCCTCTGCGATTTCGCGTGCCATCACGTTCACGCCACCCAGGCCACCGAGCAGCGGCACCACTGCACTGCCATCCTCGGCCACGGCCAGAACTGGCGGCTCGCTGCCCTTCTCGCTGAGCAGGCTGGCCAGGCTGCGGATGACAATGCCCGCAGCGCACAGGGCGATGATCGGCGTGTCCTGCTGGTATAACCCGCGCAGGGTATCGCCGAACGAGCTGTACGATTGGTCTGCACCCTCGACGCGCCCTTCCAGGCCATGGATCGTGGCCTGTGGATAACATTGCTGGATACGCTGCGCCGTCGCCAGGCTGCCTGGGCCGAGAATGACGATTGCCGGCGCCTTGTGGATGTTCAGCCCTGCCATTTTTCCCCCGGCACGATGATCAGCGAGAAGTACGGCGACGACTGCGGGTCGACCTGGTCCAGCGGCACGATCTTCTGGTTGGCCATGGTGGCCCGCTCCACATACAGCGCGCGCCCGTCCAGGCCCAGTTCGGTCAGTACTTCGCGTACTTTCGGGAAGTTGCGCCCAAGCTTCATGATCACCGCTGCATCGGCGTCGGCCAGGCGGCGCTTGAGTTCCTCGGCGGGCAACACGCCAGACAAGACCGAGAGGCTCTGGTTGCGGTACACCAGCGGCGCACCCAGCACCGAGGCGCCCCCGAGCATCGAGCACACGCCGGGGATCACTTCGGCTTCATAGCGCTGCGCCAGGCGGTCGTGCAGGTACATGTAGGACCCGTAAAAGAATGGGTCACCTTCGCAGATCACCGCCACGTCGCGACCGGCATCCAGGTGCTCGGCCACCTGCACGCTGGCTTCGTCGTAGAAGTCGCTGATCACCTGCTCATAGGAAAGCGGCGCAGGCAGGGCTTCGGTGGTGACCGGGTACACCAGCGGCAACAGCGTCTGCTGCGCTTGCAGGTGCGCCTCGATGATGCCGAAGGCATTGCCACGCTTGCCCTTGGCCACGAAGTAACCGACCACTGGCGCTTCGCGCAGCAGGCGCAGGGCCTTGAGGGTGATCAGTTCAGGGTCGCCCGGGCCCACGCCCAGGCCCAGCAGACGTCCACGCGGCGCCATCACTCCACCTCCGTGGCCAGGGCGTTGACCGCAGCGGCGGCCATCGCGCTACCGCCAAGGCGGCCTTGCATGATCACGAACGGCACGCCACGGCTGTCGGCGGCGAGCATCGCCTTGGACTCGGCAGCACCGACGAAACCGACTGGGAAGCCGAGGATCAGCGCTGGCTTGGGCGCGCCGGCGTCAATCATCTCCAGCAGGTAGAACAGGGCGGTGGGCGCATTGCCGATCACCACCACGCTGCCTTCCAGGTACGGGCGCCACAGCTCAAGGGCTACGGCAGAACGGGTGTTGCCTGCGTCCTTGGCCAGGCCCGGTACGCTTGGGTCGCGCAGCGTGCAGATGACTTTGTTGTCGGCTGGCAGGCGGGCACGGGTGATGCCTTCGGCGACCATGTGCGCATCGCACAGGATCGGCGCGCCGTTAAGCAGCGCCTCGCGCCCGGCCCGGCCGGCGCCTTCGGAGAACTGCAGGCCATCGATGGCATCGACCATGCCGCAGGCGTGGATCACGCGCACGGCGAGCTTTTCGAGGTCTGCGGGGATCCGCTCGAGTCGGGCTTCCTCACGGATGATCCGGAAGGAATTGCGATAGATCTCCTGACCATCGCGGATGTAGTCAATCATCAAGGTGCTCCGTCGGCAGGTCGAGCATGGCGCCTGCTTCGTTCAAGGTAAGGTCGGTGGCGCGCAGGGCGCCGAAGCCCGGCTGGCGCGCGTCACGCAGGTACAGGTCGTAACGGCCCGGTGATCGGGCCAGCAGCGTGGCCGGGGCAACATGGGCCACGGCGCAGGAACGGGCGCAGCCAGACAAGTGCACGCTGGCGGGCAAGCCAGGGCCCAGCAGCGCGGCCAGGGCAACGGCGTCGGCCTTGGTCTCGCCAAGCGCCTTGGCGCAGCCGCTGGCACCGGTGCAGGCACTGATGCGCGCCAGCGGCTCATGGTCGTGGCACAGCAGGCCCAGGGCGGACAGTTCGGACTGGGCGGTGTCGATGTGGTGTGCTTGCAGGTTGGTCAGCACCAGGCTTTGCCAAGGGCTGAGCCGCAAGCTGCCATCGCCCCGTTCCCGGGCCACCCGCGCAGCCCCGCGCAGCATGGCCGGGGTCAGGCGGCCTTGCGGCGGGGCTACGCCAAGGGCAACGCCTTCTGCCTGCGGCAGCGTGCCCAGCCAGGAGGCGCGGTGCTGTTCACGGCGCCAGGCGAGCACGGCGGTATCACGGCGGATGTCCAGGCCGAGCCCATCGACGAAATCGCTTGCCGGGCACACCTCGAGCAACTGGCGCATGCGCGACTGCGTCAGGGTGGCCAGGTCGAGAAAGCGCTCCAGCACCGCACGCACCAACGCCAGGCCCTGCGCCAGCGGCACGGCGCCGAGCACCTGGCCGTCCGCCGGGCAGCCCGCCAGGCCAAACGCCAGCCAGGTCTGCTGCTCCAGACGCAGGGCCGATAGCCACAAATCGTGGGGGTGCTCGAGCATGGCGAGGCGCTCGCCGGCATCCAGCTGCACGGCAAACTTGGCCGACAATTGGTGAAAGCGCGGGGTGCCTTCCAGCAGGTCGAGGATCTGCCCTGCCAACGGCCGTGCATCCAGCAGCATTGCCGGATCATGCCCGGCCAGCGGGCTGAGCATGAGGTTGCGCACATCGTCACCGGCCACATCGCGCGGCCCCAGGCCGGCTGCGAGCAGTGCCTCGACCAGGGCGCGATGTGCGTTGCCAATGCCGCGGATCTGCAGGTTGCCACGGTTGGTGGCCTCGATCACGCCGCTGGCAAAGCGCTCGGCTGCCGTCGCCACCGCGTCGGCCTGGTCGGCCAGCAGCAAGCCGCCTGGCAGTTTGATGCGGCAGATGCCGCCATCACGGGCACTGACAATACGCCACAACCCCGGGCAGGCCGAGGGGCGGGGCGAAACGTTGGGGGCATGGGCCTGCGTCAAAGGGGCGTCCGGCAATCTGTGAAAATGCGCTTGAGTGTAGAAGGCGCGGTATTATGCCTGCTTTGTCCGGCGGCATGAAAAGCCGGTGGTCGAGCATCCTCAGCGATTGAGGAGAAATTCAGGGCTGTGTCGCCCTCTTCGCGGGCACGCCCGCTCCCACAGGATCATCGCTTCCCTCAATGGCTGCGCTGTACCTGTGGGAGCGGGCGTGCCCGCGAAAGGGCGCGAAGCGGCCCCAAAAAATGGCGGAATGAAATACATGGCACCCTGGCTGACAGTAGTAGGCATCGGCGAAGACGGCTTCAGTGGCCTGGGCAAGCAGGCCCGGCGCGCGCTGCTGGGCGCTGCGCGGATCTTCGGCAGCCCGCGCCAGCTGGACTTGCTGCCGCGCTGCGTGCCCGGCGAACGGCTGGGCTGGCCAAGCCCGTTTTCCCTGGGCCCGGTGCTGGCCCTGCGCGGCGAGCCAGTGTGCGTGCTGGCCAGCGGCGACCCGATGTTCTTCGGTGTCGGCGCCAGCCTGGCGCGGCAGGTGCCTGCCAGTGAGATGCGTGTGCTGTCGATGCCCTCCTCCTGCGCCCTGGCCGCCGCCCGCCTGGGCTGGCCGCTGCAGGAGATGCAGGTGGTGTCGCTGGTGGCCCGGCCACTGTCGGCGCTCAATGCCCACCTGCACAGCGGTGTGCGCCTGTTGGTGCTGAGCAACGATGGCGACAGCCCGGCGGCCATTGCCGCGCTGCTGCGCGAGCGTGGCTTCGGGCCAAGCCGCCTGCGGGTGCTGGAGCACCTGGGAGGCCAGCAAGAACGCGAACTGGCCGGCACCGCCCAGGACTGGCCGCACGCCGAGATCGCTGCGCTCAACCTGGTGGCCATCGAGTGCCTGGCCACGCCCGATGCCCCACGCCTGCACCGCCTGGCCGGGCTGCCGGACAGCGCCTTCCGGCACGACGGCCAGCTGACCAAACGCGATGTCCGCGCCATCACGCTGGCGCGCCTGGCGCCTCAGCCCGGCGAACTGCTGTGGGACGTGGGCGCGGGCTGCGGGTCGATCGGCATCGAATGGATGCGCGCCCACCCGGCCTGCCGCGCCTTGGCCATCGAGGCCGATGAAGGCCGGCAAGGCTTCATCGAACACAACCGTGACGCGCTGGGTGTACCCGGCCTGCAGCTGATCTGCGGCAAGGCGCCTGCAGCACTGCAAGGCCTGGAGCAGCCTGATGCAATCTTCATTGGTGGCGGCGTCACCCGCGAAGGCGTGCTGGACCTGTGCTGGGCAAACCTGCGCCCCGGCGGGCGGCTGGTAGCCAACGCGGTGACCTTGCAGAGCGAACTGGCCCTGGCGCATTTTCGCGAACAGCACGGTGGTGAGCTGACCCGCATCCATGTCGCCCATGCCCAGCCCTTGGGCGCGTTCGACACCTGGCGCCAGGCGCTGCCGATCACCCTGCTGGAAGTGGTGAAACCCGTCGATGCGTGAAGAAACCCGCGAACAGCCCGCGCCCCTGCGCAGCGGCCTGACCACCGGCAGCTGCGCCACCGCCACCAGCCTGGCAGCCGCTCGCTTGCTGCTGATCGGCGAAAGCAGCGACGCCGTCAGCATTACCCTGCCCAAGGGCAAGGTGGTGCAGATGCGCCTGGAATTCTGCCGCCTGATTGGCGAGCGTGCCGAAGCCGGCACCCTCAAGGATGCTGGCGACGACCCGGACGTGACCCACGGTGCCCTGCTCTACAGCCAGGTGCGCTTGCTGGGCGAGCCGGGCATCCGCTTTGTCGCCGGCACCGGCGTCGGCACCGTGACCCGCCCGGGGCTGGTGCTGGCGGTGGGTGAGCCGGCCATCAATCCGGTGCCACGGCGCATGATCACTGAACACCTGCAACGCCTGGCCGACGCGTGCGGCTACCTCGGTGGTTTCGAGGTCACGGTCAATGTGCAGGGCGGCGACCAACTCGCGCTCAAGACCATGAACCCGCGCCTGGGCATCCTCGGCGGGCTGTCGATCCTTGGCACCAGCGGCATCGTGCGGCCGTTCTCCTGTGCGGCCTATATCGCCTCGATCCACCAGGGTATCGATGTAGCCCACACCAACGGCTACACGCACATCGCCGCGTGCACCGGCAACGCCAGCGAAGACACCATGCGCCGGGTCTACGGGCTGCCGGAAATCGCCCTGATCGAGATGGGCGATTTTGTCGGTGCAGTGCTCAAGCACCTGCGCAAGGTGCCGGTGCCACGCCTGACCCTGTGTGGCGGTTTCGGCAAGATCAGCAAACTGGCCGCCGGGCACATGGACCTGCACAGCCGCCACTCCAGCATCGACTTGCCGCAACTGGCCGGCTGGGCTGCCGACATTGGCGCTGACGAAACACTGCAGGCAGCCATCATCGGCGCCAACACCAGCCAGCAAGCGCTTGCACTGGCTCATGCGGCCGGCATTGCCTTGGGTGACGCGGTGTGCGCCCACGCCCTGGCCTTCGCCCGCAGCGTCGTGCCGGCGCTGGTGCAAGTGGAAGTGTTCGCCATCGACCGCCAAGGCGGCATCGTCGGCCGGGCAGGTGTGCAATGACTGCGCGCATCCTGCTACTGGGCGGTGTCACCGAAGCCCTCGCCATCGCCCGCCGGCTCGGCCCTCAGCATGTCTATAGCCTGGCCGGTATCGGTCGTGTGCCGCAGGACCTGCAATGCCAGGTACGGGTCGGGGGCTTTGGCGGTGCCGAGGGCTTGGCCAACTACCTGCGCGAGGCAGGCATCACCCTGCTGATCGATGCCACCCATCCCTATGCCGCGCAGATCAGCCGCAATGCTGCCAGTGCTGCACGTAGCGCCGGCATCCCGTGCTGGGCCTTGCGCCGCCCGGCCTGGCAGGCGCAAGCGGGGGATGATTGGCGCGAAGTCGAGGACTGGGCAGGGCTGATCGAAGCACTCAAGCCGTTTCGCAGACCGCTGTTCACGTTGGGGCGTGAGCCACTACAGCATCTGGACGAGATTCCGCCGGAGCAGTTCTGGACCTTGCGGGCGCTGGAAGCGTGCCCTGGAAACGCGCGCTGCGAAGTGATTGGCGCGCGTGGGCCATTCAACATTGAAGATGAACGGGCACTGTTCCAACGCCGCAGTATCGATGTGCTGATCAGCAAGAACAGCGGCAGTGTGGCGACCGAGCCGAAGCTCGAGGTAGCGCGGGAACTTGGTCTGCCGGTGCTGATCCTCAAGCGCCCGGGGTTGCCGGATATTGACCGCGCATTCGAATCGCAGGCTGACATGGCAGCAGCACTCGACCTGCATCAACACATCTCGCAAGCACGCTAGAGATCCCTGTGGGAGCGGGCAAGCCCGCGAACACCGGCGAAGCCGGTGCCATACATCGAGTCGTCTTCTGCGCGGGCACGCCCGCTCCCACAAAAGACCGTACCCGTCTTGAAACCTGTATATGACCGTTGCCCTACAGCCCTTTCGGATATTTCTTTCAACCCCGCACGTGGCTCTGGGTCGTACTGCTGCCGTAAACTCAACGCCCCTCCCCCGGAAGGTTTCACCCATATGGAAATGCAATGGTGGATCTGGCTGGTCTTCGGCATCGCGCTGATCCTGCTCGAACTGGTCTTGCCAACGTTCTTCATCCTCTGGTTCGGCATCGGTGCCGTGCTGGTCTCTCTCATCTCGCTTGCCGCCCCCAGCCTGCAACTGGACATGCAGGGCCTGCTGTGGGTCGTGCTGTCATCGGCCACCACCGCGCTGTGGTTCAACGTGTTCCGGCGCAAGCAGCCAGACGTGCGCTGGACCGCCGACAGCGTGATCGGCGAGGTGGGCTTGCTGACCGCTGGCGTTTCGGAGTTCCAGAAAGGCCGCGTGCGTTTCCAGAAGCCGATCCTTGGCAGCGAAGAATGGACCTGCATCGCCGATAGCCAGATCGCCGCCGGCGAACGGGTGCGCCTGACCGCCATCGAGGGGAACATCGCCCGCGTCATCCGGGCCTGAATCCGCACTAAAAGGAATTTCGCATTATGACCAGCCTCATCGTCGTCGGCGCCATCGCCCTGTTCGTCCTGATCACCGTGTTCAAGGGGGTACGCATCGTGCCCCAGGGCGAGGAGTGGATCGTCGAGCGCCTGGGCCGCTACCACAGCACCCTCAAGCCCGGCCTGAACATCCTAATCCCGTACATGGATGTGGTCGCCTATCGCCTGCCGACCAAAGACATCATCCTCGATGTACAGCAGCAGGAAATCATCACCCGGGACAATGCCGTCATCGTTGCCAACGCCCTGTGCTTCGCCAAGGTGGTCGACCCGCAGAAGGCCTCCTATGGCGTGCAGAACTTCTCGTTCGCCGTCACCAGCCTGACCATGACGTCGCTACGCGCCATCGTCGGCGCCATGGACCTGGACGAAGCGCTGTCCAGCCGCGAGCAGATCAAGGCACGCCTGCGCGAGGCAATGTCGGAGCAGACCGAAGACTGGGGCGTGACCGTGCGCTCGGTGGAAATCCAGGACATCAAGCCTTCGGAAAACATGCAACTGGCCATGGAGCGCCAGGCGGCGGCCGAGCGTGAGCGCAAAGCCGATGTGACCCGCGCCGAAGGCGCCAAGCAGGCCGCGATCCTTGAAGCGGAAGCTCGCCTGCAGGCCGCCAGGCTGGATGCCGAAGCGCAGATCAGCCTGGCCGAGGCTTCGGCGCGGGCGATTTCGCTGGTCAAGGAGGCCGTGGGCAACGAAACCGTGCCGGCGATGTATTTGCTGGGTGAGCGCTATGTCGGGGCCATGGAGAACCTGGCGAGCAGCAACAACGCCAAGGTGGTGGTGTTGCCGGCGGATCTGCAGGAAACCGTCCGTGGCCTGATGGGCCGCAACAAGGCTTGAGATTGCCGGGGCCGCTCTGCGGCCATTCGCGGCACTAGGCCGCTCCCACATGACAGCGCAGTATTCGAGGCTGCGGCACTTCTGCAGGAGCGGCCTTGTGCCGCGATGGGCTGCGCAGCAGCCCCCATACCCGACCACCTGCGTCACTTCACCGCACCCTGCCTTTTTTACCTATACTGCGCCTTACAATAGCCACCACGATTCCTGACCGGATCTCTCCATGCCCCCACGTCGGCCCATCGCCTGGATAGCCTGCCTTGCAGTGCTGTTCAACCTGCTGGCCATGCCGCTGGCCTCTGCCGTGCCCAAGGGCCCGGCAGAGCAGCTGCTGTGGGGGGCTTTCTGTTCCAGCATGGCCAACAAAGCCAAGGTCGATGTCCAGGCCCTGGCCAAGATCGACCTCGGCCCGCAAAGCGACGACAGCGCCAGCATGATGAATTGCTGGTGCTGCTCCGGCGCAGCGCCGCTGCTGGCCCTGCCCGGCTACCCGCCGCAACTGCACAACCCGCCAACACTGTTTGCCGGCCTGCTGCCGCCCCCCGCCGACTACCAACCCACGCCGCGCCAGCTCTGGCCCGCGCTAAACCCCCGTGCCTCTCCGCTGGCCTGAGTTCATCACGCTGTCTGCCTGAACCTGAACACAACGGAGATTCACCATGCTCAAGCACGCCCTCGTCATGGCCGCCCTGCTGCTGCCCGGCGCCTTTGCCAATGCCCACGAATACAGCGTGGGCGACCTGCACATCGCCCACCCCTGGTCGCTGCAGTTGCCCCCCAACGCCCCCAATGTCGCCGCGTATTTCGTGGTGCACAACAATGGCCAGGCCGATGACCGCCTGCTGAGCGTCGACAGCCCCATCAGCGATGACGCGCAACTGCACGAGCATGCCATGAGCGCCAGCGGCGCCATGAAAATGCAGCAAGTGCCCAGCGTGGTGGTGCCTGCCGGCAAGGACCTGACCTTCGCCCCCAGCGCCTACCACGTGATGCTGATGCAGCCAAAAGACCGCAGCCTGCTCAGCGACGGCAAGCGCTTCCCGTTGACCCTGCATTTCGAAAAGGCCGGCGACATCACCGTCGAAGTGGCCGTGCAGAAGCAGGCGCCGGCGGACCAGCCGCAAGCCCACGAACACGCGCACTGACACCTGCTGACAGGCACTCGCCATGAGCCTGCCGCGCAACAGCATCAGCCGTACCACCCGCCCTGACCGCAGGCGCGCCGGTGGCGGATGGCTGAGCCTGTTCGCCATGTGGATGATTTTCATCGGCCCGCTGATTTCCCAGTCGATGCCGATGGACCACCACGCCGGTATGAGCATGCCGATGGACATGCCGATGGCGGCTGCCCATGAGCATGGCGGCGACGCCCATCACGGCCACGGCGGCGATGGCCAGCTGCATGTGATGTGGGAAAAGTGCGGTTATTGCAGCCTCTTGTTCAACTGCCCGGCCCTGCCCCAGGCCCTCAGCCCGCTCAGCGCCGGCAGCGTCGCCCCCACCACCCACCTGCTTGCACCAACGCACCAGGGCCATGCCCGGCAGGCTGTATTCCCCGGTGCGCGCAGCCGCGCCCCGCCTTCCTCGATCAGCGTCTGAACCCACATTTTTGTGCACGAAGCCAGGAGGCTTCGCGCTAATTCATGACTGATCGACTGGAATCATTATGTCCGGCTGCACCCCTGTTTTTGCCTTGTCCCTGCGTGGGACCCTCGCCGTCGTGTGCGGCTCGTTGCTCGCGCCCGTGGCCCTGGCCGCCGACCCTGGCCATGAAGGCCATGGGCACGATGCTCCCGAGCTGAGCCCCACGGTGATAACTGCCGTGGCCCCAAGTTCGCCACTGACCGTGGTCACCAACCCGAAAGACCCGCGCCAGCCAGTGCCGGCCAGCGACGGCGCCGACTACCTGAAGACCATCCCCGGCTTCTCGGCGATCCGTGCAGGCGGCACCAACGGCGACCCGGTGTTGCGCGGCATGTTTGGCTCGCGCCTGAACATCCTCACCAACGGCGGCCTGATGCTGGGCGCTTGCCCCAACCGCATGGACGCCCCCACCTCCTACATTTCACCGGAAACCTACGACCGCCTGACCGTGATCAAGGGCCCGCAAAGCGTGATCTGGGGGCCGGGCGGCTCGGCAGGCACCATCCTCTTCGAACGTGAACCGGAAAAGTTCGGCCCCCTCGGCAGCCGCGTAAACGCCAGCCTGCTGGCAGGTTCCAATGGCCGCTTCGACAAGGTGCTGGACGCCGCCGCCGGCAACAGCCAGGCCTACGCCCGCTTCGTCGGCAACCAGTCACGGTCGGATGACTACCACGACGGCAACGACGACACCGTGCCGTCACGCTGGGAAAAATGGAACGGCGATGTTGCCCTCGGCTGGACGCCCGACCAGGACACCCTGCTGGAGCTCACCGCCGGCAAGGGCGATGGCGAGGCCCGCTATGCCGGGCGCGGCATGGACGGCTCGCAGTTCAAGCGTGAAAGCCTGGGCCTGCGGTTTGAAAAGTCCAACCTCGGCGAGGTGCTCGACAAGGTCGAGGCGCAGGTTTACTACAACTACGCCGATCATGTGATGGACAACTACAGCCTGCGTACCCCGTCCGGCAGCGGCATGATGGGCATGCCGATGGTCAGCAACGTCGATCGCCGCACCCTGGGTGCACGCATAAAGGCCACCTGGCGCTGGGCCGAAGTGCAGCTGATCAGCGGCATCGACGCGCAAACCAACGAACACCGCCAACGTGGCGGCATGGGTGTGGACGCACACAAGGGCCAGGCCTGGACCAAGGACGCCGACTTCCACAACTACGGCGCCTTCAGCGAACTGACCTGGTACGTCAGCGGTGAGGACCGTTTGATCACCGGTGCCCGCCTGGACCGCGCCTCGGCCCGCGACTTCCGCCAAGGCAGCGCCACCGAAGGCGATACCCGCGCCGACACCCTGCCCAGCGGTTTTATCCGCTACGAGCACGATCTGGCAGCCATCCCGGCCACCACCTACATCGGCCTCGGCCATGCCCAGCGCTTCCCCGACTACTGGGAGCTGTTCTCGCCAAAGCTGGCGCCACCCGGTTCGGCCAATGCCTTCGACGGCATCAAGCCAGAGAAAACCACCCAGCTCGACTTCGGCATCCAGTACCGCACCGAACGCCTTGAAGCCTGGGCTTCGGGTTATGTGGGGCAGATCCGCGACTACATCCTGTTCGACTACCGCACCGGCATGATGGGCATGAGCACTTCCCAGGCACAGAACATCGATGCCCGCATCATGGGTGGCGAACTGGGTGCGGCCTACCAACTGACGGAAAACTGGAAGGCCGACGGCACGCTGGCCTATGCGTGGGGCAAGAACAGCAGTGACGGCAAAGCGTTACCGCAAATGCCGCCCCTGGAAAGCCGCCTGGGCCTGACCTACAGCCGCGATGTGTGGAGCGTCGGCGCACTGTGGCGGCTGGTGGCTGCGCAGAACCGCATCGCCGAGAACCAGGGCAACGTGGTCGGCAAGGACTATGACAAGAGCGCCGGCTTTGGCGTGTTCTCCCTGAACGGCGCCTACAAGGTGAACAACAACCTCAAGCTCAGCGCAGGGGTCGACAACCTGTTCGACAAAACCTACGCCGAGCACTTGAACCTGGCCGGGAACGCCGGGTTCGGCTACCCGGCTACAGACCCACAGCCGGTCAACGAGCCAGGCACGACCTTCTGGACCAAGGTCGATTTCAGCTTCTGACAACAACCACGGGCGCAGCTTCGGTTGCGCCCCTCTGCTGGTCAAACAGGAGGTTCCCATGAGAGGAACACGCACCAATTTCTATAACCTGGCCTGGCGTTGGCACTTTTATGCGGGGCTGTTCGTGGCCCCGTTCATGATCCTGTTGGCGATTACCGGGATCATCTACCTGTTCAAGCCGCAGCTCGACCCGCTGCTGTACCGCGACCTGATGGTGGTCGAAGCCGGCCACCATCGGCAGGGCGCCGATGCGATGCTGGCCGAAGTGCGCCAGGCCTACCCCGAAGGCCACGTCGGCCAGTACCTGCCCCCGCTGAACGCCGAGCGCAGTGCGCAGTTCGTGGTGCATGACGGGGGGCGCGAACTGAACGTGTTCGTTGACCCGTACAGTGGCAAGATCCTCGGCGAGCAGGACGGCAAGCAGAACCTGCAGGCCATCGCCCGCGCCCTGCATGGCGAGCTGATGGTCGGCACGGTCGGTGACCGCCTGGTGGAACTGGCCGCAGGCTGGGGCATCGTGCTGGTGGTGTCGGGCCTGTACTTGTGGTGGCCACGCGGGCGCAATGGCGCTGGCGTGTTGTGGCCACGGCTGTCGGCACGCGGCCGGCTGTTCTGGCGCGACCTGCACGCGGTAACAGGCTTTTGGGGTTCGGCCCTGCTGTTGCTGATGCTGGTCAGCGGCATGACCTGGACCGGCCTATGGGGCAAGCAGTACGCCGATTTGTGGAACCGTTTCCCGGCAGCCATGTGGAACGACGTGCCCAAGTCTGACCAGCAGGCAGGTGAGCTGAACAACGCGCACCGCCAGACCGTGCCCTGGGCGATGGAAAACACACCGATGCCGCAGTCCGGCGCACACGCCGCGCACGCTGGGCACCACATGATGTCGGACAAGCCCGCAGCACCCCAGGTGAGCGTGCAGCAGGTCGAAGACATCGCCACCTCCCGCCAGGTCGAGCCTGGCTACAGCATTACCCTGCCGACTACGGCAGACGGTGTGTTCACCATTGCCGTGTTCGCCGACGACCCGCGCAACGACGCTACCCTGCATGTCGACCAGTACACCGGCAAGGTCCTGGCCGATGTGCGCTGGCAAGACTACAGCCCGGTCGCCCGCGCCACCGAGATGGGCGTAATGCTGCACGAGGGCAAGATGTTCGGGGCGTTCAACCAGATCATCATCCTGGGGGTGTGCCTGATGATTCTGCTCGGTTCGGTGAGCGGGCTGGTGATGTGGTGGAAGCGCCGGCCTGAAGGCGGGCTGGGCGTGCCACCGCTGCGCCATGACCTGCCGCGCTGGAAGGCGGCGGTGGGCGTGATGCTGGTGCTGGGGGTGATGTTCCCGTTGGTGGGGGTGTCGATGGTGGTGATGTGGGTGGTGGACAGCCTGGTAGTGCGCCGCCGCCGGGAGCTGGCCCGCGCCTGAGCCCTGCATAACCTGCACTGGCCTCTTCGCGGGCTTGCCCGCTCCCACAGGATCTCTGCCGCCCTCAGGCGTGGCGCGATACCTGTGGGAGCGGGCATGCCCGCGAAGAGGCCGGTGAAGGTCTCGAACTTTTCCTGCGAAAGCACGGCTGCCATCTGAAGATCGTGTCGATCTGTCGCGATCTCGAATTGGAACGCCCGTGTTAGCCTAGCCGGCGACTTTCAAGGGAATGCAGCTTATGACCGCAATTTCACCCAAACCACAAGAAGAGCAGCACCTGCAACGCAACCTGACCAACCGCCATATCCAGCTGATCGCCATCGGCGGCGCAATCGGGACCGGCCTGTTCATGGGCTCGGGCAAAACCATCAGCCTGGCGGGCCCGTCGATCATCTTCGTCTACATGATCATCGGCTTCATGCTGTTCTTCGTCATGCGCGCCATGGGCGAACTGCTGCTGTCGAACCTGAACTACAAATCGTTCATCGACTTCTCGGCCGACCTGCTCGGCCCCTGGGCGGGTTACTTCACCGGCTGGACTTACTGGTTCTGCTGGGTGGTCACCGGTATCGCCGACGTGGTCGCCATCGCAGCCTATACACAATTCTGGTTCCCCGACCTGCCGCAGTGGATACCGGCGCTGACCTGCGTAGGGCTGCTGCTGTCGCTGAACCTGGTGACGGTAAAAATGTTCGGCGAGATGGAATTCTGGTTCGCCCTGGTCAAGATCATCGCCATCCTCGGCCTGGTCGCTACCGGCCTGTACATGGTCATCACCGGCTTCACCTCGCCCAGCGGGCGCACTGCACAGCTGGCCAACCTGTGGAATGACGGCGGCATGTTCCCCCATGGCCTGATGGGCTTCTTCGCCGGGTTCCAGATTGCCGTGTTCGCCTTCGTCGGCATCGAGCTGGTGGGTACCACCGCCGCCGAAGCCAAGAACCCGGAACGCACCCTGCCGCGGGCGATCAACTCGATCCCGATCCGCATCATCGTGTTCTACGTGCTGGCGCTGATCGCGATCATGGCCGTGACCCCATGGCGCGACGTGGTACCGGGCAAGAGCCCGTTCGTGGAGCTGTTCGTGCTGGCTGGCCTGCCTGCGGCGGCCAGCATCATCAACTTCGTGGTGCTGACCTCGGCGGCCTCGTCGGCCAACAGTGGCGTGTTCTCCACCAGCCGCATGCTCTACGGCCTGTCGCAAGAAGGTGACGCGCCCAAGGCATTCGAAAAACTGTCGAGCCGTTCGGTGCCGGCCAACGGCCTGTATTTCTCGTGCACCTGCCTGCTGCTGGGCGCGGTGCTGATCTATCTGGTGCCAAACGTGGTCGAGGCGTTCACCCTGGTGACCACGGTTTCGGCGGTGCTGTTCATGTTCGTCTGGACGCTGATCCTGCTGTCGTACCTGAAGTACCGCAAGAACCGCGCGGCGCTGCACCAGGCGTCGAAGTACAAGATGCCGGGCGGGCGCTTCATGTGCTTCGTGTGTTTGGCGTTCTTCGCCTTCATTCTGGTGTTGCTGAGCCTGGAAGCAGATACCCGCTCGGCGTTGGTGGTAACGCCGATCTGGTTCGTATTGCTGGCGGTGACCTATCAGTTTGTACGCAGCAGGCGCCATCCGCGTTCGGCTATGCGTAACGGCTGATGGCCCAGGGGCTGCTTTGCAGCCCATCGCGACACAAGGCAGCTCCCACACGCCGTCAGATGTGGGAGCGGCCTTGTGTCGCGATGGGCCGCACAGCGGCCCCAATCCTGTGCACATCGATGTCCCAGGCACCAACCTGGGCCTCGCAAACGCCCCAACACCTCGCACAACCCCTCTATCACGCCCCTTGCGCCACTAGGCACACCCCTTGCAACGCCCTCCCCGCTTGGCCAAAACCAAAAAAACTCAGCGGAGAGAGCACATGAAGCGTCGCAGTCTGATCAAGGCCTTTACCCTCAGCGCATCGATTGCGGCGATGGGCCTGAGCTGGAGTATCCAGGCCGCCGAGACCATCAAGGTTGGCATCCTGCATTCGCTGTCGGGGACCATGGCCATTTCCGAGACCTCGCTCAAGGACATGGCGCTGATGACCATCGACGAGATCAACGCCAAAGGCGGGGTCAACGGCAAGATGCTCGAACCGGTGGTGGTCGACCCGGCCTCCAACTGGCCGCTGTTCGCCGAAAAGAGCCGCCAGCTGCTGACCCAGGACAAGGTCGCCGTGGTGTTCGGCTGCTGGACCTCGGTGTCGCGCAAGTCGGTGCTGCCGGTGTTCGAAGAACTCAACGGCCTGCTGTTCTACCCGGTGCAGTACGAGGGCGAGGAGATGTCGCCGAATGTGTTCTACACCGGCGCCGCCCCCAACCAGCAGGCTATTCCAGCCGTTGAATACCTGATGAGCGAAGATGGCGGCAGCGCCAAGCGCTTCTTCCTGCTGGGCACCGACTACGTCTACCCGCGCACCACCAACAAGATCCTGCGGGCCTTCCTGCACAGCAAAGGCGTGGCCGACAAGGACATCGAAGAGGTGTACACCCCGTTCGGCCACGCCGATTACCAGACCATCGTTGCCAACATCAAGAGGTTCTCCGCCGGCGGCAAGACCGCGGTCATCTCCACGGTCAACGGCGACTCCAACGTGCCGTTCTACAAGGAACTGGCCAACCAGGGCCTGAAGGCCACCGACGTACCGGTGGTGGCGTTCTCGGTGGGCGAAGAAGAACTGCGCGGTATCGACACCAAACCGCTGGTGGGCCACCTGGCTGCCTGGAACTACTTCGAGTCGGTGGATAACCCGGTGAACCAGAAATTCGTCGCCGACTGGAAGGCCTACGCCAAGGCCAAGGGCCTGCCAGGCGCTGACAAGGCGGTGACCAACGACCCGATGGAAGCCACCTACGTGGGCATCCACATGTGGGCGCAGGCCGCCGAGAAGGCCAAGTCCACCGATGTCGACAAAGTGCGTGAAGCACTGGCCGGGCAGAGCTTCAAGGCGCCGTCGGGCTTTACCCTGACCATGGACAAGACCAACCACCACCTGCACAAACCGGTAATGATCGGCGAGATCCAGGATGACGGGCAGTTCAGTGTGGTGTGGGAAACCGAGCAGCCGCTGCGCGCGCAGCCTTGGAGCCCGTTCATTCCAGGCAATGACAAGCGACCTGACTACGCAGTGAAAGGTAACTGAGTGCACTGGGGCCGCTATGCGGCCCATTCGCGGGCTTGCCCGCTCCCACAGGTCCCCACTGCCCTCTGGACCAGTGAAATACCTGTGGGAGCGGGCAAGCCCGCGAAGAATCCACCACTGTATTCCAGGATTGCCCGCATGCTCAGAATGCTGCTCACCCTGCTTCTGCTACTCCCCATGGCCACCCAGGCCAGCGAGGGCGAATTCTTCCTCACTGCCAAGCCCGCCGAGCAGGCTCGCCTGCTCGAAAGCTGGGCGGCGCAACCCGATGCCGCGCGCGTGCCGCTGCTGGACAACCTGCGCCAGGGCCGCATTGGCACTGACGACACCCGCAAGGTACGCCTGAACAACCGCCTGCGCGGCCTGATCGACAACGCCCTGGCCAGCCACCAGTTGCTCAGCGACAACAGCGAAACGCGCCTGGCCGCCGCCCAACAACTGCAAAAAAGCGCACAACCCGCGCAAATGGCCTTCCTCGACCGGCGCTTCGCCAGCGAGCCGGATGCCGCCGTACACGCCGCCATCGGCCTGGCCCTGGCCAACCTGCAACTGGGCGCCAGCGAACCGGCAGTACGCCTGGCCGCCGTGCGCCTGTTGGGCGAAACCGGTGACCCGGTGGCCCGCACCCGCCTTGAAGCGCTGCTGCAACCCGACGCAGAAGCCGACCCGGGCGTGCGTACTGCTGCCGAGACCAGCCTGGCCCAGGTCAAGCGCAAGCTGCTGGTCGGCGAACTGCTCGGCCAGGCGTTCAGTGGCCTGTCGCTGGGCTCGATCCTGCTGCTGGCGGCACTGGGCCTTGCGATCACCTTCGGCCTGCTCGGGGTGATCAACATGGCCCACGGCGAGATGCTGATGCTCGGCGCCTACAGCACCTACATGGTCCAGGTGCTGGTGCAGCGCTACGCCCCGGGCGCTATCGAGTTCTACCCGCTGATTGCCCTGCCGGTAGCCTTCGCGGTCAGTGCCGGCGTGGGCATGGCGCTGGAGCGCACGGTCATTCGCCACCTTTACGGCCGCCCATTGGAAACCCTGCTGGCCACCTGGGGCATCAGCCTGATCCTGATTCAGGCCATCCGCCTGCTGTTCGGCGCGCAAAACGTCGAGGTCAGCAACCCGGCGTGGCTGTCGGGCGGTATCCAGCTGCTGCCTAACCTGGTACTGCCCTACAACCGCCTGGTCATCATCGGCTTCGCCCTCGCCGTGGTGCTGCTCACCTGGCTGCTGCTCAACCGTACGCGGCTGGGCCTGAACGTGCGCGCGGTCACCCAGAACCGCAACATGGCCGCCTGCTGCGGCGTGTCCACCGGGCGCGTCGACATGCTCGCCTTCGGCTTGGGCTCTGGCATCGCCGGGCTCGGCGGCGTGGCACTGAGCCAGGTCGGCAACGTCGGCCCGGACCTGGGCCAGAGCTACATCATCGACTCGTTCCTGGTGGTGGTGCTGGGTGGCGTCGGGCAACTGGCAGGCAGCCTCTGGGCCGCATTCGGCCTTGGCATCGCCAACAAATTGCTGGAGCCGCAGATCGGTGCCGTGCTCGGCAAGATACTCATCCTTGCGTTGATCATTCTGTTCATCCAGAAGCGCCCGCAAGGCCTGTTCGCCCTCAAGGGACGGGTAATCGACTGATGAACCAGCCACTGCTTGTCACCGCTACGCAAAAGGCCGGGCCACGCCTGACCCTGGCCATCGGCGCCATCGTCGTCCTGTTGTTGCTGGCCCTGCCGCTGCTGTCCCTGCTGCCGGCGGATCACGTGCTACAGGTATCGGCCTACACCCTGACCCTGGTCGGCAAGATCCTCTGCTACGCCATCGTCGCCCTGGCCCTGGACCTGGTCTGGGGCTATGCCGGCCTGCTGTCGCTGGGTCACGGCCTGTTCTTCGCCTTGGGCGGCTACGCCATGGGCATGTACCTGATGCGCCAGGCGGCCGGTGATGGCCTGCCGGGGTTCATGACCTTCCTGTCATGGACCGAGCTGCCGTGGTACTGGGCCGGTACCCAGCATTTCGCCTGGGCGCTGTGCCTGGTGGTGCTGGCGCCTGGGCTGCTGGCACTGGTGTTCGGCTGGTTCGCCTTCCGCTCGCGGATCAAGGGCGTGTACTTCTCGATCATGACCCAGGCCCTGACCTTCGCCGGCATGTTGCTGTTCTTCCGCAACGAAACCGGCTTTGGCGGCAACAACGGTTTCACCAGCTTCCGCACCATCCTGGGCTTCGACATTGCCGCCCAAGGGACCCGCGCGGTGCTGTTCCTGCTCACCGTCGGCCTGCTGCTGGCCAGCCTGTACCTGTGCTGGCGCCTGACCCGCAGCAAGTTCGGCCGCCTGCTCACCGCCGTGCGCGACGCCGAGAACCGCCTGATGTTCTGCGGTTACGACCCGCGCGGCTTCAAGTTGCTGGTGTGGGTGCTAAGCGCCGTACTCTGCGGCCTGGCGGGCGCGTTGTATGTGCCGCAGGTGGGCATCATCAACCCCAGCGAAATGTCGCCGACCAACTCCATCGAAGCCGCCGTGTGGGTGGCCTTGGGCGGGCGCGGCACGCTGATCGGCCCGCTGCTCGGCGCCGGCCTGGTCAATGGCATGAAGAGCTGGTTCACCGTGGCCTTCCCGGAGTTCTGGCTGTTCTTCCTGGGCGCGCTGTTCATCCTCGTCACCCTGTACCTGCCCAAGGGCGTGGTCGGCTTGTTGAAAAAAAGGAGTCAGCCATGAGAGGCGTGCCCCCTGCTCACCCCGAATTCATGCTTGAACCGATCTTCGACAACCTCGGGGCCGGCCGCGATGCCATTGGCCTGGGCAGCCGCCGCGAGGCGGGCCTGGACACCCGCCACGGCACGGTGCTGAGCCTGGAGGACATCAGCGTCAGCTTCGATGGTTTCAAGGCGCTCAACGGGCTGAACCTGTACATCGGCGTGGGCGAGCTGCGCTGCATCATCGGCCCCAACGGTGCCGGCAAGACCACGATGATGGACGTGATCACCGGCAAGACCCGCCCGGACACCGGTAGCGCCTTCTTTGGCGACACCCTCGACCTGGCGCGCATGAGCGAGTACCAGATCGCCCAGGCAGGTATTGGTCGCAAGTTCCAGAAGCCCACGGTGTTCGAGGCGTTGACGGTATACCAGAACCTGGAGCTGGCGCTGAAGACCGACAAGTCGGTATGGGCCAGCCTGGCGGCGCGCCTGGGCAGTGAGCAGCGCCAGCGCATCGAAGAAGTGCTGACCACCTTGCGCCTGCTGCCCCTGGCCCAGCGCCAGGCCGGCTTGCTGTCACACGGGCAAAAGCAGTTTCTGGAGATTGGCATGCTGCTGGTGCAGGAGCCGCAATTGCTGCTGCTGGATGAGCCGGTGGCCGGCATGACCGATGCCGAGACCGAATTTACCGCCGAGCTGTTCAAAGGCCTGGCTGGCAAGCATTCGCTGATGGTGGTGGAGCATGACATGGGCTTTGTGGGGAGCATTGCCGATCATGTGACCGTGCTGCACCAGGGCAGCGTGCTGGCAGAAGGGTCGCTGGAGCAGGTGCAGGCGGATGAGCGGGTGGTCGAGGTGTATCTGGGCCGATGATTCAAGCAGCCTGCACCGGCCCTTTCGCGGGACAAGCCCGCTCCCACAGGGAAATCACTCATTCCAAAACTGTGGTGAACCTGTGGGAGCGGGCTTGTCCCGCGAAAGGGCCGGTGCAGCCACAACAAAAACACCAAGGACATGACATGCTGAAAATCGACACCCTGCACCAATACTACGGCGGCAGCCACATCCTGCGTGGCCTGTCGTTCGAAGCCAAGGTCGGCGAAGTCACCTGCCTGCTGGGCCGCAACGGCGTGGGCAAGACCACCCTGCTGCGCTGCCTGATGGGCCTGGTACCCGCCCGTGACGGCAGCATCGAATGGGAGGGCAAGCCCATTACCCGCCTCAAGCCCCAGCAACGGGTGCAGGCCGGCATCGCCTACGTGCCCCAAGGCCGCGAAATTTTCCCGCGTCTCACCGTCGAGGAGAACCTGCTGATGGGGCTGTCACGCTTCCCGGCCCGTGAGGCGCGCGAAGTCCCCGCGTTCATCTACGAGCTGTTCCCGGTGCTGGAACAAATGAAACAGCGCCGTGGCGGCGACCTGTCTGGCGGCCAGCAGCAACAGCTGGCAATCGGCCGCGCCCTGGCCAGCCGCCCACGGCTGCTGATTCTCGACGAGCCGACCGAGGGCATCCAGCCCTCGGTAATCAAGGAAATCGGTGCCGTCATCCGCCGCCTGGCCGAGCGCGGCGACATGGCGATCCTGCTGGTGGAGCAGTTCTACGACTTTGCCGAGGAACTGGCCGACCAGTACCTGGTCATGGCCCGTGGCGAGATCGTGCAGCACGGCCGTGGCGAAAACATGCAAGCCGAAGGTGTGCGTGGCTTGGTAACCATTTAATCTGCAAGCAACGACCCTGCGAGACCCTGTCATGAGTTACCAAATCCGCGACGCCCTGCCCACCGACGTGCCGGGCATCCTCGACATCTATAACGACGCAGTGCGCAATACCACGGCGATCTGGAACGAAACCCCGGTGGACCTCGGCAACCGCCAGGCCTGGTTTGAAGCACGGGCGCAGCAGGGGTATCCGATACTGGTGGCGGTGGACGACAGTGGCGTGCTCGGTTATGCCTCGTTTGGCGACTGGCGGCCGTTCGAGGGCTTTCGCAACACCGTGGAGCACTCGGTGTATATCCGCGGCGACCAGCGTGGCAAAGGGCTGGGGCCGGTATTGATGGCAGCGCTGGTCGAGCGTGCGCGCGGGTGCGGCAAGCATGTGATGGTGGCAGCCATCGAGAGTGGCAACGCGGCGTCGGTGCGCCTGCATGAGCGGCTGGGCTTCGTGGTGACCGGGCAGATGCCGCAGGTGGGGGTGAAATTTGGCCGCTGGCTGGACCTGACCTTCATGCAACTGGTGCTGAACCCCGGAACCGAACCGACCTGAAATTGATGCCGGCTGAACCAGCCTCTTCGCGGGGCAAGCCCGCTCCCACAGATACCCCACTCGCTTGAGATTCAGCGGAGTACCTGTGGGAGCGGGCTTGTCCCGCGAAGAGGCTGGTGCAGGCAAACACACTCATATCTGGGTGAACCTGCCCAGCCGCTGGCGCAGCATGCTGTTTTCGCTGCGCAACTGCTGCACTTCCTGCAACAGCTCCAGCGCCAACGCCACCCCTTCCCACTCAAGCTCCAGCTCCTGGTGCAACTTCACCGCGCGTTTGGCCAACAACGGCGCCTGATCGTCGAACAACCAGTCCTCAGGCGTTCGCCCGGAGGGTTCGACAATGCCGTGTTCGACGATTTCGATCACGCAGTCAGCCGTGACATCGGCTTCCTGACACAGGGTACGCATGTCCAGTTGAACGATCAGGGTGCTGCTCATGATCACTTACTCCATTGTGTCCTCGGGTTGAACGCCGCTTTCTCGGAAAGCTTCGTCCACAGTTCGCGGGCAGCCTCATCGGAGGTCGGCGGCATGACCACTTTCAGTTGCGCGTATAGGTTGCCGCGCTCACCGCGCTTGTTCGCCAGGCCTTTGCCCGGCACGCGCAGGCGCTGACCGCTCTGGCTGTCGGGGCGGATGGTGAGGTTGATCTTGCCTTCCAGGGTCGGCACCGCCACCTTGGTGCCCAGGGCCGCCTCCCACGGTGCCAGCGGCACGGTAATGATCAGGTCATGGCCTTCGACATCGAACAGCGGGTGCGGTGCCATGCGGATGGTCAGGAACAGGTCGCCATTGGCCGCACCACCGCTGCCCGGCGCGCCCTGGCCCTTGAGGCGGATACGCTCGCCGTCGGTAACACCGGCCGGAATCTTCACGTTCAGGGTCTTGGTAGTGAAGCCGGTGCGTTGGCCCATGGCATTGGTTTGCGGCACCTGGAAGCTGATCTGCTTGGACTCCTTGCTCAGGGTCTCTTCAAGAAATACTGCCAGTTCCAGCTCCACATCCTGCCCTCGCCTGCCGGCACTGCGTTGCTGCTGCCGGGCGCCACCAAAGGGGTTGCCACCCCGCCCACCGAAGACCGAGCTGAAGAAGTCGGAGAAGTCGCCGCCCTCGAAGCCGCCGCCACCGCCGCGGCTCTCCCAGCCCGGGGGTGCCTGGAACGGTCGGCCATGTTGGCCGCCATACTTGCGAATTTCGTCGAACTCGGCACGTTTCTGCGCGTCGCCCAGCACTTCATAGGCCTCGTTGGCCTCTTTGAACTTGTCCTCGGCGTCGCGCTCCTTGCTGACATCGGGGTGATACTTGCGCGCCAGCTTGCGGTACGCGGCCTTGATCGCCTTTTCGTCCGCCGTGGGCTCTACGCCGAGTATCTTGTAATAGTCTTTGAAGTCCATTTGTGGATCACCAATGTGAATGTGCGTGTTGCAACAGAAGATAGGGGTCAAGCATAGCCTTTCAAGACCGACTTGGGTTTGCCTCAAGGCAGACGACTGGTCTTGATTCTGTAGCCAACTGGCATACACTGCGCGGCCGTTTTGCCTCCGGAAGCCCATTTCCCATGTCTGACGTATCCCCGGCCCGCGCCCTGGGCATCGACTTTGGCACCTCCAACTCCACGGTCGGCTGGCACCGCCCTGGCGTGGAGTCGCTGATTGCCCTGGAAGACGGCAAGATCACCTTGCCCTCGGTGGTGTTCTTCAATATCGAAGAGCGGCGCCCGGTGTATGGCCGCCTGGCACTGCACGAATACCTGGAAGGCTACGAAGGCCGCCTGATGCGCTCGCTGAAGAGCCTGCTGGGCTCCAAGCTGATCAAGCACGACACCAGCGTGCTGGGCAGCGCCCTGCCGTTCAAGGACCTGCTGGGCATGTTCATCGGCGAGCTGAAAAAGCGCGCCGAAACCGCCGCTGGCCGCGAGTTCGACCAGGTGGTTCTGGGCCGCCCGGTGTTCTTCGTCGACGAAGACCCGGCTGCCGACCAGGAAGCCGAGGACACCCTGGCCGACGTGGCGCGCAAGATCGGCTTCAAGGATGTGTCGTTCCAGTACGAGCCGATTGCCGCGGCCTTCGACTACGAGTCGGGCATCAGCCGTGAAGAACTGGTACTGATCGTCGACATCGGCGGCGGTACTTCGGACTTCACCCTGATCCGCCTGTCGCCCGAGCGCCACCTGGTCGCAGAGCGCCAAAGCGATATTCTCGCCACCGGCGGCGTGCACATCGGCGGTACCGATTTCGACAAGCAGCTAAGCCTGCAGGGCGTGATGCCGCTGTTCGGCTACGGTAGCCGCATGAAGAGCGGCGCACTGATGCCCACCAGCTACCACCTCAACCTGGCCACCTGGCACACCATCAACGCCCTGTACTCGCAGAAGTCGCAGTTGGCGCTGGGCAGCATGCGCTATGACATCGAGGACAGTTTCGGCATCGACCGCCTGTTCAAACTGATCGAGCAGCGCGCCGGGCACTGGCTGGCGATGGAAGTGGAAGCCAGCAAGATCGAGCTGACCGAACAGGACAGCCGCCACATCGACCTGCGCCGTGTCGAGCCCGAGCTGACTGCGCAGCTGACCCGAGCGTTGTTCGAAGACGCCATCGAAGGCCTGCTTGAGCGCGTACGCGGCAGCGTGACCGAACTGCTGGCCAAGGCTGGCGTGAGCGAGAGTCAGGTAGACACGGTGTTCTTCACGGGCGGCTCCAGCGGCATTCCGGCGCTGCGCAACAGTGTGTCGGCGATGCTGCCGAATGCGCGGCATGTGGAAGGCAACATCTTTGGCAGCATTGGTAGCGGGCTGGCCATCGAGGCCCGCAAGCGTTACGGCGCAGCCTGAGCTATTTTGGGGCCGCAACGCGGCCCCGACAATCTGTTAGACCAGCTCTTCGCGCTTAAGCTCACTCTTGAGGTAGGCATAGTAGATCGGCCCCGCCACCACCCCCGGCAGCCCGAACGCCGCCTCGAACACCAGCATCGCCAGCAGCAGTTCCCATGCCTTGGCGCTGATCTGCCCGCCAACAATCCGCGCGTTGAGGAAGTACTCGACCTTGTGGATAACGATCAGGTAACCCAGCGCCGCCGCCGCCACCCAGATCGACAACGACAAGCCGACGATGGTGATCAGGGTATTGGACATCAGGTTGCCGATCACCGGCAGCAAGCCCAGCAGGAAGGTCAGCACGATCAGCGTCTTGGTTAGCGGCAGGTGCACGCCGAACAGCGGCATCACCACCGCCAGGAAGATGCCGGTAAAGGCCGTGTTGAGCAGCGAGATCTTGATCTGCGCGAACACGATGTTGCGAAACGCCTTCACCAGCAGGTTCAGGCGCTCAAACAGCGCTGCCGCCAGGGGCTTGCGCCGGGAAACATCGGGAATACGCTGCAGGGCGATGATGGCGCCGAGAATCATGCCGATCAGCAGCGTCACGAACATGTGCGCCATGCCTTTGCCCACCAGCTGCAAATCGCTCAGGTGGCTTTTTATCCAGTCGCCGATGGCGACCTTGAACTCTGCGGCACTGGCGGGCAGGTAGCCCTCGATGAAGGGCGGCAGCTGACCGCGGGCACGCTCGACAAGGGCCATGAACTTGTCCAGCGAGGCGCCGGGGTTTTCCGCCTCGTGCAGCAAAAAGCTGAAGGCACCGGCAATGAGCAGCGTCAAGGTAATGACCACCAGCGTGCCAAGCAGCGCCACGGCCAGCCAGCGCGCACGCTGGCCGGCCAGCAGCGGCTGAAGGCGCGGGGTCAGCATGTTGACCAGTTCGAACACCAGCAGGCCAGCCAGCAGGCTGGGCAACAACTTAAGGGGCAAAGCCAGCAGCAGGCCGGCCATGACGATGAACAGGCTGGCCAGGGTGATCTGACGGGGGGTAAAGGTCATACAGCCTCGACGGCAGACAGCGGGAATGCCCGCAGTCTGCCAGCCTTGGCGGCGCAGGCATAGGCGCAGGTCATTTCTTCTTCAGGCAGTCGCTCATGTACGCCTTGCGCTCGTCACCCTTCAGGGCTTTGGTCGTGGCGTCGGCGTTGCAGGTCTTCATCTTCTCTTGCTGGGTGTGTGGCACGTCCTTCTTCAGGCAGGTGCTCATGAACGCTTTGCGCTCATCGCCCTTGAGGGCTTTGGTAGTAGCGTCGGCATTGCAGGTTTTCATTTTTTCCTGCTGCGCGGTATTGGCCGCGAAGCCTTGGGCACTGAACAACACTGCCAGCGCCAGTAATGGGATGTGCAGCACTTTCATGGAGTAGTCTCCTTGGCTCCGTGCCCGACGCACGGGGGTCGAGCTGAGTGTAGCCAAGATTTTTCAGCGCCCCGCCCGCGCCTGCCGGCGGTACTGCTCGGGCGTGCACTCGGCCTGGCGCTGGAACATGGCGATGAACGCCGAAGCGCTGCTGTAGCCAAGGTCGAAGGCAATGGCCTGAATGGGCAGGCCGGCCTCCAGCGCTTCGATGGCACGCAGAAAACGCAGGCGCAGGCGCCACTCGCCAAAACTGATGCCCAGTTCGCGCAGAAACTGGCGGGCCAGGGTGCGTTCGCTAACATGCACACGGGCGGCCCAGTCGGCCAGCGGGCGGTTGTCACCCGGCTCGGCACTGAGGGCGTCCAGTACCTGGCGCAGGCCATCGCTTTGGGCAAACGGCAGGTAGCAGGCCTGGGCGGGCGCCAGCAGCAACTGGTCGAGCAGTACCTGCACCAGGCGCTGGTCGCGCTCGTCCTCGGCCACCTTGAGGTCACGCCGGGCGAAGTCGCCGAGGATGGCCTTGAGGATATCGCTGATCATCAGGCTGCACGGTTGCGGTGGCAGGGCTGCGCACAGGCTGCGGTGTAGATAGATAGAGCGGTAGACGATGGCCTGGGGGTTGTAACAGCCATGCGCGGTATCGGGCGGTACCCAGACGGCGTAGTGCGGCGGAGACAGGAAACGCTGGCCGGCGACCTCCAGTTGCATCACGCCGTGGGCGGTGTAGTTCAGCTGGCCCCAGGCGTGTTTATGCACGGCGCTGTGGGTATCGGCAACGAACTCATCGTGTCGGAAGTACACCGGCGCCGGCAGTTGGGTGAATTGGGGTATATCGAGGTATTTGCGCGGCATGCTGTCTGCTTTGCGGGGTGGGTTGTCTGGATAAGAGTATAGGCTTGTGGACAGACACTCGATAATACAGGCCTATCGAAGGCCTGCCTTGCAGGCCTTCGCGGGCTTGCCCGCTCCCACAGGAACTGCGCCAGCCTCAAGGCCTGTGATATCCCTGTGGGAGCGGGCAAGCCCGCGAAGGCCTGCAAGGCAGCCCCAATCCAGGCCCCAATGAGTAACCCGCTACATGAATTACCTGTTCCCCCTCACCGCCATCCTCATCTGGGCCGGCAACACCGTGGTCACCAAGATGTCCGCCGGCGCCATCCACCCTGCCGAAATCGGCTTCTACCGCTGGCTGCTGGCCGGCTTGCTGTTCACGCCGTTCCTGCTGCCCGCCGTGTGGCGCAACCGCGCAGCCATCCGCCCACACCTGGGCAAGGTGTTCGTGCTGGGCGTGCTGGGCATGGCGATGTACCAGAGCCTGGCCTACTTTGCCGCCGGCATCACCAGCGCCACCAACATGGGGATCATCCTCTCGCTGATGCCACTGATGTCTCTGGCGCTGTCCATCGCCTGGCTGGGCCAGCGCCTGAGCTACGGTGCCCTGCTGGGTGCGGTGGTGTCATTCTTCGGCGTGCTGGAGGTGGTCAGTGCCGGTCACCCCGCGAGCCTGTTGCAGCAGGGCCTGAACAGCGGCGACTTGCTGATGCTGGTCGCCACCCTGGCCTATGCGCTGTACAGCTTCCTGTTGAAGAAATGGCAACTGCGCCTGCCACCCCTGCAGTTGCTGTATTTGCAGGTGCTGGTGGCAATCGTGGTGCTGCTGCCGCTGTTCCTGCTGTCGGACAAGACGGGCCTGAACAGCCGTAATATCGGCCTGGTGCTGTATGCCTGCGTGCTGGCCTCGATGATCGCGCCGCGGGTGTGGATGCAGGCCGTGCATCGCCTGGGGCCAAGCCGCACCACGCTATTCTTCAACCTGCTGCCCTTGGTCACCGCACTGATCGCCGCCGTGGTGCTCGATGAGCAACTGGCGCGCTATCACCTGGTCGGCGGCCTGCTGACCCTGGCCGGGGTAGTGCTGGCCGAGCGCTGGACCACCCCGATACGCCGCTAAAGCCCGGCAGCCTTCAGCCGGGCGGCATGTTCGGTGAACAACCGCACCGGCTCGGCGCCTTTGCCCACGGCGCCGAGAGACTGGTTGACGATATCCAGGTGATCGAGCGGGTAGTCGTCGCCGATCACCTGCCCCAGGTGCGAACTGAAACGCCCGACCATGCCGTCGCAATGCCCCTTTTCTTTGACGAAGCTGCGGGCAAACAGGCGGCAGAAGCGATTGCTGCCGTCAAAGCGGTTGCGACCCTGGTCGGTAAGGCCGGGCTGCAAGGTGCCAGACCACGAGTAATAACGCACACCATCGACTTCATAGGCCCCTTCCCCGCCCCAGGTCTGCGGCAGCCCTTGGGGATATGCCTGGTTGAACAGCGCCACCCCGGCAGTGGTCATCGACTGGTGCGAGGCGTGCAGGTCAACCGGCAGCGGGTCGCGGCGCCAGCCGGTTTCCAGCCACACCAGCAACACGGCAAGACCCTGCAACACAGCCTTGAGGATGCGCCCCTGGGGTGAATCGCCAGGCGCCGTGCGGTCCAGGTGGTCAGCCAGTTCCGAGCCGTGGTTGGGGCCGGCCACCGAGGTGACCGAAGCCACGCGCTCTGGCCGCCTGGCCGCTGCGTAGCGCGCGCTCAGGGCACCTTGGCTGTGGCCGATGAGGTTGACCTTTTCGGCACCGGTACGCGTGCAGATATCCTCGATGATCAGCAGCAACTGCTCGCCGCGCACCTCGCTGGAATGCAGCGGCGAAACCTGCACCGGGAACACCTGCGCCCCCCCCTTGCGCAAGGCTGGCACGATACCGAACCAGTAGGGGTAGAGCATTAGCCGGACAAAACCGAGCATGCCCGGCACCAGCACCAACGGGTATCGCGTGGCCAATTCCTGTTGCATTGCACCAGCCCCTTTCCGTGGACGACCGGTCAACACTACAGCGCCAATCATGACCATCGCAATCGAACTCCCGGCCCGCGCTGTGGTTCCAAACCACACAGACCCTTTGCAAGGAGCGGGACCATGTACAAGCAGACCCTGGCAATCCTTCTGGCAAGCGCCACCCTGGCCGCCTGTGGCAGCCGCCCGGAAAACCCGGCGGACTATGTCACCTACCGCGACGAGCCGCTGGTCAAGCAGGTGGAGCACGGCATGACCATGCAGAAGGTCATCGCCATCGGTGGCAGCCCATCGAATGTGATCGACCTGCCGCACGGGGGCACCTGCAACGACTACATTCTCAACCGCGACGGCAAACAACAGCCCTACTACGTGCGCTTCGACGCCACTGGCCACGTCGATGCCAAAGGGTTCAAGACTTGTAAACAACGCCAAGAGGACAGCGACGCCGTCCCCGGCGCGTGAGCCTGCGTCCCCACCCTGACCCTGATATGCCTGGAGATAACCATGAGCAACGTTGAACTGACCGATGTGAAAACCCTGCGCGAACGTGCCCGCCAGCATGTGGAGCAAGGCGCGGTGACCGAGGGCTACCACGCCGACCGTCAGGAAATCCTGCGCCTGCTGAACGAGTCGCTGGCCACCGAGCTGGTCTGCGTACTGCGCTACAAGCGCCACTACTTCATGGCAAGCGGCATCAAAGCCAGTGTGGCTGCCCAGGAATTTCTGGAGCATGCGAACCAGGAAGCCGAACATGCCGACAAGCTGGCCGAGCGCATCGTGCAGCTTGGCGGCGAGCCGGACTTCAACCCCGACAACCTGACCAAGAACTCCCATGCCCAGTACGTGGCGGGTAATTCGCTGAAGGAAATGGTGCTGGAAGACCTGGTGGCTGAGCGGATTGCCATTGATAGCTACCGCGAGATCATCCAGTACATCGGTGATAAAGACCCGACCACCCGACGCATCTTCGAAGACATCCTGGCCCAGGAAGAAGAGCACGCGGACGACATGTCCGACCTGCTGCAAGGGCTGTAATCGCAAGGGGCTGCTTTGCAGCCCATCGCGGCACAAGGCCGCTCCTACAGGGGAAAGCGATCCCTTGTAGGAGCGGCCTTGTGCCGCGATGGGCCGCAGAGCGGCCCCCTGCTATTTCCGACCTTTCACCACTGCCGGCGCCTTGCCCGCCTTCATCTGCTGCAACAGTGGCGTGCACTGGTTGGGGTCATCCCCGCTGCTGGGCGCAATCAGCGCCAGCAACCCCGCCGCCGGCCCGGCCACCACACCCAGCGCCACCATCCCCGCACCACGCAGTGCCAATGGGACCGCCTGCACCCCAGCACTCGGCTTGGCAAACGGCCCACGCACATACAGTGGCGAACGCAGCGAGAACAGCCGCAGGCCTTTCGATTCGGGGGTGATTTTCAAGTCCAGCTGCTCACTGCTGAAGTTGGCCGTACCGTTGATGTAGATGATCGCGTTCTCGGTATCGAAGATGAACAGACGGGTCGTTGCCAACCCCTCCTTGATACCCACATCCGCCGCCGCGCAATTGATCTTCACATCCTCATCACCGAACAGCTTGCCGATGACATAGTTGCCCACGTTCAAGCCGGCAATCTCCATCAGGCTGCGGCTGATCGCGCCATCGTTGACGAGCATGCGCAGGTCGCCATTGGCCGTACCCAACAGCGCCGCCACTGAATTACCACGGCCGCTGATGTCGGCATCGCCGTTCAACTCACCAAAGCTGGTCTGCATCGGCGCGAAAGTCGGGAACAGTTGCTTGAGCTTGAAGCCCCTGGCAGTCAGTTGGGCGCGGCCCTGCAAAGGCACGCTGCGACCGTCCAGGCGAATTCTGGAGGCCAGGTTGCCGCCGGCCACGCCGAAACGCAGGGGCTCCAGGCGCAACAGACCGTCTTCGAGAATCACGTGGGCCGAAAGGTCATTGAACGGCAGTTGCGTGCTGTGCACGATGCGCTTGCCGGCAAAGGTGACGTCGGCGTCCATCGCGCGCCAGCGCTCGGTGCGGAACTCTTCCACCGGCAGCACCTTGCCCGTTGGCTGCTTGCTGGCACCACCACGGGCCTTCTGCTCGGCGTTGGAATCGGCGCCGATCAGCGGCGCCAGGTCCTTGAACAGCAACTGGTTGGACACCAGGTTGCCGGACAGCTTGGGCCGTGGCTGGCTGGCGACGAAGGCCAGGTCACCGTGGATGTCGCTGTCACCGATCTTGCCATTGAAGCCCTGGTAGTTGAACGTCGCGCCTTGTGGCGCATGCAGGTTGGCGCTGAGGCGGCCGTCGGTCGAGTAGGCCGGGGTGTCCGGCAGGGTCACCCCGGTCAATGGGTAGAGGTTGCCCAGGCTGGCACCGGACAGGCGCAAGCGCAGGTCCAGGGCGCCGAGGTTGCGCGGGTCGGTCAGGGTGCCGGCGAGCACCACATGGGTGTCGGCGATGCGCACGTCGGCTTGCAGCGGAAACGGCTGGCGGGCGTCCTGCAGCGCCAGCAGGCCGCCGATCTTGCCGGTGCCGGACACCGGCTGATCCTTGTAGCGGCCTTGTGCCTTGAGCCCGAAGGCGTAGTCCTGTGCACCACCCGCCTTCTCGGCGCTGGCCTTGCCGACAATCTCGCTGAACGGGATCGGCTTGCCCAGCGGGTCAATCTGCACCTTCATGCTGGTTTTCAGGGTTTGATCGTCGAAGCTGACATTGCCCTGGTCGAAACCGATCGCACCAATATCCAGCTGCCATTTGGAAGGTTCGGCGTTTTCATCCTTGGGGCCGAAGTCGAACGTCCAGTTGGCACGGCCATCGGCCAGACGGGTAAGGCTGGCAGTGGGTTTGGTCAGGTCGATGCGCGGGATGCTGATCTGCTGGAACACCAGCGGCAGCGGCGCCAGGCGGAACTCCACGCGCTCCAGGCCGACCATCTTCGGCTCCTTGAGCCACTCCGGGTTGCCCAGGGTCAGGTCCTCGGCAATGAAATGCGGCCATGGCACCCAGGCACGCCAGCCACCCTCTTCAGGCTCGGTGCGCCAGTGAACGGCAAGGTTGCCGTTGATAGCGAAGGGCCGGTGCAGGGCCTCGGACACCTTTTCGTTGAGCAGGGGCTTTACGCGGTTCCAGTCGAAGGTGGCGATCAACACCACCAGAATCGCCAGCAGGGTAAGGAGGGTGGCGAGGGCCCAGAGGAGGATTCTGGCGGGACGCGTCATTGCGTGATTCTCCTTGCGGTATGGCACAAAACGGGTGCAGCGATGGCAGTCAATATGTCGGACTGTGGAAAACCCGTGGGGTTTTATCGAGAGCGGCATCATAGCGAAGTTTTCCTGGCCTTTTGCTCAGCAATACGTCGCGTCAGCCGCTGCCCGCTACCCGGCATCAGGACCTTCACGTCATCCTGCGCAGACCTGTAAAGCGCTTTCCAGAGCGGTTGCCGACCTCTATCAATGCGGTCGATTGTTACCATTACCCGTATGAACTTCTCTCTGGCGTTACCGAGCGTAGCATTGGCTCCGTACCCACTTTCCAGCCCCCGAGAGGAGCACCGAAATCATGAAACGCCACCTGCTGACCCTGACCCTGTCCATCCTGGCTGCCAACGCTTTCGCCCTGCCAGCCGACGAACAGCACCTGACCGCCGAATCCCGCTCCAGCGCTGCCGAAATCGCCCAGCCGCTGAAAACCGTTGCCGAAGGGGGTTCTGACCGCCTGATCGAACGCGCTGGCCGCGTAGCCGAAGGTGGTTCTGATCGCCTGATCGAACGCTCTGGCCGCGTAGCCGAAGGTGGCTCTGATCGCCTGATCGAACGCTCTGGCCGTGTAGCTGAAGGTGGTTCTGATCGCCTGATCGAACGCAGTGGCCGCGTTGCTGAAGGTGGCTCGGATCGCCTGGTTGAACTCAGCCGTGTGAGCTGATCACCATGGCCGAAAAGAACAACCTCTGTCACATCGCTTGCTCCCCTCCAGGCCCGGTCCATTGACCGGGCTTTGTTTTTTTATCTAGAGTGCCCAGCCTTACCGTCACAGAAGCCCGCATCATGCTGCCGCGCGCCGAACAGAAGCTACAGACCCGCCAGGCCCTGCTCGATGCCGCCTGCCTGCTCATGGAGAGTGGCCGTGGTTTCGGCAGTGTCAGCCTGCGCGAAGTGGCGAAGACCGCAGGCATCGTGCCGACCGGCTTCTACCGGCATTTTTCCGACATGGACGCCCTAGGCCTGGCGCTTGTGGCCGAAATCGATACCACCTTCCGCCAGACCATCCGCCTGGTGCGCCACAACGAATTCGAACTGGGCGGCATCACCGATGCTTCGGTGCGCATCTTCCTCGACGTGGTCGCCGCTCACCGCGCGCAGTTCCTGTTTCTGGCCCGCGAACAGTACGGGGGCTCACAAGCCGTCCGCCAGGCCATTGCCCGGCTGCGCCAGGACATAAGCGACGACCTTGCCACCGACCTGGCGCGCATGAAGCGCTGGCAGCACCTGGACAGCGCCGCGTTGGCGGTAATGGCCGACCTTGTGGTGAAGACCGTGTTCGCTACCCTGCCCGAGCTTATCGACAGCCCCGACTCAAGTTATCCACAAGCACTGACGGCGCAGGAAAAGATCACTCAGCAATTGCGCTTCATCTTTGTTGGCGCCCGGCACTGGCAAGGGCTGGGCAACCCACAACCGTAGTTCTGCTACCATTGCGCCCTGCCCGACAGCGACGAGCGCCGAAATGTCTGACCCCCGCCCCACCCTGCCTGAACTGGCCCGCTTCAACCAGCACTTCGCCGAATGCATCGTGCCGTTGTGGCAAGGCCCGGGCTGGAATGCCGACATGGCCCTGCCCTACGAGGCCCTGGACGCCCACCACCAGCCCTTGCCTGTGCAGCGCTATCGGGCAATGGCCTGCGCACGCCAGCTGTACCTGTTCAGCAGCCGTATCGGGCAACCGGGCGCGGCCGAGCGCGCAGCAGCGTTGTTCCGCTCGCTGCAAAAGCACTTCCACGACGCCGAGCACGGTGGCTGGTTCTACAGCATCGACGCCCAAGGCAAACCGCTGGACCGCCGCAAGGACCTGTACACCCACGCGTTCATCGTCTTTGCCTGCGCGCACTATTGGGGCAAGGTGCGCGAAAGCCTGGTGGAGTCCACCTTGAATGCCGCGCTGGACATCATCGACCAGCAGTTCGCCCGTGACGACGGCCTGTACGAAGCCAGCCTGGGCGAAGACTGGGCAGACCTCGCCAGCGGCCCGCTGCAGAACCCGCAGATGCACCTGGCCGAGGCGTTCCTGCAGGTGTTGGCAGTGCGTGACGATAGCCATACCCAGCAGTCGCTGCTGCAGTTGTGTGAAGCGCTGCAGGTTCACTTCATTGAACCAGCCCATGGCCTGATGCTGGAAAAGCCATGCGGGGCTGTGGATAACTGGTTCGAGCCGGGGCACCAGTTCGAGTGGTTCTACCTGCTGCACACCTCACCGCTGCTGCGTGACACGCCGCTGCATGCGTCCATTGACCGGGCGTTCGGCTTTGCCGAGCAGTTCGGGGTGAAGAACGGGGCAGTGCTGGCGATGCTGGATGTGGATGGCCAGGTGCTGGATGCCACACAACGGGTTTGGGCACAGGCGGAGTACCTGCGAGCGCTGGTGCTGCGTGCTGGCGGCGAGGCGAAGTTGCGGGAGCAGTTGCAGCTGCTGGAAGCGCAGTTCTTGCGGGAAGCGGGCTGGTATGAGTGCCGGGATGGTGCGGGCAACGTCAGCCGGCATGATATGCCTTCTACTACGCCCTATCATTTGGCGACCTGCCTGGAAGGGTTGCAGCGCCTGAGCTGACGCATTCGCGGGGCAAGCCCGCTCCCACAGGTACTGCACCGTCCTTAGGCTAGTGAATTACCTTGTGGGAGCGGGCTTGCCCCGCGAATGGGCCGCACAGCGGCCCCGGTGACTATTTTCAGCCCTTGACCGAACGGTCGATGGAGAACCCTGCCCAATCCTGGCTCACCGGCATCAGCTCCAGGCTGTTGATGTTGATATGCGCCGGCTGGTTGAGGATCCAGAAGATGGTCTCGGCAATGTCCTGCGGCTGGATCGGCTCGGCACCCGCGTAAGTGGCGTCGTACTTGGCCTGGTCGCCGCCGAAGCGCACCAGCGAAAACTCGCTCTCGCACAGCCCCGGCTCAATGTTGCTCACGCGCACGCCGGTCCCGCGCAAGTCGCAGCGCAGGCTCAGCGAGAACTGGCCGACGAAAGCCTTGGTGCCGCCATACACGTTGCTGCCCGGGTACGGGTAGTTGCCCGCCACAGAACCTACGTTGAGAATCGACGCGCCACGACCGTGGGCGATCAGCCGTGGCAACAGCAGGCGGGTGGTGTACATCAGGCCCTTGATGTTGGTGTCGACCATGGTCTCCCAGTCGTCCAGGCTGCAGTTCTGCGCCGCATCCACCCCCAGTGCCAGGCCGGCGTTGTTGACCAGGCCGCGAAGCTTCTCGAACCCGGTCGGCAAGCCGGCGATCGCCTGCTCCATGGCCTTGCGATCACGCACGTCAAGCACCAGGCCGTGCACCTCGGTCTTGGCCGACAGCTCAGCGCACAGGGCGTCCAGGCGCTCCTTGCGGCGGCCGGTGAGCACCAGCTTCCAGCCAGCGTCGGCAAAACGGCGGGCGGTGGCCTCGCCGAAACCGGAAGTGGCGCCAGTGATGAATACGGTGGACGTCATGCTCTGTTCCTCACGGTAGGTTGTCATCGGCAGCTTTGCAGCATGCCCGCGCCGCGCGCTGGCAGCAAGCCGTTCGGGGCGCTGTACATTTTTTGTTCATATCCGGCAAACCCTTGCGGCAGAAGGCTCGGCGCCAGCTATGCGCATGTTATCCACAAGGCTTTCCCCACGGATTGGGGGCAACTTGTCTACTGTGCGGAACCCTTTCAGCGATGCAGGGTCGGTGGATAGTTTTTTGGTGATGTTGCAAACCTTTCAAACATGCTGCCTGCAGCAGTCTGTCCAAGGTTTTCCCACAGAGTTATCCACAGCCTTGATGCTGGTTTCGAGGTGCTTTCGGATCTGTGAAAAACCTTGAAAAATCATCCACAGGAAGGATGTGATCAAAAAATGATCGCATCAATGCAGGGCCTGATATCAAAGGGCTGGAGCGAGATGCCACCATGTTTTCCACAGGCAGTTCCACATTATCCGTGGACAAGATCAAGCCTGTGGAAACAAGGGGTTGCGAGAGACTATCAGTGTGGATCGAGAGTATCGCGGGGTAAGTTGTCCACATTGGAAATGGGACTGCTTTGCAGCCCCGAATGTAACTCAGTGCCCGCCCAGATAGGCGTTGCGCACTTCCTCGTTGACCAGCAGCTCCTGCCCGGTGCCGGTCATGCGGATCTCCCCGTTGACCATCACATAGGCCCGGTCGGAGAGCTTCAGCGCATGGTTGGCGTTCTGCTCCACCAAAAAAATGGTCATCCCGGTCTTTGCCAGCTCACGCAGGGTCGAGAAGATCTGCTTGACCACGATCGGTGCCAGCCCCAACGAAGGCTCATCCAGCAACAGCAACTTGGGTCGGCTCATCAGCGCCCGGGCAATCGCCAGCATCTGCTGCTCCCCCCCGGACATGGTCATGGCTCGCTGGTTACGCCGCTCCTTCAACCGCGGGAACAGCTCGTACATGCGCTGCATGTCTTCATCAGCATGCTTGTCACCGATGGGGATGGTACCCATCATCAGGTTCTCCTCGACGGTCATGTCGGGGAACACCCGGCGCCCTTCCGGCGACTGTGCAATGCCGTTGGAAGCAATGTAGTGCGACGATTTGCGGGTAATGTCGGTGCCGCGATAGACGATATGCCCGGACGCTGCCCGCGGCTGCCCGAAGATCGACATCAGCAGGGTCGACTTGCCAGCACCGTTGGCACCGATCAGGCTCACCGTCTCGCCCTCGTTGATGTGCATCGAAACCTTTTTCAGCGCCTGGATTGGCCCGTAGAACACGTCCAGGTCCTTCAGTTCGAGAATGGGTGCACTCATACCAGTTCCTCTTCATCTGCACCCAGGTAGGCGGCGATCACCGTCGGGTTGTGGCGGATTTCCTGCGGTGCGCCTTCGGCAATCACGTTGCCGTGGTCCAGCACCACGATATGGTCGGAAATGCTCATGACCATGCCCATGTCGTGCTCGATCAGCACCACAGTGATGTCATGCTCGTCACGCAGCACTCGAATCATGCGGCTGAGGGCTTCGGTTTCCTGCGGGTTCAGGCCGGCCGCCGGTTCGTCCAGGCAGATGATCTTTGGCCGCGTGCACATGGCCCGGGCAATTTCCAGGCGGCGCTGCTGGCCGTACGACAGCTCGCCGGCCAGGCGGTTGGCACAATCGACCAGGTCGACCACTTCCAGCCAGTAGAACGCGTGGTCCAGCGCATCGCTCTCGGCTTTGCGGTAGGCCTTGGTGTTGAGCACCCCGGCCAGCAGGTTGCGGTTGACCCACATGTGCTGGGCCACCAGCAGGTTCTCCACCACCGACATTTCCTTGAACAGGCGAATGTTCTGGAAGGTGCGCGCCAGGCCTGCGCGGTTGACCAGGTGGGTACCGCCGAACATCTTGTAGTACAGGCGGTTGGCAAAGCGCGCCGGCGACACGAAGTCCGCCGCCTGGAAGCGCTCGCCAAGCAACTGGATGACGTTGGTGTGGCTGCCGCGCACGTTCAGCTCGATGCGCCCGCCACTGGCCTTGTAGAAGCCTGTCAGGCAGTTGAACACCGTGGTCTTGCCGGCGCCGTTGGGGCCGATCAGGGCGAAGATCTGGTTGCGCCGTACCTTCAGGCTGACATCACTCAGCGCCTTGATGCCACCGAACTGCATCATCAGGTTGTCGACCGAGAGAATGATATCGTCGCTCATGGCGCCACTCCTTTACGCGGGGTCACACCGGTACGGCTGATGCGGATCAGCCCACGCGGTCGCCAGATCATCATCAGCACCATCAGCACCCCGAACAGCAGCACCCGGTATTCGGAGAAGCTGCGCAGCAGTTCGGGCGCCACAGTCAGCACGAACGCCGCAATCACCACGCCCACGGTCGAGCCCATGCCACCCAGTACCACAATGGCGAGGATCAGCGCCGACTCGAAGAACGTGAAAGACGACGGGTTGACGAAGCCCTGGTAGGTGGCAAAAAACACACCGGCCAGGCCCGCAGTGGACGCCCCCAGGGTAAACGCCGAAAGCTTGACCAGTACGTGGTTCAGGCCCATCGAACGGCAGGCGATCTCGTCTTCGCGCAGCGCTTCCCACGCCCGGCCTACCGGCATGCGGGTCAGGCGGTGCTTGATGTACAGCACGGCCAGCACCACCAGGAACAGCACCGCGTAGATGAACACGAACTTGAGGTTGGCGTTGTAATCGAAGCCGAAGAACTCGTGGATCGGCGCCCCGCCATCCTTGGCCCGGCGGCCGAATTCCAGGCCGAAGAAGGTTGGCGAAGGCGCCGGCATGCCGTTGGGGCCACCGGTGAACGACAACCAGTTGTTCAGCACCAGACGGATGATCTCGCCAAAACCCAGGGTCACGATTGCCAGGTAGTCACCGTGCATTCGTAGCACCGGGAAGCCAAGTATGCACCCCGCCAGCGCTGCGGCGATGGCCGCCAAGGGCAGCACGCTCCAGAAGCCAAGGCCGAGGTACTGGTAACCCAAAGCAAGGCCGTAGGCGCCAATGGCATAGAACGCCACGTAGCCCAGGTCGAGCAGGCCGGCAAGGCCGACCACGATGTTCAGGCCAAGCCCCAGCAACACGTAGATCAGGCCGAGGATGACCACGGTCAGCAGGTACTTGTTGGCAAAGATCGGGAAGACGATGGCAATCACCACCAGCGCCGGGATGATGTAGCGCAGGCGCGACTTGTAGTCCGGCGCGTTCACATGCACGCCCGAGCCACCGCTGTCGAAGCCCTGGAGCATGCGCACGCCAGCGGCGCTCTGCAGGAACAGGCTGAGCAGGAAGCGCCCCACCATCACCCCGCCAACCAGCCAGGCTACGCGGCGCGGTTCGGCATTGAAGGTGTAGCCGTCGAGCACTACGCCCACGACCGGGCCAAACACAATGAGAGCCAGCAGGCCGGCGACAAGGGTCTCCAGCAGGCTGCGTTTAAGGTCGAAACCTTTGGTTTCGCTAACAGAGGCAGTTTTGGCAACGGACATGTTCACACCTTAGCCACGAGCGGGCGACCCAGCAGGCCTTGTGGGCGGAAGATAAGGATCATCACCAGCAGCGAGAAGCTGAACACGTCCTTGTAGTCGGAGTTGATCAGGCCAGAGAACAGCGACTCGGAAATCCCCAGGATGATGCCGCCGAGCATGGCGCCAGGCAGCGAGCCGATACCACCGAGCACTGCGGCGGTGAACGCCTTGATGCCGATGATGAAGCCAGCGTAGAAGTCGAAGGTGCCGTAGTTCATGGTGATCAGCACGCCCGCCAGAGCGGCCATGACTGCACCGATGACAAACACGTAGGAAATCACCCGGTCGGTGTTGATGCCCAGGATCGAAGCCATCTTGCGGTCTTGCTGGGTGGCACGGCACATGCGGCCGAGCTTGGTGTACTTGATCACGTAAGTGAGCAGGCCCATGCCCACGAAGGCAGCGATCAGGATGAATATCTTGGTGTAGGTCAGTTGCACGAAGCCGGTGCCGACTTCGACACGCAAGGCCCCTTCAAGCAAGGTCGGCACGCCTTGCTGGCGGGCACCCTGGCTGATCTGTGCGTAGTTCTGCAGGATCAGCGAGATGCCGATGGCACTGATCAACGGCGCCAGGCGGGTGGAGTTACGCAGGGGCTTGTAGGCGATGCGTTCGATGGTGAACCCATAAACGCCCGTGACGACGACGGTGAACAAGAGCGTGCCCAACATCAGTAGCGGGAACGACTCGACGCCGAAATAGGCCAGCAATGCCAGGCTGATTGCCGCGAGGTACGCGGAAATCATATACACCTCGCCGTGCGCGAAGTTGATCATGCCGATGATGCCATAGACCATTGTGTAGCCGATGGCGATCAGGCCATAGACCGACCCGAGGGTCAGGCCGTTGACCAGTTGCTGCAGGAAAATACCATCCATAACGCAATCTCACCTGATTGAGATTGCACGAGCGCCGACCACGGCGCGGGCCACCGGTGCGGGGCCCTCGCAGCGCAGAACTGTGCAGATCTACGAATAAAGACAGGTACCGCGGGGCTTGGGCCCGAGCATCAGCCCGGGCCATGGGCCGTTATTATTTTTGTTTTTCCAGCTGGTGGTATTTACCGTCTTTGTCCCATTGGTAGACCACGTAGTCGGACACGGTCAGGTCACCCTTTCTGTCCCACTTCTTCTCGCCCATGACGGTCTTGACGGAGTTGGCTTTCAGCCACTTGGCCGCGTCTTCGCCCTTGTTCGACTTGGCGCCGTTGAACGCAGCGGCCAAGGCTTCCAGCGAGGCGTAGGCGTAGAGGGTGTAGCCTTCAGGTTCGGTACCGGCCTTGCGGAACTCCTCCACCACCGCTTTGCTGTCTGGCAGCAGGCGCGGGTCGGCACCAAAGGTCATGTACACGCCATCGACGTATTGCGCGCCGCCAGCGGTGGACACCAGTTCGTCGGTGACGATGCCATCATCGGACATGAACTTGACGTCCTTCAGGCCCTGCTCGCGCAACTGGCGTACCAGCGGGCCAGCCTCTGGGTGCAGGCCGCCGAAGTAGACCACATCGGCACCGGTGGAGCGGATCTTGGTAACCACGGCGCTGAAGTCTTTTTCGCCACGGGTAAGGCCTTCGTACAGCACAGGCTTCACGCCGCGTTTCTCCAGCTGCGCCTTGGTCGCGTCGGCCAGGCCCTGGCCGTAAGTGTCCTTGTCGTGCAGCACCGCGACTTTCTTGCCCTTGAGCACATCGACGATGTAGTCGCCGGCGACAATGCCCTGCTGGTCGTCCCGGCCGCACATGCGGAACATGGCGCTGAGGCCGCGTTCGGTCACCTGTGGGTTGGTCGAGCCCGGGGTAATGGCGATGATGCCCGCTTCGTCATACACCTCAGACGCCGGAATGGTGTTGGAAGAACAGAAGTGGCCCACTACGCCGATCACCTTGTCCTGATCGGCCAGGCGGTTGGCCACAGCCACGGCCTGCTTTGGTTCGCAGGCGTCATCGCCCGCCACCAGTACGATTTTCTCGCCGTTGACGCCACCGGCTGCGTTGATCTTGTCGGCCGCTGCCTGCGCACCTTTCATGTACTGCTCGCCAAACGCCGCGTTAGCCCCGGTCATCGGACCCGCTACACCGATCTTGACGTCGGCCTGAACATACGAAGAAACACCCAGGGCCGTAGCTACGGCCAGTGCCAGGAAACCTTTCTTGTAAAACGTCTGCGACATGAGGTGGTGCTCCTAGAGTTTTTTTTGGTTGGCACTACAACTTCTCAACCCTGTGCTCAGAGCAAGGGCCGTGCCATCGGTTTTGTCTTCCGGGAAAACACACCGCGCAGGTGCACTGCAGGCGACCGACGGCCTTTTCTTTATTGAGCGTGCAACCGTCTGCTGCGCGGCAGGCGCCACCACACGTACAGACAAGGAGCAACCGCCATGTGCCATCATTGCAACCCTGGCAAGTGTTTACGTGCAACCGCCCTGTAACAGCGGACGTCACCGAAGTGCACACCGCTGGTGCGCGACTGCTACAGGCGGCACCGTTTCAAGGCTAGCCGGTGCACGGAAAAACACCTCTGTTTTGGCAGATACGCAGCCCTTTGGGAGCCGGTTCACCCGCGAAGAGGCCAGCCCAGACACATCAAGGCCCAAAAGGCTGGCACAATGTCGGCCATTCGCCGCTTCCGGAGCCCCCTTGATGAGCGAAAGCGCATTCGCCGAGCGCATCGTGTACAACCTGCTCGACACCGACTTCTACAAACTCACCATGATGCAGGGCGTGCTGCACAATTACCCGGACGCCGACGTCGAATGGGAATTCCGCTGCCGCAACGGCGAGGACCTGCGCCCTTACCTGGGCGAGATCCGCAACCAGCTCGAACTGCTCAGCGACCTCACCCTGGATGATGGCCAACTGGCCTTTCTTGAACGCATCAGTTTCCTCAAGCCCGACTTCCTGCGTTTTCTGCGCCTGTTCCGCTTCAACCTGCGTTACGTGCGCGTCGGCGTTGAAAACGACCAGCTGTTCCTGCGCCTGAAAGGCCCATGGCTGCATGTGATCCTGTTCGAAGTGCCGCTGCTGGCCATCATCAGCGAAGTGCGCAACCGCCATCTGCACCCGCATATGCGCCTGGCCGAAGCGCGCGACCAGCTGTACCGCAAGTTCGACTGGCTGCGTGCGCATGCCAGTGATGACGAACTGGCCGAACTGCAGGTCGCCGACTTCGGCACCCGTCGGCGCTTTTCCAGCCGCGTGCAGGAAGAAGTGGTTCGCGTGCTGCGCGATGACTTCCCCGCCCGCTTCGTCGGCACCAGCAACGTCGACCTGGCATGGAAACTGGATGTCAAGCCGCTGGGCACCATGGCCCATGAATGGTTCATGGCCCACCAGCAGCTCGGCCCACGGCTGATCGACAGCCAGATCGCCGCACTGGACTGCTGGGTACGCGAGTACCGCGGCCTGCTTGGCATCGCCCTGACCGACTGCATCACCATGGATGCCTTCCTCGGCGATTTCGACCTGTACTTCGCCAAGCTGTTCGATGGCCTGCGCCACGATTCGGGCGAGCCAATCGCCTGGGCAGAAAAGGCCATAGCCCATTACCAGAAACTGGGGATCGACCCGATGACCAAGACCCTGGTGTTTTCCGACGGCCTCAACCTGACCCGCTCGCTGGAGATTTTCCGTGCCCTGCGCGGTCGCATCAACGTCAGCTTTGGCATTGGCACCAACCTGACATGCGACATACCGGGTGTGGCCCCAATGAGCATCGTGCTTAAAATGACCGACTGCAACGGCGCGCCAGTGGCCAAGATCTCGGATGAATCAGCCAAGACCCAGTGCCGTGACGAAAACTTCGTCGCCTACATGCGTCACGTATTCAAAGTCCCCAGCAAGGAGTAACCCATGCAAGCGGTTCAGCAAGAGATTGCCCAGGCACTGAAGGTACAGCCGCCGTTCGCCGACACCGCCGCGCTCGAGGCCGAAGTCGCCCGCCGCGTGGCCTTCATCAAGGACTGCCTGGCCAATGCCCGGCTCAAGACCCTGGTGCTGGGCATCAGCGGTGGTGTCGACTCGCTGACTGCCGCCTTGCTCGCCCAGCGCGCCGTGAATGAATTGCGCGCAGAAACCGGCGACAAGGCATACACCTTCATTGCCGTGCGCCTGCCCTACCAGGTGCAGCATGACGAGCATGACGCCCAGGCATGCCTGGACGTGATCAAGGCCGATGAAGTGCACACGGTGGATATCGCCCCGGCGGTGCGGGCATTGGCCGCTGAAGTGGTGGAATTGAAGAACGGCTCGCCGACGCTGGTGGACTTCGTGGTCGGCAACGTCAAGGCACGGACGCGTATGGTCGCCCAGTACACCATCGCCGGCGCTCGCGCAGGCCTGGTGATCGGTACCGACCACGCCGCTGAAGCGGTGATGGGCTTCTTTACCAAGTTTGGTGATGGTGCCTGCGACCTGGCGCCCCTGAGCGGGCTGGTGAAGAACCAGGTACGGGCGATTGCGCGCAGCTTTGGCGCACCGGAGTCACTGGTGGAGAAGGTGCCGACGGCGGACCTTGAAGACCTGGAGCCGGGCAAGCCGGACGAAGCATCCCATGGCGTGACCTACCAGCAGATCGACGCCTTCCTGCATGGGTTGCCGGTTGATCAGGCGGCATTCGACATCATCGTCGCTACCTACCGCAAGACCCAGCACAAGCGCGAACTGCCGTTCGCCCCATAAAAGCTTCGCGGGCACGCCCGCTCCCACAGGATTTTCACTGCCCTTGAAAACAGTGCTTACCCTGTGGGAGCGGGCGTGCCCGCGAATAGGCCCGAGAGGCCTACACAGCTGTCATTACTTGACTACAACCTTGCCTTTCATCATCGAGATGTGGCCTGGGAAGGTGCAGAAGAAGCTGTAGTCACCACCGGCCTCCAGCTTGGAAGTGTCGAACTTCACTTCGGTCTCTTTTTCCGGTGCGCCGATCATCGCAGTGTGGGCGATGATGTTGGCGTTATCTTCCTTCAGGTAGCCTTTTTCGATGCCCTGAGTCATGCCTTCAGTGGCAATGCCCTGCATGTCGGCAGTCTTGCTGATCACCAGGTTGTGGCCCATGACGTTCTTAGGCAGGTTGCCGGAGTGGGTCAGTTTGACGGTGAATTCCTTGCAGCTCTTGTCGACGGTGAATTCTTTGCTGGTGTAGGACATCTGGTCCGTCGATTCAACAGTCACCGAGCATTCGGCTGCAAAGACAGAGGCGCTGGCGAGGGTCAGCAGGGATACCGCTACAGCTTTCGCAAACATCATGAATCTCCTTGGCAGGGTTTTATCAATTGCGAGACTGCCTGAAACCGTTCAGCCCCTTGCTGATATGGGTCAAGGGGGTGTCAACAGGCCAGCCAGTAGAATTGTTCAATGGATTGTATACAACCAATCTAAGAGCACATCATGCCCTTTTAATAGACGATGGGACAACCTCTCATTTAGGAGCAATACCAAATGCCCATCTCTGCATTTATCAACAGCCTGCTCGCCGCCTATGCCCACGGGGCAACGGGCGCCATCTGCGAATTCTCCCGCCCGGAATGAACGTGGCCTTGGAAGCGACGGGCATGCGCCGTACCCTGTCCACCTGAGTGACAGGAGATGAGCAATGCCCGTACGTTCCGTTTGTGTGTTCTGCGGCGCCAGCATCGGCGCCACCCCTGCCTACCGTGAAGCAGCCATCGCACTTGGCCAGGCCATTGCGCGCCGCGGTCTGACCCTGGTGTATGGCGGCGGCGCTGTCGGCCTGATGGGCACTGTTGCCGACGCGGCCATGGCGGCCGGTGGCGAAGTGATCGGGATCATTCCCGAAAGCCTGATGAACGCCGAAATCGGCCACAAGGGCCTCAGCCGCCTGGAAGTGGTCGACGGCATGCATGCCCGCAAGGCACGCATGGCCGAGCTTAGCGATGCCTTCATCGCCCTGCCGGGTGGGCTGGGTACGCTGGAAGAATTGTTCGAGGTATGGACCTGGGGGCAACTGGGCTATCACGCCAAGCCGCTGGGGCTGCTGGATGTGAACGGCTTCTATGCGAAGCTGGGCGGGTTCCTCGACCATATCGTCGAAGAAGGCTTTGTGCGGCCGCAACATCGGGCGATGTTGCTGCTGGGGCAGCAGCCAGACGCGCTGCTGGACGGGATGGACAGCTTTGTGGCGCCGGTGGTGCCGAAGTGGGTCGACAAGCAGCCTGATTAAAGCTGAGATTTTTGGGACCGCTTTGCGGTCCTTTCGCGGCACAAGGCCGCTCCTACAGGGAATCGCGGTTTCTTGTAGGAGCGGCCTTGTGCCGCGAAAGGGCTGCAAAGCAGCCCCAACTAGATCAATCAGCGCGGAATAACGGGCTGACGCGGCTTCTTGTTACCCTTGCCGCCCTTGGCTGCTTCCTTGCGTTCCTTGGCCGCCTGCTGGTTACGCGCAAACGCCTCGGCCTTGGCCTTCTCACGCTTGTCCCACGGCTTGCTGCCATCGCTGCCACGCGGTGGCAGGCCGGTGTGCTGGGTCAGGATCTTCTGCTCCTTGCCCACCTTGTGGCTGCCCGCAGGCGTCGAGTTCTTGCGGCGCGCGCTCTGGTACGTGTCGGATTGCGGCTGGTGCAGCGGGATCAGCTGGTGCTTGCCCGGCCCGATCAGGTCGGCGCGGCCCATACGCTCCAGCGCTTCACGCAGCATCGGCCAGCCCTTCGGGTCGTGGTAGCGCAAGAACGCCTTGTGCAGGCGGCGTTGCTCGTCGCTCTTGACGATCTCCACCCCTTCACTCTTGTAGGTCACCTTGCGCAGCGGGTTCTTGCCCGAGTGGTACATGGCCGTGGCCGAGGCCATCGGCGACGGGTAGAACGCCTGCACCTGGTCGGCGCGGAAGCCGTTGCCCTTCAGCCACAGGGCCAGGTTCATCATGTCTTCGTCGGTGGTGCCCGGGTGCGCGGCGATGAAGTACGGGATCAGGTACTGCTCCTTGCCCGCCTCTTTCGAGTATTTCTCGAACATACGCTTGAAGCGGTCGTACGAGCCGATGCCCGGCTTCATCATCTTGTCCAGCGGGCCACGCTCGGTGTGCTCCGGGGCAATCTTCAGGTAGCCGCCAACGTGGTGGGTAACCAGTTCCTTGACGTACTCTGGCGACTCCACGGCCAGGTCATAGCGCAGGCCCGAGGCGATCAGGATCTTCTTCACACCTGGCAAGGCACGGGCCTTGCGGTACAGCTCGATCAGCGAGCTGTGGTCGGTGTTGAGGTTTTCGCAGATACCCGGGAACACGCACGACGGCTTGCGGCAGTGCTTCTCGATTTCATGACTCTTGCAGGCGATGCGGTACATGTTGGCGGTCGGCCCGCCAAGGTCGGAGACCACGCCGGTGAAGCCCGGCACCTTGTCGCGCATTTCTTCGATCTCGTGCAGGATCGACTCGTGCGAGCGGTTCTGGATGATGCGGCCTTCGTGCTCGGTGATCGAGCAGAAGGTGCAGCCACCGAAGCAGCCACGCATGATGTTCACCGAGAAACGGATCATCTCGTAGGCCGGGATGCGCTCCTTGCCATAGGCCGGGTGCGGGACACGGGCGTAAGGCATGCCGAACACGTAGTCCATTTCTTCGGTGGTCATGGGGATGGGTGGCGGGTTGAACCACACATCCACTTCGCCATGCTTCTGCACCAGGGCGCGGGCGTTGCCCGGGTTGGTCTCCAGGTGCAGCACGCGGTTGGCGTGAGCATAGAGCACCGGGTCGTTACGTACCTTTTCGAACGATGGCAGGCGGATCACCGACTTTTCCCGGGTCACGGCCGGGCTGTCGAGAATCTGTACCACCTTGGCTTCGTTCGGGTCTTCCTGGTCGCCCTTGGCCTGCTCGATGGCGCAGGCCTGGGTGTCCTGGGTGTTGACGTACGGGTTGATGATCTTGTCGACGCGGCCTGGGCGGTCGATGCGGGTGGAGTCGATCTCGTACCAGCCCTGCGGGGTATCACGGCGCACGAACGCGGTGCCGCGGATGTCAGTGATGCTCTCGATCGTCTCGCCACTGGCCAGGCGCTGAGCCACTTCCACCACCGCACGCTCGGCGTTGCCGAAGAGCAGGATGTCGGCGCTGGCGTCGATCAGGATCGAATGGCGGACCTTGTCCTGCCAGTAGTCGTAGTGGGCGATGCGGCGCAGCGAAGCCTCGATGCCGCCGAGTACGATCGGCACATGCTTGTAGGCTTCCTTGCAGCGCTGGCTGTACACCAGGCTGGCGCGGTCCGGTCGGCTGCCGGCCAGGCCACCAGGGGTGTAGGCGTCGTCGGAACGGATCTTCTTGTCGGCGGTGTAGCGGTTGATCATGGAGTCCATGTTGCCTGCGGCCACGCCGAAGAACAGGTTCGGCTCGCCAAGCTTCATGAAGTCGTCTTTCGACTGCCAGTTTGGCTGGGCAATGATGCCCACGCGAAAGCCCTGGGCTTCCAGCAGACGGCCGATGATGGCCATGCCGAACGACGGATGGTCGACGTAGGCGTCCCCGGTCACGATGATGATGTCGCAGGAATCCCAGCCGAGCAGATCCATCTCCTCCCTGCTCATCGGCAGGAAAGGTGCTGGCCCGAAGCATTCGGCCCAGTACTTGGGATAGTCGTAGAGTGGTTTGGCTGCTTGCATGTCAGTGACCGGTTCTGGTGTGCAGGGAAATCGCGGGCGCGGAATATAGCACAAATTTTGACCAAATCCGACTGTCTTCGTGGGGATTGGTGGGTTGGGCGACGGTTGGGTGTAGGCTGCCAGGTGCTGGGCTTGGGGCTTGTGATGAGGTCGCCAAGTGTTCGCCGCAGCAGTTTCAGCGCCTGTGAGATCGAGCGCCGCGCGGGCGGCGCTTCGCGGGGCAAGCCCGCTCCCACATTTGTTTCGGGCCAGTTATGCCTGAGCAATAGCCGCGCGCACCCCGGGTGCATGGCTGAAGAGTGATTAAGAGCAGCGATGCAACCTTCAATATCGAAGGAAACAAACGAGGCGGCCAGCGGTGGACTCACAGAAGGGGCTGGCCCGAAAAAGATGTGGGAGCGGGCTTGCCCCGCGAAGCGCCGCGCGGGCGGCGCTCGATCTCATAGGCGCTGAAACTGCTGTGGCGAACACCTGTCAGCCCTCATGCGTCGCGGGCACGCCCGCTCCCACAGGTACTGTGCAAGCCTGAAAGCTGTGGTGTCTTGTGGGAGCGGGTTCACCCGCGAAAGGGCCCGGCCAGACGCACTATCAATCAAGCCTTACGGTGGGCATTCGGCCTGAATAGAGCTGTGTTCAAGGAGTGGGGATCGAGGGGTGGATCGGGGATAATTTTCAGCATGCTACAGCTCTCTGTAGATTCACACAGAGCCGCACTCATGACTTGCAGTGTGATGGGTGGCGGTCACGTACGGGTCTGCAAGACCGGACAGAGAACGAAAACCTCCCGCACGCAGCCACCATCAAGCGAGCCCGATGGCGCGTGCCATTGGCTTGCGGTGAACAACATTCGTTCCTGATCGGGCTTGTAGGCCCGGTCGCTGTTTTTACAACGACAGGGCCAGACTAGGCCGCCCAGAAAACCACCGCAATGGTGTAAAGGCCGTAGGAAGCTATTTCAGAAATGGCCTACGCGCAACGGGAAAAATCTGATCATGTCCTGCCAAACAGCGCCAGCCGGATACATTTCCAAACTCTTGGCAGGCAGACAACCAGCCGGACTTGTTGAAAGATACGCCCTTCCAGCAACACACCATTCCACAGCCTCTCTAGCCAATCAGGCCCGGCATCCACCTCCTGCAGAACGCACGCAAGGCATATGCATATCTATCGAGGAATCATCGCAGCTCTGAGCGCAACACTAGTGTTGAAAGTCGCGACCGTCGTACCAGCCCTGATCCTGGCTGACATTATCGACAACCTGTCCACATCGGCCTCGTCTTCATTCATTCTGCTCGGTGCCTTCATATGCCTTGTCGCGCTACAAGCCTCGTTGACCCCTTTGCAAGCCTGGTGCCTGGCGCGGCTCTGCCAAGAGCGCGTGAAGCAGCTTTCGATGCGCTGGTGCCGAGGGTTGCTGGACAAACGCTTCGAGGCTTATGGACAACTCCATGGCGGGACCTTGGTAAAGGTACTGGATAGAGGAATAACGGCCCAGGAACGATGGCTAGGCTTTCTGATTGGCTCAGCATGGCCGGTACTGGCCGAAGCGGTGGTGCTGGTCACACTGTTCGCATACCTCGGGGCTACTTCGGTATTAATCGGCCTCATCCCCTTGAGCTTGGCATATCTATGGGCCAACGATCGCCTGATACGCTGGCGTAGGCCTCATATCGAGGCCGTAAACTCGCGAGAGGATGAACTGGCGGAACAATGGGTGGATACCTTCGCCAGCGCGGCAACGGTCAAACTGGAAAGGGCTGAGGATGCGGCAATGCTCCCGGTCAACCAGACACTCTCGGACTATGCCGATTCAGCAGTGCGGGTAGCCCGCAGCGGGGGTTGGCTTCAGGGCTTGCGTACCCTGTTCATTGGCCTGGGCAGTGGTGGTGTGCTGTTGTGGGGCATCCATGATCAATCCCAGGCAACGCCGCATCTGAGCCTGGGCGAGCTTGTTGCCCTCATTACGCTGGTGACTGGGTTGCTCGCAAGCGTTGCACAACTGGCGGAAGCCTGGCGGGTACTCGACCAGTTCCGGCTCGACAAACGCAAGCTCGAACACTGGCTCCAACTCCCAGTGTTCGGCCCGACAGACTCCATGGAGGCAGAGCCCTTGGATGAAAACGCAGGGCTTCGCATCACCCCCTGCCAACTCAGCGCTCGAAATGCGCTGCAACTGCTGATCAATGAGCCCTTGGTAATACGGGCAGGAGAACGAGTCGCGCTGGTTGGGCCCAGCGGGTGTGGTAAATCGACACTTCTGCATGCGCTCGCAGGAACGGTATTCCAGTTGCGCAAGCACGTTCACTTGTATGGCAGAAGCCTGGCTGCGCTCGAGGGGTGTGAGCAGTTCAGTCGTTTACGACTCTGCCCTCAGGATGCGCATTTCATACCCGGCCCCCTGTCCCGCGCAGTGCTGTTCGAACATGCTCATGATCGCGCTCAGATCGAACAATGGCTTGAGCGACTGGGCTTGAGCAAAGACTGGTACGAACTTGATCTGGATGCACGCGCAGAATCCATTTCGGGTGGCGAGGCGCGCAGGCTGACGTTGCTGCGGGTACTTAACCAGCCTGGCGATTTCAATTTCTTTGACGAGCCTACAAGCGGCCTAGATGCCGGATCGGCAGAGCAGACCTGGGATCTGCTGTTCGAAACACTCCACGGGAAGGGGCTGATCTGCGTTACTCATGATCAAAGTGCCCTGTCGCGATTTGATCGGGTAATCACGATGAGCGAAGGGCGGATTGTCAGTCAGTGCTAAAAGCCACGTTTCTTTAATCGGGGCCGCTTTGCGGCCCATCGCCGGCAAGCCAGACTCCCATGGGTACGGTGCAAAGCTTGAGATTTACGCCGTACCTGTGGGAGCCTGGCTTGCCGGCGATGGGCGGCGCAGCAGCACCAAAAGTCTTGAACCACTTATGACTTACTGGCGTTATTCGTCATCGTCGAAGTTGTACATACCCGGCGCAAGGTTCTCGAAGCGGGTGTACTTGCCGATAAATGCCAGGCGTACGAAACCGATAGGGCCGTTACGCTGTTTACCGATGATGATTTCCGCAATCCCCTTGTGCTCGGTCTCGGGGTGATAAACCTCGTCCCGGTACACGAACATGATCACGTCGGCGTCCTGCTCGATTGCACCCGATTCACGCAAGTCGGAGTTCACCGGGCGTTTGTTGGGGCGCTGTTCCAGGGAGCGGTTCAGCTGCGACAGGGCGATGACCGGGCAGTTGAACTCCTTGGCCAGGGCCTTGAGCGAGCGGGAGATTTCGGAAATTTCGTTGGTGCGGTTGTCACCGGAAGAGCCCGGAATCTGCATCAGCTGCAGGTAGTCGACCATGATCATGCCGATTTCGCCATGCTCACGCGCCAGACGACGCGTGCGCGCACGCATTTCCGACGGGCTGATGCCGGCAGTATCGTCGATGAACAGCTTGCGGTCGTTGAGCAGGTTGACTGCGGAGGTAAGCCGCGGCCAGTCGTCGTCGTCCAGTTGGCCTGAACGCACCTTGGTCTGGTCGATACGGCCCAACGACGACAGCATACGCATGATCAGCGATTCACCTGGCATCTCGAGGGAGAACACCAGCACCGCCTTTTCGCTGCGCAGAACGGCGTTTTCCACCAGGTTCATGGCGAAGGTGGTTTTACCCATCGACGGACGACCGGCGACAATGATCAAATCGGCTGCCTGCAGGCCGCTGGTTTTCTCGTCCAGGTCGGTGTAGCCAGTAGAAATACCGGTGATATCACTGTCGGAGTTGAACAGCGTATCGATGCGGTCGATGGCCATGGTCAACAGCTCGTTGACGCCTACCGGGCCGCCGGTCTTTGGCCGTGCTTCGGCGATCTGGAAGATCTGCCGCTCGGCATCGTCGAGAATCTCTGCAGCGTTGCGCCCCTGCGGGTTGAACGCGTTGTCGGCGATGTCGGAACTGATGCTGATCAGCTGGCGCAGTGTGGCCCGTTCGCGAATGATCGCGGCGTAGGCCTTGATGTTGGCCACCGACGGGGTGTTCTTGGCCAGCTCTGCCAAGTAAGCCAGGCCTCCTACCTGCGAGGACAGGCCTTCCTTGTCCAACTGCTCGTGCAGGGTCACCACGTCAAATGGCTGGTTGGCATCGGCCAACTTGTGCACGGCGCGGAAGATCAGCCGGTGGTCATGCCGGTAGAAATCGCCGTCCGACACCTGGTCCAGCACCCGCTCCCAGGCCTCATTGTCCAGCATCAGGCCACCGAGCACGGCCTGTTCGGCCTCGATGGAATGCGGCGGCACCTTCAGGGCGGCGGTTTGCAGGTCAAGCTGTTCGGAGGTTGTGATCTCGTTCATGGCCACGAAAGAATTCTGGAGGATGAAAAAGACAAAGGGCACGGCCTGTATAAAACAGGACCGTGCCCGATGTTAACCGCCTGACTCGCAAGGAGCCAGCCAGTTAGCGCAGCTTAGGCAGCTACGACAACCACACGTACGGTGGCTTCAACGTCGCTGTGCAGGTGCACGGCTACGTCGTATTCGCCAACCTGACGGATGGTGCCGTTCGGCAGACGAACTTCAGCCTTGGCCACTTCAACGCCGGAGGCGGTCAGGGCGTCAGCGATGTCGTGGGTGCCGATCGAACCGAACAGCTTGCCTTCGTCGCCAGCGGTGGCAGTGATGGTCACTTCCAGCTCGGCCAGTTGGGCAGCGCGGCTTTCAGCCGACGATTTACGGTCAGCAGCTGCTTTTTCCAGCTCGGCGCGACGCTCTTCGAACGCAGCCAGGTTGGCGGCGTTGGCAACGGTGGCCTTGCCGAATGGCAGCAGGAAGTTACGGCCGTAACCAGCCTTAACTTTTACTTTGTCGCCCAGGTTGCCCAGGTTAGCGACTTTTTCCAGCAGGATCAGTTCCATTTGGTAAAACCTCTTAACTTTTAACCTTCACCGTTCGCGGAGTCATTCCCCTTGGGGGACTTGCGACCGCGAAAATCAATCAGGCTGTCGACAATGGCCAAAACCACCAGCAACGGATAAATCAGCTGCATGATCAGCGGCAACGTCACGTACATGCCCACCAGCCAGAAACCGGCCAGTCGGCCCTGTGCCACCAGCCCATGCATCAAAGCGATGCCGGCCAGTACCAGTACCAGGCTCGAAGCCGATGCCAGGATGATGAACTGCGGCCCGATAAACGGAGCCACCACCATCACTGCCACCAAGACCGCCATGGTCTGTTTTGGCAGCTTCAGCGCGCGAAACTCGCGACCGAAGCCTCCAGGGTTGTACAACGCTGCCTGCCAGTAGCGCGCCAGCACCAAGGCCAGCACACTGAACAATTGCACCGTCACTGCTGTGGAGGCGACCAGCACAGGGCGGATCAGCTCACCGGAGAGTACCGGCTGCCCCTCGATTTTCGGCATGGCTTCGGCAAACGCCTTGGCCAGCACATCGAAGGTTTGGGCCAGCGCCAGATCGAGCACGAGGCTGAAAGCCACGGCGAACACGGCACTGACCAGCAACACCCGGCTCCAGGGATGCTCGGCACGCAACATGGCGGCCAGGGCCAAGGCACCCGCAATCACCAGAAAGGTGATGGGATCACCCATGACCCACACGGCCAGACCCGCCAGCAGGCCGCCGGCGATGACCGTTGTAGCATCCTTGAACCCACGCCGCAGCAGCACAAGGCTGCAGGCAGCGGCACTCAACCAGAACAGCAGCGGCAGTACCGCGCTGATGACCACCACGAGGGTGGCCTGCACACGACCGCGCATGATGAAACTTGCTAACGCTCGCATGCTAATCCCTTACTGCTTGTCGACGACCCGGTCTCAGCGGCCGTGGCTGTCGGTGTAGGGCAGCAGGGCCAGGAAGCGGGCGCGCTTGATAGCGGTAGCCAGCTGACGCTGATAACGAGCTTTGGTACCGGTGATGCGGCTTGGAACGATCTTGCCGGTTTCGGATACGTAAGCTTTCAGGGTGTTGAGATCTTTGAAGTCGATCTCTTTCACGTCTTCAGCAGTGAAGCGGCAGAATTTACGACGACGGAAGAAACGTGCCATTTAATAGGCTCCTCTAAAGGTCCGTGGATTACTCGTCAGCGTTATCGCTGGAGTCGCTGTCATTGCTGTCGTCGCCTTCGGCGGAGTCAGCATGCTCAGGACGCTCACGACGCTCACGGCGCTCGCTGCGGTTTTCTTCAGCCTTCAGCATCTCGGACTGGCCGGTAACGGCTTCGTCGCGACGGATGACCAGGTTACGGATAACGGCATCGTTGTAGCGGAAGTTGTCTTCCAGCTCGGCCAGGGCCTTGCCGGTGCACTCAACGTTCAGCATCACGTAGTGAGCCTTGTGAACATTGTTGATTGCGTAGGCCAGTTGACGACGGCCCCAGTCTTCCAGGCGGTGGATTTTGCCACCGTCTTCTTCGATCAGCTTGGTGTAACGCTCAACCATGCCGCCGACTTGCTCGCTCTGGTCCGGGTGAACCAGGAAGATGATTTCGTAATGACGCATGAATGCTCCTTACGGGTTAGTAGTCTGCCAGCGAATCTGGTCAGACAAGGAGTGAATGACACTGTATGTCTTGCACGGAGGGGAGGCACATGTGCGCCTGCCAGCTCGGCAAGGGGCGCAATTGTAGAGAAGGCGTGGCGCACAAGCAAGGTAATTGGCGAATATTTGAACAGCCTGAAACATATTCACAGGCTACCGGCCCTTTCGCGGGTAAACCCGCTCCCACAGGGCCCCCACTGCTTGTAAGCCAGTGAAAATCCTGTGGGAGCGGGCGCGCCCGCGAATGGCCCGCAACAGGGGAAGATCAGCGCTTGGCCTGACGCTGACGCACAGCCTCGAACAGGCAAACCCCGGTGGCCACCGAAACGTTCAGGCTGCTGACGCTACCGCCCATCGGCAACTTCACCAGGAAGTCGCAATGCTCGCGGGTCAGCCGGCGCATGCCTTTGCCTTCTGCGCCCATGATCATCACCAGAGGCCCGGTCAGATCTTGCTGGTAGATCTCCTGCTCAGCCTCGCCGGCGGTACCCACCACCCACAAGCCACGCTGCTGCAGCTTTTCCAGCGTGCGCGCGAGGTTGGTCACGGCCACCAGCGGAATCACCTCTGCCGCGCCGCACGCTACCTTGCGCACAACAGGCGTAAGGGTTGCAGACTTGTCCTTGGGCACGAGCACCGCCGTGGCACCGGCCGCATCGGCGGTGCGCAGGCACGCGCCAAGGTTGTGCGGGTCGGTGACACCGTCCAGCACCAGGATCAGCGGTGGCGTTTCGGTGCGCTCAAGCAACTCCTCGAGCATCAATTCGCCCCACACCTGGCTTGGGCTCACCTCGGCGACAACACCCTGGTGAACGCCTTCGACCCAGGCATCCATCTCACGGCGCTCGGCCTGGCCAACCTGCACACGGTTTTCTGCAGCCAGCGCCAGCAGGGTCTGCAGGCGTGGCTCGCTGCGCCCTTCCGACAGCCAGATCTGCTTGACCCGCTTCGGATGGTGCTGCAGCAACGCCTGCACGGCGTGCACGCCGTAGATCTTTTCCAGCTGACTCATGACTTGCTCTTGCTCTTGCGTGGTGCACCGGACTTCGGCGGGCCTTTACGGTGCTTGGTCGGCTTGCCGGCGGGCTTGCCGCCTTTGTCCGACTTGCTGCTGGACGAGCTGCCGGTGCGGGCATCGCTCATCAGCGCCTTTTTCATTTCACGGCTTTTGCGCACTTCGGCGTTACGCTGCACGGCGTCTTTCGGGAAATACGCCTCGGAGGTTTCGCTCTTGCGGCTGCGCGGCTTCGGCGTGGCCCTGGCCTCGACCGGTGCTGGCTCGGGCTTGTCGGCTTTGTCGGCAGCCGACGCGGCGCCGCGCTGCTTGCGGCCGATTGGCGCAGCCAGCGTCTTGTCAGCCACCTCGAAGTCGATCTTGCGCTCGTCCAGGTCAACACGCATGACCTTGACTTCAATCGAGTCGCCCAGGCGGAAGCTGCGCCCGGTGCGCTCACCGGACAGGCGGTGATGGACCGGATCGAAGTGGTAGTAGTCGCCCGGCAGCGCACTGACGTGCACCAGGCCTTCCACATAGATGTCGGTCAGTTCGACGAACAGGCCGAAACCGGTCACCGCAGTAATCACACCGGGGAAGGTTTCGCCCACGCGATCCTTCATGTACTCGCACTTGAGCCAGTTGACCACGTCACGGGTGGCTTCATCAGCACGGCGCTCGGTCATCGAGCACTGCTCGCCAAGCTGCTCGAGGGTGTTCTCGTCGTATGGGTAGATGCGCGCCTTTGGAATGCTCATGGCGCCGGCACGCTTGACGTGCGGGGTATCGACCTTGGAACGGATGATGCTGCGGATGGCGCGGTGCACCAGCAGGTCAGGGTAACGGCGGATCGGCGAGGTGAAGTGGGTGTACGCCTCGTAATTCAGCCCGAAGTGGCCGTTGTTCTCGGTGCTGTACACCGCCTGGCTCAGCGAGCGCAGCATGACTGTCTGGATCAGGTGGAAATCCGGGCGCCCGGCGATGCTCGCCAGCAGGGCCTGGTAATCCTTTGGCGACGGGTCCTTGCCCTTGTGCAGGCTCAGGCCCAGCTCGCCAAGGAAGGCACGCAGTTTTTCCAGGCGCTCCGGCGGCGGGCCGTCGTGCACGCGGTACAGTGCAGGCACGCCGTGCTTTTGCAGGAACTCGGCGGTGGCCACGTTGGCCGCCAGCATGCATTCCTCGATCAGCTTGTGGGCTTCGTTACGCACGGTCGGGCGAATTTCCGCAATTTTGCGCTCATCGCCGAAGATAATGCGGGTTTCCTGGGTTTCGAAGTCGATCGCACCCCGGGTGTGACGGGCATCCAACAGCACCTTGTACAGGTTGTACAGGTTCTTCAGGTCAGGCACGACCGCCTTGTACTCCTCGCGCAGCGCCTTGCCCTCACGGGTGCGGGCGTGCTCGAGCATGCTGCTGACCTTGTTGTAGGTCAGGCGGGCGTGGGAGTGGATGACACCTTCGTAGAACTGGTAGTCGACCATCTGGCCGGCTTTGTTCATGGTCATTTCACAGACCATGGCCAAGCGGTCGACGTGCGGGTTCAGCGAGCACAGGCCGTTGGACAGCTCTTCGGGGAGCATCGGCACCACACGCTCGGGGAAGTACACCGAGTTGCCGCGCTGCTGGGCCTCGACGTCCAGGGCCGAGCCCAGGCGCACGTAGCTGGACACGTCGGCGATGGCCACATACAGGCGCCAGCCACCGGAGAACAGGCGCAGTTTGCCCAGCGGCTCGCAATAGACAGCGTCATCGAAGTCGCGGGCGTCCTCACCGTCGATGGTGACGAATGGCAAATGACGCAGGTCGACACGCTTCTCTTTGTCTTTCTCTTCGACTTCAGAGCGGAACTTGCGCGCTTCCTTGACCACATCATCGGGCCAGACATGCGGGATGTCGTAGCTACGCAAGGCAACGTCGATTTCCATGCCCGGCGCCATGTAGTTGCCGATGACTTCTACCACATCGCCTTGCGGCTGGAAGCGCGGCGTTGGCCAGTGGGTGATCTTGATCTCGACGAACTGGCCGATCTTGGCACCACCGTTACGCCCGGCGGTCACCAGCACTTCTTGCTGGATCTTCGGGTTGTCCGGGGTTACGTAGCCGATGCCGCCTTCTTCAAAGTAACGGCCGACCACGCTTTCGTGGGCACGGGAAATGACCTCGACGATCACGCCTTCACGGCGCCCACGGCGGTCGGTACCCGACACGCGCGCCAGTGCGCGGTCGCCATCGAAGGCCAGGCGCATTTGCGACGGGCTGAGGAACAGGTCATCGCTGCCATCATCGGGGATGAGGAAACCAAACCCATCGCGGTGGCCGGAGATACGGCCGCAGATCAGGTCGAGCTTATCCACCGGGGCATAAGTGCCGCGCCGGGTATAGATAAGCTGGCCGTCGCGCTCCATGGCACGCAGACGGCGACGGAGGGCTTCGATCTGGTCTTCTTCATACAGACCAAACTCTTTCGCCAGTTCCTCGCGCGCAGCGGGCTCGCCACGGTCGGCAAGGCGTTGCAGGATCAGCTCACGGCTGGGAATGGGGTTGTCATATTTTTCCGCTTCGCGAGCGGCCTCGGGATCGAGGGATTGCCAATCGGCCATCAGAAGGGGTTCACCTTGGGGTATATAGATATGAATTCTGGCATAGGCCTATTGAAACCGGAAATGTCTGCCTTGGACAGCCCCCACTGCTGTGCATCCAGAGCAGTAATAGGCCTGTGGAATCAACAAGTTGAATTTTTTGAAATTTTTTTTGATTGGGGGGTTTACAGCCTTGGGGAGCGTCCGTATAGTGCGCACCACAACGACGGACAACCCCAACGTTGTAGTAGAGATGAACGGCGCTGTAAAGCATCTTTTAATCTCGAATGTGTGCCCAGGTGGCGGAATTGGTAGACGCGCTGGTTTCAGGTATCAGTGACCGCAAGGTCGTGGAAGTTCGAGTCTTCTCCTGGGCACCAAATATTTTCAAGTAACAGATGACCAAGGATCTGTTACTACTGTGTGAAGCGAACGATAGTCGCCTTCTACAGATGATGCAAAGCTTTGCCCAGGTGGCGGAATTGGTAGACGCGCTGGTTTCAGGTATCAGTGACCGCAAGGTCGTGGAAGTTCGAGTCTTCTCCTGGGCACCATACAAAAACCCACTAGCTTGCTAGTGGGTTTTTTCTTGCCTGCGTTTTTTGCCCCACCCTCCCCGCGCACTCCCGGTCCTGCACCATGGTCTGCCCATGAATTTCTCGTCACCCGGCCACTTGAGAAACAATTTCGTTTACCATTGTTTCCAAATATGTAGCCGTAAGCGAGGAAGTACCCGCATGACGATCCGCCCGCAACTGCTGATGCGTACTCTGGCCGCCGCCGTGCTGAGCCTGGTCATCGGCGCTCCGGCCGCCATGGCAGACGCACCGGTCACCCTGACCATGTACAACGGTCAGCATAAGGAAATCGGCGAAGCCATCGCCAAGGCCTACGAGGCCAAGACAGGCATTCACATCAATATCCGCAAAGGCAGCAGCAACCAGCTGGCCAGCCAGATAATCGAGGAAGGCGACCGCTCGCCAGCCGACATCATCTATACCGAAGAGTCGCCGCCGCTGAACAACCTGGGCGAGCTGGGCTTGCTGGCGAAGATCGACGACGCCACCGCAAACATGGTGCCCAAGGAATACGTTGGCGCCAACGGTACGTGGATGGGCATCACGGCCCGTACGCGCATCGTGGTGTACAACCCGAAGAAGGTCGACGAAAAAGACCTGCCTACCACAGTGATGGACTTTGCCAACCCTGAGTGGGAAGGCCGCGTCGGCTATGTGCCTACCAGTGGTGCGTTCCAGGAGCAGGCTGTGGCCATCCTGAAAATGCACGGTCGTGAAGCTACCGAGGAATGGCTGACCGGCCTTAAAGCCTTCGGCAAGACCTACACCAACAACATGGTCGCCCTCAAAGCCGTGGAAAAAGGCGAAGTGGCTGCGGTACTGGTAAACAACTACTACTGGTACGCGCTTGAACGCGAACGCGGCAAACTGGACACCAAACTCTACTACCTGGCCGACGGTGACGCCGGCAACCTGGTCACCATCTCCGGCGCAGCCGTGGTGAAGGCCAGCAAGCACCCGAAAGAGACCCAGGCCCTGCTCAACTGGATGGCCAGCGAAGAAGGCCAGCGCGTCATCACCCAGACCACCGCCGAGTACCCGCTGCACAAGGGCATGGTTTCTGACCGCGGCCTGAAACCGTTCGACGAGCTGCGCCCGCCGAAGATCTCGCCGGCCGACCTGGGTAACGCCGAGGAAGCCATCGAGCTTGAGCGCGAGGTCGGCCTGCTCTGATGACTGCCGCCCTGTCTGCACCGGCGCCGGTGCGCTTTGTACCGCGCCGCAAGCGCCCCTCCATCTGGGTCGTGCTGCCTGTGCTGTTCCTGGTCGCGATGAGCCTGCTGCCCCTGGCTTATGTCGCCATCAAAGCCTGGGAAGCCGGCTGGCGCGAAGCCTTGCACCTGCTGTGGCGCCCCTTTGTCTGGGGGCTGATGCGCAACACCCTGTTGCTGATGGTCGGGGTGACACTGACCTGCATGGTGGTCGGCCTGGCGCTGGCCTGGCTGCTGGAGCGCAGCAACCTGGCAGGTCGTCGACTGTGGGGCGTGGTGTTGTGCCTGCCGTTCGCCGTGCCGTCGTTCGTCAGCAGCTTCACCTGGGTGTCGCTGAGTTCGGACTTCGAAGGCCTCGGCGGGGCGATCATGGTCATGGCCCTGTCCAAGTACCCGCTGGTGTTTCTGCCGGTGGCCGCAACCCTGCGTAACCTCGATACCTCGCTGGAAGAGTCGGCGCGCACCCTGGGTTGCAGCCGCTGGGGCGTGTTCAGCAAGGTCACCCTGCCACTGCTGTGGCCGTCGATGCTCGGTGGCGCGCTGCTGATTGCCCTGCACATGCTGGTGGAGTTCGGCGCGCTGTCGATCCTCGGCCTGCAGACGTTCACCACCGCCATCTACCAACAGTTCGAACTGGAGTTCAGCAATGCCAACGCGGCCATGCTGTCTGCCGTGCTGCTGGCGATGTGCCTGGTGATGCTGTGGCTGGAACTGCGCGTACGCGGCAAAGCCCGCCATGTACGCATCGGCCAGGGCGTAGCGCGGCGGGCGCAACCGGTGCGGCTGCGCGGCTGGGCGGTGCTGGCGCAGCTGTTCTGCGTGGGCCTGGCGGTGCTGGGCAGCGGTATTCCACTGGCCATGCTCGGCTACTGGCTCAGCGTGGGTTCGTCGGCAGCGTTCCCGGTGGCGGCTATCTCCAAGGCTCTGTTTACTTCGCTGTCGGTGTCGCTTGGCGGTGCTGGCTTCTGCGTGCTGCTGGCCCTGCCGATCAGCTTCCTGGTGGTGCGCTACAAGGGTCGCCTGGCGATCTGGGCCGAGCGCCTGCCTTACCTGCTGCACGCCCTGCCCGGCCTGGTGATTGCCCTGACCCTGGTGTTCTTCGCCCTGCACTACGTGCCGGCGCTATACCAGACCACGGCACTGCTGCTGCTGGCCTATGCGCTGCTGTTTTTGCCACTGGCGCAGTCGCCAGTGCGCACCGCGCTGAACAAGGCCTCGCCAACGCTTGAGGAAGCTGCACGCACCCTGGGTGCGAGCAGCTTTACTGCGTTCTGCCGGGTGACCCTGCCGATCATCTTCCCGGCCATGGCGGCGGCTTTCGCGCTGGTATTCCTGGATGCCATGAAGGAGCTGACGGCCACGCTGCTGCTCAGCCCCACGGGCATGACCACATTGGCTACCGAGGTGTGGGCGCATACGGCCAACGTCGAGTTCGCGGCAGCGGCGCCTTATGCGGCACTGCTGATCGTGGTTTCGGGGCTGCCGGTGTATTTGCTGACTACGCGGATGTACCTGAACAAGGCTTGAATGGTCCACCTCGATTGCTGTGCCGTTGCGTATATCGAGCGCCGCCCGCGCGGCGCTCGATCTCACAGGCGCCGAAAACCTCACGACCGCCTCCATCTCAAGCTCTGAACTGCCCCAGGCTTGCCCGTAGCTGCGCGGCCAGGTCATCCAGCACCTTGCTGCTGGCTGTTGTCTGCATCACCACTTCGGCCGAGCGCTCAGCCTGGGCATGGATAGTCTCCACCCGCCCCCGCACGGCCTGCGCCCCGCTCGCCTGCTGCTCAGCTGCGCGGGTGGCCAGGCCAATGGCCGCATGCACCTGCTCCACCGCCGCCTGCACCGACTGCTGCCGGCGCTCGTTATCACGCAGTACCAGCAGCCCTTCGCTGGCCTTGAGCCCGGCCTGGCTGATGGTCGCCACGGCTTCCTTGGCGCCCTTCTGCAGCGCCGCGATGTGCGACTGGATATCCCCTGTGGAGCTCTGCGTCTTGCTCGCCAGCGCCCGCACCTCATCGGCCACCACGGCAAACCCGCGCCCGGTCTCACCTGCCCGGGCGGCCTCAATGGCCGCGTTCAGCGCCAGCAGGTTGGTCTGCTCGGCAATGCCGTGGATCACCGTCAGCACCACTTCAATCTGCTCGCTTTGCTTGGCCAGGCGCTCGATCACCTGGGAGCCGGTCTCTACCTGGCCTGCCAGGTTCTCGATCAATCCCGCGAGCTGGGTCGAGGTGCGGCTGTTTTCGTCGGTGGCCTGGCGGATATCCACCACCTGTTTCAAGGCCGCCTGCATCGCATGGCTTTCGGCCTGGGCTTCATCGGCCATGCTCGAAAGGTCGCGCAGGCTGGCTGCCACTTCATCGCGTTGCAATGTGGCGGCAGCATCCGCGCCGGCGTTGCGCTGGGCCATCGCGCCAATCTCGACACCGGTACGCTGGGCCACCTCGCCCGCCTCACGCACGATCGGTTGCAACTTGTCGACAAAGCGGTTCACCGCCGAAGCCATGTCGCCAATTTCGTCGCGGCTGTCGAGCGGCACGCGCTTGGTCAGGTCGCCTTCGCCCGCCGCCAGGTCGTCCAGGGCAGCAATCAACAGGCGCAGCTTGCTCAGTACTCGGCGGCCAAGCACCACGGCCACCACCAGCAGCACGCCGAGACCAACGAGCACCAAACCCAGGCCAATGCGCCAGCGCAGCTCGGCGGCGGCATCACGCACGGTCTGCGCGGTATTGGCCTGCATTGCTGCAGCACTGCCTTGCGCCTTTTCCAGGCGCTCGCGCAGGGTCTTGCCGCTGTCGGCGGCAGCGCCCACCAGGCTGTCTGCAACCAGTTGCTCACCGCTGGCAATCAGCGCCGTGAAACGCTGATCCAGGGCCTTGAGCTCCTGGTCGATACCGGCCGTAGAAACACCCATCACCACCTTGCCGATTTCCGCCCCATTAGGGTTGATCGAGGCTTCGACAAAGTACACCGCCGGGTCGCGCCGGGCGGCATCGATCACCTTGTCCAGCGCACGCTCGCCCTGGCCCTTGTCCATCAACGCCTGGTTGATCGGGTTTTGCCGGTTCAGGTAGCGGGTCAGGTGCTGGCCTTGGGCATCGTCGTACACCACGAACAGCACGTTGGGGTTACGCTGGGCACGCCGGGCAAAGTCAGAGAGCACTGGCACGTCGTTGTCCCAGATCGCCCGCGGGGCCACCGAAGCCAGCAGCTCGGCCATGTCGTTGGCAGAGTCCTTCAGGTTCTTTTCCAGGGTGCTGCGCAGTTGCTGCTGTTCGCTTTGCAGGCGCTCCGACAACCCGGCGCTCAGGCGCTGGCGGGTGCTGCTGGACAGGCTGTCCAGGCCCGAGCGCACGTCTTGCCCGGCTCGCTCCAGGTCGTTGGCCAGCTGGCGGCTGTCGTTGCCCAGGCGTTCGCCAAGGTCGGCTTCCAGGGCGGTGACCGTGCTTCGGGTGAGCGCAACGGCAACCAGCACCTGCACCAAAAGAGCGATACCAAGGGCAACAAACACAGGCCGCAAAAGGCGGCTTCGTAACAGTGAGAGGATGGCAGACACGGTGTAACCCTCGTGTTTACTGGCGCCACTATTTTGATGGCATCTACAGAAACTTCTTACAGCAAGGGTTGTGCCGAAGGCAGCAGGGATAAACGCCAAGTTTCAGGAAGAGGGTTGCCTGTACCGGCCTATCCCGAGATCTGTGGAGATGCTGTGGGAGCTGGCTTGGCGGCGATAGGGCCAGTGCAGGCATACCCCACAAATGAAAACGCCGCAGCCCCTTTCAGGGCCACGGCGTCAGATCAGCCTGGAGGGCAGATCAGGCGAACGGGTGACGCAGCACGATGGTCTCGTTGCGGTCCGGGCCGGTCGAAATGATGTCGATCGGCGCGCCAACCAGCTCTTCGATGCGCTTGATGTAGTCACGCGCAGCTTGCGGCAGCTCTTCCAGGGTTTTTGCACCCAGGGTCGACTCACTCCAGCCTGGCATCTCTTCGTACACCGGCTCCAGGCCGATGTAGCTGTCGGCATCGGAAGGCGCGTCGATGACAGCACCGTTCTCGTTCTTGTAGCCAACGCAGATGTTGATGGTTTCCAGGCCGTCCAGCACGTCCAGCTTGGTCAGGCAGATGCCCGAGATGCTGTTGACGTCGATGGCGCGACGCAGGATCACAGCGTCGAACCAACCGCAACGGCGAGCGCGGCCGGTGGTGGAACCGAACTCGTGGCCACGCTTGGCCAGGGTAGCGCCGGTCTCGTCGAACAGTTCGGTCGGGAACGGACCGGAGCCTACGCGAGTGGTGTACGCCTTGGTGATACCCAGGATGTAGTCCAGGTACATCGGGCCAACGCCGGAACCGGTGGAAATACCACCAGCGGTGGTGTTGGAGCTGGTGACGTACGGGTAGGTACCGTGGTCGATGTCCAGCAGCGAGCCTTGGGCACCTTCGAACATGATGTCCTTGCCGGCGCGACGCAGGTTGTGCAGCTCGGCGGTGACGTCGAGCATCATCGGCTTGAGCTGCTCAGCGTAGGCCATGCACTCGTCCAGGGTTTGCTGGAAATCGATGGCCGGCTCTTTGTAGTAGTTCACCAGCTGGAAGTTGTGGTAGTCCAGCAACTCACCCAGCTTGGCAGCGAAACGCTCGCGGTGGAACAGGTCACCCACGCGCAGGCCGCGGCGCGCGACCTTGTCTTCGTAGGCTGGGCCGATACCACGGCCGGTGGTGCCGATCTTGGCTTCGCCACGGGCTTTTTCGCGGGCCTGGTCCAGGGCCACGTGGTACGACAGGATCAGCGGTGCAGCCGGGGAGATGCGCAGGCGCTCGCGCACCGGTACGCCTTTTTCTTCCAGCTTGGTGATTTCGCGCATCAGGGCGTCCGGGGCAACGACCACGCCGTTGCCGATCAGGCACTGTACGCCTTCACGCAGGATGCCGGACGGAATCAGGTGCAGAACGGTCTTTTCACCGTTGATCACCAAGGTGTGACCCGCGTTGTGGCCCCCCTGGTAGCGCACTACGGCGGCAGCATGTTCGGTCAGCAGATCGACGATCTTGCCTTTGCCCTCATCACCCCACTGGGTGCCCAGGACGACGACATTCTTACCCATTACATTGGTCCTCATTCACGCAAACTTGGTTGCCGGCCTGTTGCCGACGCAGAAACTCACTGGGCCAGCGGCAGAACCTGCCAGCGCCCGTCTTGCTGAATCAATTGCCGATCACAATCCGCCTCGAGAGCAGCACTCAACGGCTGGCCAGGCAGGGCCTGGACCACACGCTGGCCCTCGTTGCGCAACTGGCAGACTTGCTGCCAGAGGGCCGCGTCGCCACTGTCCGGCATCCAGATGCCGCCAGTTGGCAATACGACCTCCGCTCGCCCCAGTGTGACCAGGGTCTTCAAATCCGTGGAAAAACCGGTGGCCGGGCGGGCCCGGCCAAAGTCGGCGCCGATGTCGTCGTAGCGCCCGCCCTGGGCGATCGATTGACCCTCGCCCGGCACGAACACGGCAAACACCACGCCGGTGTGATAGTTGTAGCCGCGCAGCTCGCCGAGGTCGAAGTACAACGGCAGGTCCGGATAGCGCGACGTCAGGCGATCGGCGATCGCCAGCAGGTCGTCCAGCGCCGCCAGCACGCTGGCCGGGGCACGGCCCAGGCGCACGCGGGCTTCGGCCAGCACTTCACGGCCACCGCACAGCTCGACCAATGCACGCAGCATGTTGCCCAGGTCCTTCGGCAGGTCGGCGGTCAATGCCTGCACTTCATCGACGGCCTTGCGCTGCAGGGCGTCGAACAGCTGCTGCTCGACCGCACCGGACAAGCCGGCAGCACGGGCCAGGCCGCGGTAGATACCGACGTGGCCCAGGTCCATGTGTACGTCCGGCACATCGGCCAGTTGCAGCGTGGCCAGCATCAGGCTGATGACTTCCACGTCGCTGGTCGGGCTGGCATCGCCATACAGCTCGGCGCCTAGCTGGATCGGGCTGCGCGAGGTGGACAGTGCACGCGGCTGGGCGTGCAGCACGCTGCCGGCGTAGCACAGGCGGCTCGGGCCTTCACGGCGCAGGGTGTGCGCGTCGATGCGCGCCACCTGCGGGGTGAAGTCGGCGCGGAAGCCCATCAGGCGACCGGACTGCGGGTCCACTACCTTGAAGGTGCGCTGATCCAGGTCCTGGCCGGCGCCGGTTAGCAGCGACTCCAGGTACTCGATATGCGGGGTGACGACCAGCTCGTAGCCCCAACTCTGGAACAGGTCCAACACCTGGCGGCGCGCGATCTCGATGCGCGCGGCTTCAGGTGGCAGTACTTCCTCGATGCCATCTGGCAGCAGCCAGCGGTCTACCGTTGCCATTACGCCTTTTCCCCTCTGGTCCGGGCGGCTTGCCAGCTGGCGAGCCGTCAGTAAAGCCGGTATCGCGCACAGCAGCGGGCAGCACTGATCCCAGCGCAGCCACCGTACCCGATACCCTCGAATTGCCTTGCGAGCTGACCAAACCGTCAACTGGCGCTGTGCCAATCAACCTTTCAGACGCAAAAAAGCCGGGAAATTTCCCGGCTGCCTCATCATACACCCCTTTTCATTCAGGATGCACCCCGCCTGGTGTTTTAGCTGCCAGGCGGGGCACCGCTGCATGGAAATCAGGGCCTGAGCATCACGGCTTGCTCTTGTCCAGGTAACGGAAGAACTCGTTCTTCGGGTCCAGGACCAGCACGTCGCTCTTGCTCGAGAAGCTCTCGCGGTATGCCTGCAGGCTACGGTGGAACGCATAGAAATCAGCGTCCTGGCTGTAGGCCTTGGCATAGATGGCAGCCGCTTGGGCGTCGCCGTCACCACGGGTTTCTTCTGCTTCGCGGTAGGCCTCGGCCAGCAGCACACGGCGCTGGCGGTCGGCATCGGCACGAATACCTTCAGCCAGCTCGTTACCCTTGGCACGGTGCTCGCGAGCTTCACGCTCACGCTCGGTGCTCATGCGGTCGAACACGCTGCGGTTGACTTCCTTCGGCAGGTCGATGGCCTTGACGCGCACGTCGACCACCTCGATGCCCAGCTCTTTGTTGGCCATGCGGTTCAGCGATGCAGTGATGTCGGCCATCAGTGCGTCACGCTCACCGGAAACCACCTCGTGCAGGGTACGTTTACCGAACTGGTCGCGCAGGCCGCTTTCCAGACGACGCGACAGACGCTCGTCGGCGATCTGCTTCATGCCGGACGTGGCGGTGTAGAAGCGCTCGGCATCCTTGACGCGCCACTTGGCGTAGGCGTCGACCATCACCGCTTTTTTCTCCAGGGTCAGGAACCGCTGGGTCGGGGCGTCGAGGGTCATGAGGCGGGCGTCGAACTTGCGCACCTGGTTCACGTACGGAATCTTCACGTGCAGGCCGGGCTGAACATCTGCCTGGACCACCTTACCGAAGCGCAGCAGTACCGCACGTTCTGTCTGGGACACGATGTAGAAGCTGTTCCAGGCCACAATGGCCAGAACGACGGCGGCGATCAGGGCGATCAGCGATCTATTGCTCATCAGCGGCTCTCCCTAGTACGCAGCGGCTGCTGTTGCTGTTGCAGGTCCTGCGCCGCACGGGCGGCCGCATCGTTGGCCGATGGCGACACGCTGGTGGTTGGCGTGGACGGGTTGCGGCTGCCTTCGACCATCTTGTCCAGTGGCAGGTAAAGCAGGTTGTTCTGCCCGTCCTTGGTCGCCACCATGACCTTGCTCGAATTGCTGTAGACCTCTTGCATGGTCTCCAGGTACAGACGCTGACGGGTCACGTCAGGTGCCTTGTGGTACTCGGTGACCAGCTTGGTGAAGCGGTCGGCCTCACCCTTGGCCCGGGCGATGACTTCGTCGCGGTAACCGTTGGCGTCCTCGATGATGCGCTGGGCCTGACCACGGGCTTCCGGCACCACGCCATTGGCGTAGGACTCGGCCTGGTTGCGGGCACGCTGCTCATCTTCGCGGGCACGGATCACGTCGTCGAAGGCTTCCTGCACTTCACGCGGGGCTGCCGCGCTCTGTACGTTGACCTGGGTAACGGTGATACCGGTACGGTAGTTGTCGAGGAAGCGCTGCAGACGTTCGCGGATATCCACGGCCATCTGTTCACGGCCTTCGGTGAGCACCTGGTCCATCGAGGTGGAACCCACCACGTGGCGCAGGGCACTGTCGGTCGCGTGCTGCAGGCTCACCTCAGGCTGGTCGACGTTAAGCACGAAGTCCTGCAGGTTGCTGATCTTGTACTGGACGGTCAGCGGTACCTCGACGATGTTCTCGTCTTCGGTCAGCATCTGGCCCTGCTTGGTATAGGCACGCTCACGCGTGACGTTTTCCATGTACTTGCGATCAATCGGCGGGAAGTAGATGTTCAGGCCGGGACCGACCGTCTCGTGGTACTTGCCGAAGCGCAGCACCACGGCCTGCTCCTGCTCGTCGACCACGTACACGGCACTGTACAGCCAGATGGCAGCCAGCACCGCCAGGCCTATGCCCAGCAGGCCAAGGCCACCGCCCTTGCCGACATTGCGGTCACCGCCGCCACGTTTCTTGTTACCGCCGAACATGCCATTCAGGCTGTCCTGCAGTTTGCGGAAGGCCTCGTCCAGATCCGGCGGACCTTTCTTGTCACCACCACCGCCACCGCCACCACGGCGGCCGCCCCAGGGATCCTGATTGTTCGAGTTGCCACCCGGCTCGTTCCAAGCCATAGCGCTCTCCATCTGATAAAGCAAAGACGCGCCCACGGCGCGCCGTCCAATGCTACAGAATGCCTGTCACTGCTGCCCGGCGACCTCGACGAGCATTTATTGCAAAGTGTGTTGCTCGACAAACACTTGCGGCTCCATGCCTTCGCGGCTGACCAGGCGATTCAATTCGACCCTGGGCAGTCGCACGCTCAGCAGGCTGCGCCCTTCTTCATCATGCTCTTCACTCTGCACGGCACCCAGAGCAAAGAATTGCGCGCGCAAGCGGGCAAAACGCTGCTCCAGGCACAGGGTACCGACAAACAGATCATCCCCCAGCAACTCGGCAATCGCCTGGCCAACCAGCTCCAGACCACGCCCATCACGTGCCGATACCCAGACCCGTTCCGGCTTGCCGTCGGCATTGCGCTGGATCTGTGGCTCGACATCTTCGAGCAGGTCGAGTTTGTTATACACCTCAAGGATCGGCAAGCCTTCAGCGCCAATCTCACCCAACACGGCCAGCACCTGCTCGATCTGCTCCATGCGCTCTGGCTCATGGGCGTCGATCACGTGCAGCAGCAGGTCGGAGTTGCTCGACTCTTCGAGCGTAGCCCGAAAAGCCTCGACCAGCTTGTGCGGCAGGTGGCGAATGAAGCCCACGGTGTCGGCAAGCACGATCGGCCCCAGGTCGTCGAGCTCGAGCCGGCGCAGCGTCGGGTCGAGGGTGGCGAACAGCTGGTCCGCGGCGTACACCTCGGATTCGGTCAGAGCGTTGAACAGCGTGGACTTGCCGGCGTTGGTGTAACCCACCAGCGATACTGAAGGGATATCCGCGCGCTTGCGCCCGCGACGCGCCTGCTCACGCTGGCTGCGTACCTTCTCCAGGCGTGACTTGATCTGGCGAATGCGCACCCGCAACAGGCGGCGGTCGGTTTCCAGCTGGGTTTCACCCGGGCCACGCAGGCCAATACCACCTTTTTGTCGCTCAAGGTGGGTCCAGCCACGCACCAGCCGCGTGCTCATGTGATCAAGCTGGGCCAGTTCGACCTGCAGCTTGCCTTCATGGGTACGCGCCCGTTGGGCGAAAATATCGAGGATCAGCCCGGTACGATCGAGCACACGGCACTCGAACACACGTTCAAGGTTGCGCTCCTGACTGGGCGTAAGGGTGTGATTGAAAATCACCAGGTCTACCTGTTCGGCATGGACCAGGTCGTGCAATTCCTCGACCTTGCCGCTGCCAATCAGGTATTTGGCCGTGGGCTGATGCCTTGTCACTGTCACCAGCGAGACGATGTCCGCCCCGGCCGACAATGCCAGCTCCCGAAACTCCTGCGGATCTTCGCGCGCCTCAGGGTTCTGACCTTCCAAGTGAACGAGCAACGCCCGCTCACCACCACCGTGGCGCTCAAAGAACAATGCAGGCTCCTATCAGGCGTTGCCTGGCTCGCTGTCGCCGAGGTCGGAATCGGACGGGCTTGGCAGGCGAACCGGACGGGCAGGCACTACAGTCGAAATGGCGTGTTTGTAGACCATTTGGCTGACGGTGTTCTTCAGCAGTACCACGAACTGGTCGAACGATTCGATCGAGCCCTGCAATTTGATGCCGTTGACCAGGTAGATGGATACCGGAACCTTTTCTTTTCTCAAGGTGTTCAAGTAAGGGTCTTGTAGCGAATGCCCTTTTGACATATGCCGCACTCCTGTAAGGATAAATAATAGAAAATCAAGAAAATCGATAAATTAGGCCGCCCCTTCGCAAGAATAGACGGCAATCAGCAGGGACTCAGCTCAATATGGAGATGGCCCCAAGGTATTTCAAGGTGCGGGACAGATTGTCGCAGGCCATGCTGTCAAGCCAGTGCACATCAGGCCAGCCACGCAACCAGGTGAACTGCCGCTTGGCCAGCTGCCGGGTAGCAATGATACCGCGTTCTCGCATCTCATTCTCAGTCAGCGTGCCGTCCAGGTAATCCCAGACCTGCCGATACCCCACAGCCCGTATAGACGGCAGCCCGGCGTGCAAGTCACTTCTGGCTCGCAGCGATCGGACCTCGTCAACGAAGCCCTGTTCCAACATCTGCGAAAATCGTAACGCAATTCGCTGATGCAAAATGTGACGATCTGTAGGAGCAATCGCCAAACTCGCGACAGTATAGGGCAAATGTCCGCCAGCGCCTGCGTCTGCGGCGCGACTTTCCGCGAATTGACGCTGGCGATGGGCTGTCATGCTCTCACCGCTCACCCGATACACTTCCAGCGCGCGGATTAGCCGCTGCGGGTCGTTGGGGTGGATGCGCGCCGCCGATTCCGGGTCGACCTCGGCCAATTGGCGGTGCAGTTCGGCCAGCCCCAGCGCCTCGGCTTGGGCTTCCAGGTCGGCCCGCACCGCAGCGTCAGCTGCCGGCATGTCGGCCAGGCCGTCGATCAACGCCTTGTAATAGAGCATGGTGCCGCCTACCAGCAGCGGGATCTTGCCCCGCGCGGTGATGTCGGCCATGGCCTCCAGGGCATCGGCGCGAAATTGCGCGGCCGAATAGCTCTCGGCCGGGTCGCGGATGTCGATCAGCCGGTGCGGGTGGGCAGCCAGGATTTCTTTGGACGGCTTGGCCGAACCGATGTCCATGCCGCGATAGACCAGCGCCGAGTCGACGCTGATCAGCTCGCACGGCAGCACTTTGGTCAGTTCGATAGCCAGGTCGGTCTTGCCGGCCGCCGTCGGGCCCATCAGGAATATTGCAGGAGGCTTGCCGCTCATTTCATCGACCGCGCAGGAAGAGTTTGTCCAGATCGTCCAGGCCCATCTGGGTCCAGGTGGGACGGCCATGATTGCACTGGCCACTGCGCTCGGTATTTTCCATGTCGCGCAGCAGGGCATTCATTTCAGGAATGGCCAGGCGCCGATTGGCGCGCACGGCGCCGTGGCAGGCCATGGTGCCAAGCAATTCATTGAGGTGCGCCTGAATACGGTCGCTGGTGCCGTACTCCATCAGGTCGGCGAGCACATCCTGAACCAGGCGGTTGGCCTCGGCCTGCTTGAGCAAGGCCGGAATCTGGCGTATCGCCAACGTCTCGGGGCCCAGGCGCTGCAGTTCGAAGCCCAGGCGCTGGAACCACTGCGCATGCTCTTCGGCGCAATCAGCTTCACGCTGGCTCAGGGCCAGGGTTTCGGGCACCAGCAGCGGCTGGCCGCTAAGGCCTTCGCTGGCCATGGCCACCTTGAGGCGCTCGTACATGATGCGCTCGTGAGCAGCGTGCATGTCCACCAGCACCAGGCCAACCGCGTTCTCGGCCAGGATATAGATGCCCTTGAGCTGCGCCAGTGCGTAGCCCAGCGGGGGAATATCACCCTGGCTTTCGGGCAACGTCGTGACCGGTGCCGCACCGCCTTCCAGCGGTTTGTAGAACTCGCGATACACCGCCTGTGCCTCGGCGGCCGGCAGCGGCTGCGAAGGGCGTGGGGTGTATTGATACTGGTAACCGGCGCCACTGCCGCCGTTGGAGATCGCATGCTGCGGCGCCTGAGGCCGTTCAAGCACTGGCGAAGCCAGGCGCATTTCGCCCTGTGGGCCGAACTCACCGGCCTGCTGACCGGTGGGGCGGATCAGCTCAGGTACGGCGGCAGGCGCGGCCAACTGGTCTTCCGGACGCACATCGGCCAATGCGCGGTGCAGGGTGCCATACAGGAAGTCGTGCACCGAGCGCCCCTCGCGGAAGCGCACTTCGTGCTTGGTCGGGTGCACATTGACGTCGACGCCGTTGGGTTCCAGCTCCAGGAACAGCACGAATGTGGGGTGCCGACCATTGAACAGCACGTCACGGTAGGCCTGGCGCACAGCGTGGGCAACAAGCTTGTCGCGCACCGCACGGCCATTGACGAAGAAGTACTGCAGGTCTGCCTGGCTGCGCGAGAAGGTCGGCAGGCCAACCCAGCCCCACAGGCGCAGGCCGTTGCGCTCGACGTCGATCGGCAGCGCCTGCTCCATGAAACCGGGGCCGCAAATGGCGCCTACCCGCCGCGCCCGGGCCGTTTCGTCATGGGCCTCGTGCAGGCTGAGGATGCTCTTGCCGTTGTGGCGCAGATGAAAGCCGACGTCGAAACGCGCCAGCGCCAGCCGGCGGATCACTTCCTGCAGGTGATCGAACTCGGTTTTTTCAGCCTTGAGGAATTTGCGCCGCGCCGGGGTATTGAAGAACAGATCGCGAACTTCTACCGAGGTACCCACCGGGTGCGCCGCCGGCTGCACGCGCGGGGTCATGTCACGGCCTTCGGTTTCGACCTGCCAGGCCTCGCTGGCATTGGCGGTACGCGAAGTCAGGGTCAGGCGCGCCACCGAACTGATCGACGCCAGGGCCTCGCCACGGAAACCCAGGCTCAATACCCCTTCAAGGTCTTCCAGCTCGCGAATCTTGCTGGTGGCGTGACGGGCCAGGGCCAGCGGCAGGTCGTCAGCAGAAATACCACTGCCATCGTCCCGCACCTTGAGCAACTTGACGCCGCCCTGCTCCACGTCCACGTCGATACGTCGGGCACCGGAGTCCAGGCTGTTTTCCAACAGCTCCTTGGCAACCGAGGCCGGCCGCTCGACTACCTCGCCGGCGGCGATCTGGTTGGCCAGCCGCGGGCTGAGCAGCTGGATGCGCGAACCGCCACTCATTGCGCGGCCAATGTGGTAGCAGGGATGTCGAGGCGCTGGCCGACCTTCAGCTCATCCGTCTTGAGGCTGTTGGTGTTGCGCAGGCTGGCCACGCTGACCTGGTAACGCACGGCGAGCATCGCCAGGGTCTCGCCAGGGCGCACTGTGTGCTCACGTGGGCCGGCGGCAAGCTTGCCGGTATCACGCAGCCAGGCAATATAGGTACCCGGCGGCGGGTTCTGCTGGAAGTACTGGCGCACACCGGTATGGATCGAACGGGCCAAGGCCTGCTGATGGCTGGCGGTGGCCAGCTTGGCGGCTTCGTTGTTGTTCGAGATGAACCCGGTTTCAACGAGGATCGACGGAATATCTGGCGACTTCAGCACCATGAAGCCGGCCTGTTCCACACGCTGCTTGTGCAGCGAGGTGACACGGCCCATGTTGCCCAGCACCTTCTGCCCCACATTGAGGCTGGAGCTGAGCGTGGCAGTCATCGACAGGTCCAGCAGCACGCCGGCCAGCATCCGGTCCTTGTCATCGAGGCTGACGTTGCCAGCACCGCCGATCAGGTCAGAACGGTTTTCCGTGTCGGCCAGCCAGCGCGCGGTCTCGGAGGTGGCGCCGCGGTCAGACAGGGCGAACACCGAGGCACCAAATGCAGCACGCGACGGCGCGGCGTCGGCGTGAATCGAGATGAACAGGTCGGCCCCCTTCTTGCGGGCGATTTCCGTGCGTTTGCGCAGCGGAATGAAGTAATCGCCCGTACGGGTCAGCTCGGCACGAAAGCCTCTTTCGCTGTTGATCTGGCGCTGGAGCTCTTTGGCAATCTGCAGCACGATGTCTTTTTCATGCTGGCCACGCGAACCGGACGCACCCGGGTCTTCGCCACCGTGGCCGGCGTCGATGGCAACCACGATTTCACGCTTGCCGCTAGGCACCGGCGGCAACTTGATGGCGGGCTGGGCCGGGGATACCGGCACCGCTGGCGTGGTCGCCGGCGTCTGCACCGGCACGGGCGCCGGAGGTGGCGCGCTGGCCGCAATAGCGTCGGCTTCCTGATCGTACAGGTCGACCACCAGCCGATTGCCGTATTGGGCATTCGGCGCCAGCGTAAAGCTTTTCGGGGTGACCGACTTTTTCAGGTCTACCACCACCCGTAGATCGGTGGGGGTGCGCTGGGCTGAACGCACGCTACTGATCGGCGTGTTGGAGGTGGCCACGTTCAATGGCGCGGCCAGCGTGGCGCCATTGATGTCGATAACCAGACGATCAGGCGCGCTCAAGGTGAAGACGCTGTGCTGCACGGGGCCAGACAGGTCGAAGACCAGCCGCGTGTTGTCTGGCGCGCGCCACAGGCGCACGCTCTTGACTTGAGTGACGGCCAGAGCGTCAACGGTCACCGTTGTCAGCAGCAGCCCAACGATGGCAACCAGTGCGCGTATGCGCATACCTACCCCACTTACTGTTTATAGTGTTTGGCCAGTGCCACGCACCAGGCCTCGCCGCGAGCCCCCTGCGGCGAAAGGATCAGCGAGCGTCCGCCCGCTTGGGGGGTCATGGTAATGGTCAGGTCAGGCTTTGGCAAAACGCCCGCACCCTTTTGTGGCCACTCGAACAGGCACAGCGGGTCGCCTTCGAAATAGTCACGGATTCCCATGAACTCCAGTTCCTCCGGATCGACCAGGCGATACAGGTCGAAGTGGAAGGCCCGCACCTCACCGATTTCGTAGGGTTCGACCACGGTGAAGGTCGGGCTTTTCACTGCACCCGTATGGCCCAGGCCACGGATCAGCCCTCGGGAAAGCGTAGTCTTGCCCGCACCCAGGTCGCCTTCAAGAAAGATCACGCCGCGACCGCCGGTCACCTCGGCCAGGGCTGCGCCAAACTTGACCGTGGCATCTTCATCGGCCAGAAACAGGGTTATGCCAGACACGCAGAATGCTCCTCCAGAAACTCACGAATGACCGGCGCCAGATCACTGGCCGCCAGGCCTCTACCTTGTACACCCAACCGCTCCCCCGCACAGGCATGCAACCACACACCCAGCCCAGCGGCCTGCCAGGCGTCCAGCCCTTGGGCCAGCAAGGCCGCCAGCACACCGGTCAGCACATCGCCAAAGCCGGCCCCGGCCATCGCCGGGTGGCCTCGCTCGCACAGCATCAGTTGCCCGGCGGGGTCGGCGACCAGGGTACCGGCCCCCTTGAGCACGCAGACGCTGTTGTAACGGCGCGCCAGCTTGCGCGCAGCGCCCTGGCGGTCGGCCTGCACCGCCTCGGTGGAAATGCCCAGCAGCCGCGCCGCCTCCCCCGGGTGCGGGGTGAGGATACTGCCACTGGGCAGGGCCAGGGGGGTACGCGCCAGCAAATTCAGGGCATCGGCGTCCCATACCTGCGGCTGCTCGGCGTTGGCCACTGCCGACAGCAGGCTACGCCCCCACGCCGCTTGCCCCAGCCCCGGGCCAACCACCAGTACCGAGGCGCGCTCCAGCACGCCCATCAGCTGGTTGGCCGAGCTGACACCCAGGCACATGGTTTCGGGCAGACGGGCCAGGCTCGCGCCGACATGCTCAGGGCGCGTCGCCACGCTGACCAGCCCGGCGCCACAGCGCAGGGCGGCTTCAGCGCTTAACAGCACAGCGCCGCCTGTGCCAAGGTCGCCACCGACCACCAGTACATGACCGAAGTCGCCTTTATGGGCATGCGCATGCCGTGTCGGCAGGTGCGCGACGGTCACGCTGCTGAGCAGTTGCGGGGCATGGCTGGGGTGTTTGGTCTGCGGCATGGGGTCAAAGGCTCCATTGTCTGGCAGAATTATACGCACCTGAGCCCGTATTGCCTTACCCATCCATGTCCAGCTGCACACCTGACCTCGCCCAACTGGCCCAATCGATCAAGATTTGGGGCCAGGAACTCGGTTTTGCCCATGTCGGCATCGCCGGGGTCGACCTTGGCGAACACGAACACCACCTGCAGCGCTGGCTCGATGCCGGCTACCAGGGCGAAATGGAGTACCTGGGCGCGCACGGCAGCAAGCGCTCGCACCCCGACCAACTGATTCCCGGCACGGTGCGGGTGGTCTCGCTGCGCATGGACTACCTGCCCGGCGACACACAGATGGCGCAGCGCCTGGCGCAGCCGGAAAAGGCCTACATATCGCGCTATGCGCTGGGCCGGGACTACCACAAGCTGGTGCGCAAGCGCGTACAGTTCCTGGCCGACCGCATTCAGGAGGCTATCGGCCCGTTCGGTTACCGCGCATTCGTCGATAGCGCCCCGGTGCTGGAGAAGGCCCTGGCCGAACAGGCCGGGCTGGGCTGGATCGGCAAGAACACCTTGCTGCTCAACCGCAAGGCGGGCAGTTACTTCTTTCTTGCCGAGCTGTTTGTGGACCTGCCGTTGCCGGTGGACGAAGCGACCACCAGCGAGCATTGCGGGCGCTGCCAGGCCTGCCTGGACATTTGCCCGACCCAGGCATTTGTCGGGCCTTATGTGCTGGACGCCCGGCGTTGCATCTCATACCTCACCATCGAACTGAAGGGCGCGATCCCTGTCGAGTTGCGGGCAATGATGGGCAACCGGGTGTTCGGTTGCGATGACTGCCAGATCGTCTGCCCCTGGAACCGTTTTGCCAAGCACAGCCAGGAACAGGACTTCCAGCCACGGCATGGGCTGGAGAATGCCGAGTTGGCGCAGATGTTCCTGTGGGATGAACGTACCTTCCTGCGCAAGACCGAGGGCGGGCCGTTGCGGCGGGCGGGGTATGAGCGGTTCTTGCGCAACCTGGCGGTGGGGTTGGGCAATGCGCCTTCCACCATTCCTGTGATCGAGGCCCTGAAGGCCCGCCGCGAGGATGAATCAGAACTGGTGCGCGAGCATGTGGAGTGGGCTTTGGCCCGGCACAACATCCAGTAACCACCCGCCCCACAAAGACTGCATCAGGGCTGAAAATGACCTACTGCTGGTCGTTGTAGTGGAACTTGGGCATTTCCCAGTGGAAGCGGATAGCCAGCAACCGCACCAGAAACCCGCCAAACAAGGTCAGCAGCATCGCCTGCTCTGCCGGCACCTTGAAATACACGCACCCCAGGTAGAACCAGGCCGCCGCAAACGACACGCTGGCATACAGCTCACGGCGGAACACCAGTGGAATGTCGTTGCAGAAGATATCGCGCAAGATCCCACCAAACACCCCGGTAATCACCCCGCTGATCGACGCCACCAGCATGCCCTGCCCCATCTCGAGTGCAGTCATGCAGCCAATCAAGGTAAAGGCCACCAACCCCAGGGCATCGAGCACCAGAAACAGCGAGCGCAGGCGGCGCATCATTGGCGCAATGAAGATGGTCAGCAACGCCGCAAAGCTGGTCAGCACCAGGTATTCCGGGTGCTTCACCCAGGTCAGCGGGTAATGCCCGAGCAGCACGTCGCGCACCGAGCCGCCACCCAGGGCGGTGACGCAGGCGATCAGCACCACGCCGAACCAGTCCATGCCGCGGCGCCCGGCAGACAGCGCGCCGGTCATGGCTTCGGCGGTGATAGCGATGAGGTAGAGCATCAACAACATGGCGCGGGTCCGTGCAGGAAAGGCGCGCAGTCTAACCAGTTGCCCAAGGCACCAAAAGGGGGCGCAGATACAATATCCGCGCCTTGTGGGCTCACAGTTTGATGAAGTGCTCGCGGTAGTGACGCAGTTCGGCGATCGATTCGCGGATATCGTCCAGCGCCAAATGGGTGTTGCCCTTCTTGAAGCTGTCACGCACGCCCGGCGCCCAGCGCGCGGCCAGTTCCTTCAGGGTGGAGACATCCAGGTTGCGGTAGTGGAAGTAGTTTTCCAGGTTGCGCATGTGGCGATAGAGGAAGCGGCGGTCCTGGCAGATGCTGTTGCCGCAGATCGGCGACTTGCCTTTGGGCACCCACTGCTCGAGGAAGGCGATGGTCTGCGCTTCGGCTTCTGCCATGCTGAGCTTGCTCTCGCGCACGCGCTGGGTCAGGCCCGAAGCACCGTGGGTACGGGTGTTCCATTCGTCCATGCGCGCCAGCACTTCGTCACTGTGATGGATGGCGATCACCGGCCCTTCAGCCAGGGTGTTCAGCTCGCTGTCGGTAACGATGGTGGCCATCTCGATGATGACATCACTGTCCGGATCCAGGCCGGTCATTTCCAGGTCGATCCAGATCAGGTTCTGTGGGTTTTGCATGCAGGGGCTCCTCATATAGGCCGTCATATTAGCCTAGTGGTCAAAGCAAACCCATTCACTGCATCAAAGGTAAGCGGAATGGTCCAGCGCCTGGCGTGCTAAACTGCCAGCCGTTTTCAATGCCCTACCCGGGCCTTTCTCACGGTACCTTCATGGCCAAACGCCAGCTCAATCGCCGCCAAAACTGGCGGATCGAAAAAATCCAGGGCGAGCGCGCCGCTCGCGCCGCCAAACGCGAGCAGCATGCGCTGCAGGAACTGGAGGGCGGCGACCTGGGGCCCGAGCAACTGGGCCTGGTGATCGCGCACTTCGGCGTGCAGGTAGAAGTTGAAGCCCAGGATGGCGAAACCGCAGGCCAGGTGTTCCGCTGCCATTTGCGGGCCAACCTGCCGGCGCTGGTCACCGGCGACCGTGTCGTGTGGCGTGCGGGCAACCAGGGTATTGGCGTGATCGTGGCGCAGATGCCACGCAGCACCGAGCTGTGCCGGCCGAACAACCACGGGCAACTCAAGCCGGTGGCAGCCAACGTCGACCTGATCGTGATCGTGTTCGCCCCGGCACCGGAGCCGCACCCGAACCTGATCGACCGCTACCTGGTAGCGGCCGAGCACGCCGGCCTGCGGCCGCTGCTGCTGCTGAACAAGGCCGACCTGATCAACGACGAGAACGGCCCCGGCCTGCATGCGCTGCTGGAGGTTTACCGCGAACTGGGCTACCCGCTGCTGGAAGTATCGGCACACCAGGGCGACGGCATGCAGCGCCTGCAGCAACTACTTGACGGCCACATCAGTGTGTTCGTCGGCCAGTCCGGGGTGGGCAAGTCGTCGCTGGTCAACAGCCTGCTGCCGGACGCGGGCACCCGTGTCGGCGACCTGTCGGAATGGTCTGGCCAGGGCACCCACACCACCACCACGGCACGGCTGTACCACTTCCCTAATGGCGGCGACCTGATCGACTCGCCGGGCATCCGTGAGTTTGGCCTTGGCCATGTCAGCCGCGACGACGTGGAAGATGGCTTCATCGAGTTCCGCGACCTGTTCGGCACCTGCCGCTTCCGCGACTGCAAGCATGACCGCGAACCGGGCTGCGCGCTGCTCAAGGCACTGGACGAGGGGCGCATCACGCCGCAACGCATGAACAGCTACCGCTCGATCATCGCCAGCCTGACAGAAGACAGCTACTGAAACGCTTGAAATGAAAGCTGCCGCGATCCCCTGTGGGAGCGGCTTTAGCCGCGAACACCGGCAACGCCGGTGCCATCCACCGCGCTGGATGCTTCGCGGGTAAACCCGCTCCCACACTGATCGCGCCAGCGTTCAGGTTTTGTGTAGAGCAGTCGCCCGCACAAAAAAAGCCGTTTACTGCTCCTTGGCCTCATCCATCTTCAGCGTGCCATCTTCAAAGATGTTCAGCTTCTGGCGCAGCTCACGCGGCTGCATCGGCGCTTGTTCCGCTGCCCCTGGGGCATCCGGCACGCCAGCCCCTGGCGCAGCGCCAGTGGCTGGCGGTGCAGCAGGGTCGGCGGCCGGCGCTTCGGGCGCACCCTGCTCACCCTCGATATTGCGCTGGGCCTTCTTGGTCAGCACGATGATATCGATACGGCGGTTGACCGGGTTGAACGGGTCCTTGCGGTCAAACAGCGACGACGAGGCATAACCCACCACCCGCGCCACCTGACCATCCGGGTAACCACCGGCTACCAGTGCACGGCGCGCAGCGTTGGCACGGTTGGCCGACAACTCCCAGTTGCCGAACTCGCCACTGCCGGCATACGGCTTGGCATCGGTGTGGCCGCTGATGCTGATCTTGTTCGGCACCGCCTTGATGGTGTCGGCCATGGCCAGCAGGATGTCTTCAAAGTACGGCTGCAAGCGGGCGCTACCGATGTCGAACATCGGCCGGTTCTCGGCATCCATGATCTGGATGCGCAGGCCGTCCTGGGTGATCTCGAACAGGATCTGGTCCTTGAACTTCTGCAGCTGCGGGTTCTCTTCTACCTTGTTCTGCAGCTCCTGCAGCAGCAACTCCAGGCGCTCGCGCTCGACCTGCTCGGCCATGGTCTCGACCTGGTCCTTGCTCAGCTGGGTCGTGGACTCGGGCATCGGCTCGGATTTGACTTCCGGGTTGATGGTTTTTTCCGGTGCCAGTTCAGGTGAGCCACCCAGGTCGATGACATAGGGCGTGCCGCTTTCCGAGAAGCCGATCGGGTCCTTGAAGTAGCCGGCAATGGCGATTTTCTGCTCCGGGGTGGCTGTGGACATCAACCACAGCACCAGGAAGAACGCCATCATTGCCGTAGCAAAGTCGGCAAAGGCGATTTTCCAGGCGCCGCCGTGGTGGCCGCCGCCAAAGCGTTTGACGCGCTTGACGATGATGGGCTGGTTGTTTTCCATGACTCAGCGACCGCGAACCGCTTGTTCCAGCTCGGCGAAACTTGGGCGGTGCATGGGGTACAGCACCTTGCGCCCGAACTCGACGGCCAGCGAAGGCGGCATGCCCGAGGCCGAGGCGACCAGCGAAGCCTTGATCGATTCGTAGAGGTTCAGCTCCTCCTTGGCATCGTGCTCCAGGCACTTGGCCAACGGGCCGAAGAAGCCATAGGCAGCCAGGATACCGAAGAAGGTACCGACCAGCGCCGCACCCACGTGCATGCCGATGGCCGCCTGGTCGCCCTCGCCCAGCGAGGCCATGGTCACCACGATACCCAGTACCGCCGCGACAATACCGAAACCGGGCATGCCGTCAGCGATGCCGGTCACCGCATGGGACGGGTGCTCCAGCTCTTCCTTCATGCTCAGCAGCTCCATGTCGAACAGGCCCTCGAGTTCGTGCGGGGCCATGTTGCCGGTGGACATGATGCGCAGGTAGTCGCAGACAAACGCGGTCATGCGCTCATCGGCCAGTACTGTCGGGTACTTGGCGAAGATCGGGCTGGCGGCGGCGTCCTCGATGTCGGCCTCGATGGCCATCATGCCTTCGCGACGGCTCTTGTTGAGGATCTCGTACACCAGGCCCAGTACCTCCAGGTAGTAGGCGTGGGTGAAGCGCGAGCCGAACATCTTCATCGACTTCTTGATGACGTGCATGGTCATGTGGCCAGGGTTGGCCTGCAGGAATGCACCAAAGGCGGCACCGCCGATGATCAGAACTTCGAACGGCTGGATCAGCGCCGCGATCTTGCCGTGGGAGAGCACGTAGCCGCCGAGCACGCTCGCGAATACGACGATGATGCCGATAATTTTAGCCATAGGTTCAAAGCACTTGCTGTCGTGGTCAGGGGAAGAGACGGGAGCTTTAAAACTCTTCTTCTACTTATCGGCAGAACTGCGCCAGACTATAGCCACTCAATGCGAAAAGCCAGTTCGGACTGATGTCAAAATGCCAATCGAAACCAAGGTGCCCGCTCAGGCCCCGCGTACGCTAGAGGCCTGGGTAAAGCTGCTAGAGAGTGTTCGCATCCCCGTGCCGAAGCACAGCTACGACCGGGTCATGGCTGCCATTCACGACAGCCGCCGCTCGCTGCGCGATATCGCCGAACTGATGCAAGATAGCCCGGCGCTGGTGCTTTCGGTGATGCGCGAAGCAAACCATCCCACCAACGCCAGCCAGGCCGAGCCCGCCGAAAGCCTGGAGGTGGCCCTGAATCGCCTGGGGCTGGAGCGCAGCGAGCAACTGCTCAAGCGCCTGCCCGCGCTGCCCGTCGAAGAAATACCGCCCGTACTGAGCCAGTTCCAGCTGATCAGCCAGCACGCTTCGCAGCAGGCCAGCGGCCTGTTTGCCAGCCGCCTGGCACGCCTGTGGCAGGAAATTAACTGGGGAAGCCTGCTTTTCCTGTCTCCACTGTGGCCGCTGGCACTGGCCTACCCCAAGCTGCTTGACACCTGGGAGCTTCGGGTTATCCACAAGGGCGAGGACGCCGCCCTGGTAGAGGATGAGCTGTTTGGCGTGCGCATCATGGCGCTGTGCCAGACCATGGCGGAGTACTGGCGCCTGCCGCAGTGGGTGACACAAGGTTACCGCCTGCTGCTGGAAGAACGCGATCAACTGGCCCTGGTGCTCAACATCGCCCGCGACGAAGACCTGCTCAGCCAGCAACACCGCCTGGACGCCGAGCCTGGCCTGCGCCGCTGGTTCAACCAGCCGGCCAACACCGTGCTGCTGGCCAACAACCTTGCGCTGGCGGCGCAAGTGGGCTGGGACAACCCGCACCTGCTGCGCTGGCAGCTGCTGACTGCGCTGTACCTGCAAACTTCGCTGGAAGACGTGCAGCAGCAAGTACACCAGCAGGCTGCCGCCAGCGCCCGCCGCCACGCCAGGCATGCCCTGTTCCACCCGGCTGAGGCGCTGATCTGGCCCTGGCACCAGCGCCGCCCGCACCCGGACATGCTGGCGCCGCCACCGCCCAGCAGCGACGACCTGGCGCGCTGGCGCAAGCTGTGCCAGGACTTGTTGGCACAGCCCAGCCCGTTCACCAACACCGTGCACCTGGCTACCCAGGCCCGCGAAGCCCTGCTGGCCTGCGGCATGCAACGCATCATGCTGCTGAGCCTGGACAAGGCCAGCGACAGCCTGCGCGTGCAGCAGATTGCGGGGCTACCCAACGAGGCAGGTGCCTTGGCCTTGCCGGTGTCACAAAACAAACTGCTGCAAAAGCTGATGGCCCAGGCCGGGCAACTGCGCATCACTCCGGAAAACCACAGCCAGTTCTCGGCCTTGCTGCCAGCCCCGCTGCGTGCCCTGTTCCGCAGCGAGCACGTGCTGCTGCGCTCGCTGGCGGTGAATGACCAGGTTCTTATGCTGATGGTGGCCGACCAAGGCTGCCGGCCTTTGGCCGACATCAGCGTGCAGGCCTTCGGCAAGACCGCGCAATGCACCGAGCGGGCACTGTCGGTGTTTGCCAACCGCAAGGGCTGAGCCTTGCGCTACAATCGCCCCTCTTTCCACACTGGAGACCGTGGATGACTGACTTTTCCGGCCTGCCCCTGGTGATCGAAGCGGCTGACCTGCTGCCACGCCTGGGTTCGCCACAGCTGATCCTGGTCGACCTGAGCAGTGCCAACCGCTATGTCAGCGGGCACATCCCCGGCGCACGCTTTGTCGAAGGCAAGCGTACCCAGCTTGGCCAGCCTCCTGCCCCCGGCCTGCTGCCGCCGCAGGGCGAGCTGGAAAAACTGTTCAGCGAACTCGGCCACCGCGACGACGCCGTCTATGTGGTGTACGACGATGAAGGCGGTGGCTGGGCCGGGCGCTTCATCTGGCTGCTCGACGTGATTGGCCACAAGGCGTATCACTACCTCAATGGCGGTATCCAGGCCTGGCCGGCAGACACGCTGTCCACCGAAGTGCCCGCCAGCAGCAACAGCCCGGTGCATCTGCGTATCGACAACGCGCCCACCGCCACCCGCGAGTACCTGCAAAGCCGCCTGGGCGCCGATGACCTGGTCATCTGGGACGCTCGCGGCCCGCAGGAATTCAACGGCGAGAAGGTACTGGCAGCCAAGGGCGGTCACATCCCCGGCGCTATCAACTTCGAGTGGACAGCCGGCATGGACCTCAACGACAACCTGCGCATTCGCCAGGACATCAAACAAGTCCTCGCGCAACTGGGCATCACTCCTGACAAGGAAGTGATCACCCACTGCCAGACCCACCGCCGCTCCGGCTTCACTTATCTGGTGGCCAAGGCCCTGGGCTACCCACGCGTCAAGGCCTACGCCGGCTCGTGGAGCGAATGGGGCAACCACCCGGACACGCCTGTAGAAGTTTAAGGAACCTGCATGAAATCCCGTTTGTTCATCATCAGCCAGTACCTGCTGCCGCACCACCTGCTGTCGCGGCTGGCCGGCTGCATTGCCGAGTGCCGCGTGCGCTGGTTCAAGAATGCCTTTACCGCCTGGTTCGCCAAACGCTATCAGGTCAACATGTCTGAAGCCCTGGTCGAGGACTTGAGCGCTTATGAGCACTTCAATGCGTTCTTCACCCGCGCCCTGAAGCCGGGCGCCCGCCCGCTGGACGAAACCCCAGGCGCCATCCTGTGCCCGGCCGACGGTGCCGTCAGCCAGCTCGGCCCGATCGAGCACGGTCGCATCTTCCAGGCCAAGGGCCACGGTTTCAGCGCGCAAGAGCTGCTGGGCGGCGACCCGGCCATGGCAGCGCCGTTCATGGGCGGCGAGTTTGCCACGATCTACCTCTCGCCCAAGGACTACCACCGCGTGCACATGCCGCTGGCCGGCACCCTGCGCGAAATGGTCTATGTGCCGGGTCGTCTGTTCTCGGTCAACCAGACCACCGCAGAGAACGTTCCCGAGCTGTTTGCCCGCAACGAACGCGTGGTCTGCCTGTTCGACACCGAGCGCGGGCCGATGGCCGTGGTGCTGGTGGGTGCGATGATCGTCGCCTCGATCGAAACCGTGTGGGCTGGATTGGTGACGCCGCCCAAGCGTGAGCTGAAGACCTTCCGTTACGACGAAGCCAGCCGTGCGCCGATCCACCTAGAGAAAGGTGCCGAGCTGGGCCGCTTCAAGCTGGGCTCGACCGCCATTGTGCTGTTCGGGCCGGAGCAGGTGAAGTGGGCCGAGAACCTGGGCGCTGGTTCTGCAGTGCGCATGGGGCAGCTGTTGGCGGCGCCTGCACAGGCTTGACCGTGGTTTTTGCTTCGAGGTGATCGGCGCGGGTTCTTCAGCGCCTGTGAGATCGAGCGCCGCGCGGGCGGCGCTCGATCTCACAGGCGCTGAAGATTAAACGGCAAACTAACCGCGCGCGTCGCGGTCGCGCAGGCCCAGCAGGTACAGCACGCCATCCAGCCCCAGGGTGGAAATCGCCTGCTTGGCAGACTGGCGCACCAGCGGCTTGGCGCGGAACGCTACGCCCAGGCCGGCCAGCGACAGCATCGGCAGGTCATTAGCGCCATCTCCCACGGCAATGGTCTGCTCCAGCTGCAAGCCTTCTTCGTGGGCCAGCTTTTGCAGCAGCTCGGCCTTGCGCTGGGCATCGACGATCGGCTCGACAGCTACGCCGGTCACTTTACCGTCGACCACTTCCAGCTCGTTGGCAAACACATAGTCGATGCCCAGGCGCGCCTGCACCTGGCGAGCGAAGTAGGTAAAGCCACCGGACAGGATCGCGGTCTTGTAACCCAGGCGCTTGAGCTCGGCGAACAGGTTTTCGGCACCCTCGGTCAGGCGCAGCGAGGCACCGATTTCGTCCAGCACACCCACATCCAGGCCCTTGAGCAGCGCCATGCGCTCCTTGAAGCTGGCGCGGAAGTCCAGCTCACCGCGCATGGCCCGCTCAGTGATGGCCGCCACCTGCTCACCCACGCCGGCCGCCTTGGCCAGTTCGTCGATGACTTCGGCTTCGATCAGCGTCGAGTCCATGTCGAACACCGCCAGGCGGCGGTTACGGCGGAACAGGTCGTCCTTCTGGAAGGCGATATCGACGCTCAGCGCTTCGGCCAGGGCAAAGAAGTCGGCACGCAGGGCCTGGGCATCGCTCGGTGCGCCACGCACGGAGATCTCGATGGCCGCCTTGCCTTTTTCGGTTTCGGCATCCAGCGCCACGCGCGCAGACAAACGCTCGATGCGCTCGATGGTGAGCCCGTACTGGCTGATCACCGCACTCACCCGCTGCAGTTGCTCGGGGGTGATCTTGCGGCTGAGCAGGGTGACGATGTGGCGCGCTTCACCTTGGCCGTCAGCCCAGTGCTGGTAGTCAGCCTCGGAAATAGGCGTGTAGCGGGCCTGCAGGTTCAGTTCGTGGGCCTTGGCCTGTACGCTTTGCAGCAGGGCGGTAGCCACTTCGTTGTCGGGGATGTCGACCAGGATACCGAACGACAAAGTGCCGTGCATGACTGCCAGGCCTATGTCGAGGATGCTCACACCGCCCTGCAGCAGGACGCCGGTGATTGCCGCAGTGAGACCGGGACGGTCCTCACCGGTGATGTTGATCAGGACGATTTCGCGCACAACCTGGCTCCGACTTCGATGAAAAATGCGCATTCTACCGATTTTCCGTGACCATCGGGCGCCAACGATACTTTGCCGACAAAACCGGGGTCGCTATACTGCCCCACACTTTCTGCCATTAAGAGCCGAGCTCAGTGAACCGGCCCACGCCCGTCAAACCAGACAATTTCTTCCTGATGATCTATCGTGCCCTGAGTCAACGCCGCGTGCCGCTGGCATTGCGCATCGCCTGCACCAACATCTTCCTGGTCGCGCTGGCGTTGGTGATCTATGCCTGCGTGATGGGCCTGCAGTTCAAGCAGGCCATGCACGAGCAGGCCGATGCCCTTGGCCAGAGCCTGACCACCCAGACCGCCACCTCGGCGACCGAGCTGCTGGTGTCCAACGACATCCTCAGTCTCAATGTGCTGCTGGGCAACCTGGTGAAAAACCCGCTGGTGGCCCACGCGGCTATCTATAGCGTGGACAACCGTATCCTCGCCGAAGCCGGCCAGCGCCCGCGCAATAGCCTGCTGGGCGAGGCGGAGGGCCTGTACCAGACCAAGATCACCTTCCAGGACGTGACAGCCGGGCAACTGCGCATCAGCCTGGACATGAGCCAGTTCCAGCAACCGATGCTGATCAGCCTGCAGAGCATGGGGATCATGGCGGCCATCCTGTTGGCCCTGGCCCTCAGCCTGAGCCTGCGACAGGGCCGTTTCATCACCCTGCCGCTGCTGCAGTTGCGGGTGTGGCTGCGTGACCCGCAACCCTATACCCCGGCCACAGACCGCCAGGACGAGATCGGCGACATCGCGCGCCAGCTGCATGCGCGCCTGGCCCCGCCGCCACCGCCGGAGCCAGAGCTTGAGGAGGAGGACGACGAGCATTTCGACGACTTCCACGACACAGCACCGGCCTCCACGGCTGCGTCGCGTCCCAGGGTTGCCGCATTGGCTGAGGAAGATGACGACGCCTTTGCCGGCCTGCTGGACGACGACAGTGCGCCCAAAGCCGCCCCGGTCGAGTCTGACGAGCCGCAGTACAGCGCCGTACTTGCCGTGCAACTGGGCTCGCAGGAACAACTGCGCCGTTTGCCCCGCACACGCCTGACCGAGCTGACCGAACGCTACCGCGATTGCCTGGAGCATGCAGCCTCGCTCTATGACGGTGAAACCCACACGCTCAACGACGGCAGCACCTTGGTGCTGTTCCACAGCCGCGACTGTGGCGAGGACTACCTGACCAACGCCATCTGCTGCGGTGAGCTGTTGCGCGCCTTGGGTCATGCCCTGCAGATCGAAGTGGCTGACAGCGGCATCACCCTTCAGCTGCAGCTGGGCCTGGTCCTGGGCAACGACCTGCAAGGGCTGGAGCTGGTGGACCTGCTGATGACCGAAAAGGCCCAGGATGCCCTGGCGCTGTCACAGCACAGCCGCAACCTGTTGCTGGTGGAGCGGCAGATCAGCGATGACGCGCTGATTCGCCAGCGCGCCCGCATTCGCCCGATTGCCAGCCCAGAAGGCGCCTGCTGTGTGGAGCGCTTGATGGAGCCTTACCCGTCGATGCTGGAGCGCCAGCTGGCCCGCATGCACGAACGCCGCGCCTGACAGTTTCCCCTGTGGGAGCGGGCACGCCCGCTCCCACAAAGTCCGCATCTATCCTTTAGATACAAAAAAGCCCGCAACCTATGCGGGCTTTTTTGTGGATGGCTGTTGAATCAGAACCGATAAACTTCCATGTCGGTGCGAATCGGCGAGGCCATCGGAATCTTGGACTTCTCCGGTCCCTTCTTCACCTGCACCGGTGCAGCGGGCTTTTTCGGGGCTTCTTCGGCAATCGCCGGCTGGTTGGCCAGCGGCTTGACTGCGGTGCTCAGCTGTTCAGCCAGCTTCTGCAGCAGTTGGCCCTGAGCCTGTACCTGCGACGACTCGCTACCCTCATGCTGCTGCTCGAGGTGAACGATACGGTTGTCACGCACATGGCCCCGGCGGTCCAGCAGACGCCACTGGGCATCCAGGATGGCCGGCTGGTTTTTGCCCGAGTCCAGGCGCGTGATCGACAACAGTACCTGCACGTCCGGGCTGAAGCCAGCGGTCGCCGGCGCCAGCACAACGCGCTGGCTGTCCAGGCGCCAGGCCAGTTGACGCACCAGCAACTGGTCGATATCCGACGAAAGGCTACCCGCCCAACGGCCGTCAGTCGCCGCGCTCAGGCTGCCATCGGCTTGACGCTGCAGGAACGTCTCACGCTGCAGGTAATCGGCTACCGATACCGGGCCGAGCACCACGGCCATGCCTGCACTCTGCGAAGGCTGGCCAGGATCACCACTGTCGAGCTGGTACAAGGCAACCGGCTGATGCATGGTGCACCCGCCAAGGCCCAGCAGGCCAGTCATCAACAGCGCAAATGGAAGGCGCAGAAGTTTCATCATCCCATCCAGGCGGTCGCCTATAGGCCACCGCAGTGATACATATAGATTCAAACGGGCACACGACTACGTCGGCACCGCAAGGGCCATATCATCCGCGAAATAACCGTCCGACTCCAGCATTTCTGCCCGGAACGGCGCTGAAATTGCCGTTCCAGACATTTCTGCACGTTACGCCGGCACTTCCACCTGCAACCCATCGACGCGCTGGAAGCCGCGTGGCAGCTTGCTGCCTCGCCGTCCGCGCTCGCCCTTGTAATGCTCCAGGTCGTCCGCTTTCAGAGAAAGGGTACGCTTGCCGGCTTGCAATACAAGGGTCGCACCTTCGGCAATAACGGCCAGATCGGTGACATATTCTTCACGACTGGCCACCCGGTCGCCCGGCACGCCAATGATCTTGTTGCCCTTGCCCTTGCCCAGCTGCGGCAAGTCGCTGACCTTGAACACCAGCAAGCGACCTTCGGTGGTCACGGCTGCCAGCCAGTCCTGCTCGCGATTGGCCACCGGGCGCGGGGTCATGACCTTGGCACCGTTGGGCAAGCTGAGTAAACCCTTGCCGGCCTTGTTCTTGGCCTGCAAGTCTTCACCCTTGACCACAAAGCCGTAGCCCGCATCCGAGGCCACCACGTACAGCGCGTCGTCGTCCGGCAACAGCACGCACTCGAAGGTGGCCCCTGGCGGTGGCGTCAGGCGGCCGGTCAGCGGCTCGCCCTGACCACGTGCCGACGGCAAGCTGTGAGCAGCCACAGAGTAGCTGCGGCCCGTAGAGTCGATGAGCACGGCAAACTGGTTGGAACGCCCGGCCGCAGCGGCCTTGAAGCCATCGCCGGCCTTGTACGACAAGCCGGTGGCGTCGATGTCGTGGCCTTTGGCGCAACGCACCCAGCCCTTCTCCGACAGCACCACGGTGACCGGCTCGGTCGGCATCAGTTCGTTTTCCGAAAGGGCCTTGGCTTCGACGCGCTCGACGATGGGCGAACGGCGCGCGTCGCCGTAGGTTTCGGCATCCTTGATCAGTTCGCTGCGCACCAGCTTGCGCAGCTTGGCCTCGCTGCCCAGCAGCGCCTGCAGCTTGGCCTGTTCCTTGAGCAGTTCGTCCTGCTCGCCGCGGATTTTCATCTCTTCCAGGCGCGCCAGCTGACGCAGGCGGGTCTCGAGGATGTACTCAGCCTGGATTTCGCTCAGCTCGAAACGGGCAATCAGCGCCTGCTTGGGGTGCTCCTCGGTACGAATGATGTGAATCACTTCATCCAGGTTGAGGAATGCGGTGAGCAAACCGTCCAACAGGTGCAGGCGCCTTTCCACCTTGTCCAGGCGATGCTGCAGCCGCCGGCGAACAGTGTTGGTGCGGAACTCCAGCCATTCCACCAATATTGCACGCAGGTTCTTCAACTGCGGGCGGCCGTCCAGGCCAATGATATTGACGTTGACCCGGTAGCTGCTCTCCAGGTCGGTGGTGGCGAACAGGTGCTGCATCAGTTCGTCGGCATCCACACGGTTGGAGCGCGGGATGATGACGATGCGGCACGGGTTCTCGTGGTCGGATTCGTCACGCAGGTCCGCCACCATCGGCAGTTTCTTGGCCTGCATCTGTGCGGCGATCTGCTCCAGCACCTTGGCCCCGGAGACCTGGTGTGGCAGTGCAGTCACAACGATATCGCCATCCTCGACGCGGTAAACGGCACGCATGCGGATCGAGCCGCGGCCGCTTTCGTACATCTTGAGGATTTCTGCCCGCGGCGTGATGATTTCCGCCTCGGTGGGGTAGTCCGGCCCCTGAATGTGCTCGCACAGCTGCTCGATGGTGGCCCTGGGCTCGTCGAGCAGGCGCACGCAGGCGCTGGCCACCTCACGCAGGTTGTGCGGCGGCACGTCGGTGGCCATGCCCACGGCGATACCGGTGGTACCGTTGAGCAGGATGTTGGGCAGGCGCGCCGGCAGCACGGCCGGCTCCTGCAGGGTGCCGTCAAAGTTCGGTACCCAATCCACGGTGCCTTGGCCAACTTCGCTGAGCAGCACTTCGGCGTAGCGTGACAACCGCGCCTCGGTATAACGCATGGCGGCGAACGACTTCGGATCGTCCGGCGCCCCCCAGTTTCCCTGGCCGTCGACCAGGGTGTAGCGGTAGCTGAACGGTTGCGCCATCAGCACCATGGCCTCGTAGCAGGCCGAGTCGCCGTGGGGGTGGAACTTGCCGAGCACGTCACCGACGGTGCGCGCCGACTTCTTGTGCTTGGCATCGGCATCGAGCCCCAACTCGCTCATGGCATAGACGATGCGTCGCTGCACCGGCTTCAGGCCATCGCCGATGTGCGGCAAGGCGCGGTCCATGATCACGTACATGGAATAGTTGAGGTAGGCCTGTTCGGTGAAGTCAGCCAGCGAGCGGCGTTCGACACCGTCCAGGCTGAGTTCCAGTGAGTCGCTCATGCGGGCCTCGTCATTTCAGGTTCTGGCGTAGCAGCATGGTGCCGCCGCGCTGGGTAAATTCAAGTTGTTTCAGGGCACTCATGCCCAGCAGTACGGTTTGCCCGTCCAGCCCCGGCACCACGATGGCGCGCACATCCTGCAGGCGGATATCGCCCAGTTGCAGGCTGACCAGGCGTGTGCGGTAGCCTTCGGTGCGGCCATTGGCGGTGCTGAGCAACACCGGGCTGCCGCGCTCAAGGTTCAGGTCACGGGCCAGCGCCTCGGGGATCGCCACATCGGTGGCACCGGTGTCGAGCATGAAATGCACCGCCTGGCCGTTGATCGCGCCATCCACCATGAAGTGGCCCTGGCCGTTGCCCAGCAGGCGCACTTCGACAAAGCCTTCGCCGTGCTCGGACTGCACCTGGGCATTAGGGTTGCGCTGGCTGTCTTCCCACTGGCCGAAAAAGCGCGTGGCGAGGAACAGTGCCGCCGCCCAGGCGACGATCATCAGTACCCTGCCCGCCCGCTTGCCCGGCGCCTGGCTCATGGTTTGGCGCTCCAGCCACCTTCCGGTGCAGCGAAGCGCCAGACAATCGGGCGCGTCTCGCCATCGGCCCGGGCGCCGTTGTTGTTGTCCAGGCCGATCCATGCGCCCTTGGCATCAATCACAAGGGCTTCGGCCAGGCCGAATGGTTGCGGGTATCGGCGCGCCTCGGCCAGGGCGTCGGCCGCAAACGACCAGCAGCGCTCGACCTGACCGCTGTCGGTATCACGCCGGCAGACCCGGTAAGCATTGCGTTCGAGGGTGAAGAGCTTGCCCTCGAACCAGGCCAGGTCGGCAAAATCGCGCGACAGCGCCCTGGTATTGGGCATTTGTGCAGGCTGCATCTCGACTCCGGCCTCGCTCAGCAGCACACAGCTGCGTCCGCAGGTCCACACCGATTGCTGGCGCTCGATGGCCACCAGGCCACGGCGCTCGCGTTCGGCGGCCAGCCACAGGCGGTCGCCCGCCGGGTTGATCGCCAGGCCTTCGAACAAGGCATTGAAGTTCAGCAGCATGCCGCTGGCGCGGGCCTGGCGCACCATGGCCGGGTCGATCTTCAACCAGTCCGGCTCGCCTTGTACCGGTAACTGCAATACGGCGGCATGGGCTTCACTGGCCAGGTACAGGTTACCCGCCTGGTCACAGGTGATACCTTCGAAATCCAGCTCGCCCCCGCGAATGTACGAGGCCGCCCAATTACGCGATTTCAGGCCCCATGGCAGGCCGCTTTCCGGAGGCGATGGCGGGGTAAAGGTTAGCGGTTGCGCGCGCCACGTCGGGTTCTGCTGGTCGAAGCGGTAGATGCGGTCGTCGTCGCGGTCGGACACGCCCCACAGCCCGCCCCGGCATTGCGCCAGGCCGGACAAGTTGCCACCGCGCATGCCGTCAATCGGGTGCTCGGCAGTGAGCTTCAGCTCGGGCCAGTTACCCGCCAGGGCAGGCAGGGCAACCAACGCAACGCAAACGGCAAGAACGTGCCGAATCAAACCATGACCTCGGCCAGGTTGCCTTTGGTTTCCAGCCAGCTCTTGCGGTCACCTGCGCGCTTCTTGGCCAGCAGCTTGTCCATCAGCTCGCAGGTGGCCTCGACGTCATCCAGGGTCAGCTGCACCAGGCGCCGGGTGTTCGGGTCCATGGTGGTTTCACGCAGTTGCGGCGGGTTCATCTCACCCAGGCCCTTGAAGCGGGTAACCTGCGGTTTACCGCGCTTCTTCTCGGCCACCAGGCGGTCGAGGATGCCGTCACGCTCGGCTTCGTCGAGGGCGTAGTAGATTTCCTTGCCCAGGTCGATGCGATACAGCGGTGGCATGGCCACGTACACATGCCCCGCCTCCACCAGCGCACGGAAGTGCTGGACGAACAGCGCACACAGCAGCGTGGCGATGTGCAGGCCGTCAGAGTCGGCGTCGGCGAGGATGCAGACTTTGCCGTAACGCAGTTGCGCCAGGTCTGTGGCACCCGGGTCAACACCGATGGCCACGGCGATGTTGTGCACTTCCTGGCTGGCCAGAACTTCGCCACCGTCCACTTCCCAGGTGTTGAGGATCTTGCCGCGCAGCGGCAGGATCGCCTGGTATTCCTTGTCCCGTGCCTGCTTGGCCGAGCCACCCGCCGAGTCACCCTCGACCAGGAACAGTTCGGCACGCATCGGGTCCTGGCCGGCGCAATCGGCCAGCTTGCCCGGCAAAGCCGGGCCCTGGGTGATGCGCTTGCGCTCGACCTTCTTGCTGGCCTTCAGGCGGCGCCCGGCGTTGCTGATGGCCAGTTCTGCCAGTTGCATGCCCAGCTCGGGGTGGGCGTTGAGCCACAGGCTGAAGGCGTCCTTGACCACGCCGGAGACAAAGGCAGCCGCCTCGCGCGACGACAGGCGCTCTTTGGTCTGCCCGGAGAACTGCGGCTCCTGCATTTTCATCGAGAGCACGAAAGAGATGCGCTCCCACACGTCCTCCGGCGCCAGCTTCACCCCACGCGGCAGCAGATTGCGGAACTCGCAGAACTCGCGCATGGCATCCAGCAGGCCCTGACGCAGGCCGTTGACATGGGTGCCGCCCTGCGCAGTGGGGATCAGGTTGACGTAGCTTTCCTGGACGCTGCCGCCGCCTTCTGGCAACCACAGCAACGCCCAGTCTGCGGCTTCCTTGTTGCCCGCCAGGCTGCCGCAAAACGGCTCGTCAGGCAGGCGCTGGAACTCGCTGACCGCATCGACCAGGTAAGAACGCAGGCCGTCTTCATAGTGCCACTCGACCTTCTCGCCGCTGGCTTTGTCTTCAAAGCTTACCAGCAGCCCCGGGCACAGCACGGCCTTGGCCTTGAGCACATGCTTGAGGCGGCTGATGGAGAACTTGGGTGAGTCGAAGTACTTCGGGTCTGGACTGAAGTAGACGCTGGTACCGGTGTTGCGCTTGCCGACCGAGCCGACCACTTCCAGCTCGCTGGCCTTGAAGCCATCGGCGAAGGTCATCTGGTATTCGTTGCCGTCGCGCTTGACGCGCACACGTACCTGGGTCGACAGGGCGTTGACCACCGAGATACCCACACCGTGCAACCCCCCGGAGAACTGGTAGTTCTTGTTGGAGAACTTGCCGCCGGCATGCAGCTTGGTAAGGATCAGCTCGACACCGGACACGCCCTCTTCCGGGTGGATGTCCACCGGCATGCCGCGGCCATCGTCGCTGACCTCCAGCGAATGGTCGGCATGCAGGATGACCTGCACAGAACGGGCGTGGCCAGCCAGGGCTTCGTCAACACTGTTGTCGATGACTTCCTGGGCCAGGTGGTTGGGGCGGCTGGTATCGGTGTACATGCCCGGCCGCTTGCGGACCGGGTCAAGGCCCGAGAGGACTTCGATGGCGTCTGCGTTATAGGCGCTAGCGCTGGGATTGGCCATAGGGTCTCGTCGTCAGTCTGGTGAATGCAAAAAGGTCAAAATACAGAAAAATCGAGCGCCGCGTAGTGCCCGCGAGCAATGCCGGCAAACGCCAGCAGAGCCGGCAGGCGCTCGGCAAAGCCCTGGAAGCTGTGATCGCCACCGGCCTGGATACGCAGGGCGCATGCACGGTAATAACGCTCGGCATGGCGATAGTCCAGGGTTTCATCGGCGGTCTGCAGCCACACTTGATAGCGGCCGGCATCCACCGGGGCCGGCACTTCCAGCTCGGCCAGGGCCTGTACGTGATCGTGGGTCAGCTCCCAGGTTTCACCGCTGTAGTGATTGCGCTGAGTGCCCAGGTACCCGTCGAAATGCTTGTGCGGCGTTACCGCAGGGTTGACCAGCAGGGCCTTGAGGCCATGGCGCTCGGCCAGATGGGTGGCATAGTAGCCGCCGAGCGAACTGCCCACCAGCAGTGGCGCACCCAGTTCGGCGATGGCCGCTTCAAGCTGGGCGATGGCCTGCCGCGGGTGGTGATGCAAGGCGGGCACACGTAGCTGGGCCGACAGGCCCAGTTGCTGCATCACGGCGTCGAGCTGGCGCGCCTTGGTCGACAGCGGCGAGCTGTTGAAGCCATGGATATAGAGGATGGAACCCGACATGCTGCCCCCGAAATCTGTGGCTTCGCGCCTGATGATGTGGGCGCAGGGACGCGCAGTGTAGCGCGTTCGCCGGGTTTTGGCGCCGCACCGTGGTTTTAGCAACAAATTCTTCAACAGACTTGAAAGTACCGGGGGCGCTCTGCGCCCATTCGCGGCACAAGGCCGCTCCCACAGGGATTCCCGGTCTCCTGTGGGAGCGGCCTTGTGCCGCGAATGGGCGCAGAGCGCCCCAAGATCCTCAATACCCCGGGCTATCGAAGTCGAGTTTCACCGCAAAGTCCGTGGCCCGCTCCACTCCGGTTTCCAACCGCCCGTCGGTGTGCAGGCGCAACCAGCGGTACCCGGGCTGCTCCTCGCTCACCTTGAAGTCTTCGCTGCGCGCCGCGAACTGAATACAGGTTGAAGGCGTGGCCAGCAGGCGCCGCCCGTCACGCACCTCATCCCATTCCTGATGCACATGCCCCCACAGCAACGCCCGCACCTGTGGATAAGCCTCGACGATATCGAACAGGGCCTGGGCATTGCGCAAGCCGATCGGCGCGATCCAGGCGCAGCCGATGTCAACCGGCTGATGGTGGAAGCACACCAGGCAATGCCGCTCGCCCGCCTCGTTCAAGGCGGCCTCCAGCACCGCCAGCTGGTCGCTCTCCAGCAGACCGTGTGTCGCCCCCTGCACCGCAGTGTTGAGCATGACAATACGCCAGGCCCCAACATCAGTTACCGCTTGCACCAGCTCCGGGGCCACTTCAGCCATTATCCGGGCCTCGTCGTGGTTACCCGGCAACCAGCGGGTGGGCACGGCTAACGGCGCCGTCAGCTCCCGGAACGCCTCATAAGAGGCAACGCTAGCGTCCTGGGACAGATCACCTGTACACAACAGCAGGTCGACAAGCGGTTGCTCGCGCCGCACCTGGGCCACCACATGGCGCAGGCTGTCACGGGTATTGAGCCCCAGCATGCTGCCGGCCGGATCGGCGAAAAGATGGGCGTCGGTCAGTTGCAGCACATGTACAGGGCGCGTCTGGTCTGGATGCATGTCAGCGAACGCTTGCCAGTTCGTGGCCGCAGGCCAGGCAGTGGCTCAGCCATTCACCCAGGAACAGGTTGAGCTGGGCCTTTTCGTCCGGCTGGTGCATGGCCTCGTTCGGATACGGGTAGATACTGCGCAGGCGCCGGGTGTGTTCGGCGCTGACCACTTCGGCCATGCGTGCATCGTGGTACACCTGCACTTCCAGGTGCGGCACCGGCAGCCACGGCAGGCTGTGCTCCTGACGCACATGCAAGGTGGTGGTGTACGGGCAGGCCAGCACCACGTCCAGCACCAGCACACCGAGCATCTGGTCGCCCTGGGTCATGCCGATGCGGCGCGAGCTCTGGGTGGTGCGCATGTCGGGCAACAGGCGCATCAGCCGGGCGTAGTTGGCCTCGCAGGCGGCCTGCAGCCCGACCAGGTCGACTCGATAGCGCTCGCGCAGCAGGTTCACTTCCACATACCTCGTACTTCGTCACGGTTCAGCGCCAGCCATTGCAAGCCGATAATAGTCGCCGCGTTGCAGATGCGCCCATCGCGTACCGCCTGCAAGGCATCCTCGAACGACCACACGCGCACGCGGATGTCTTCGCCCTCTTCTTCCAGACCATGCAGCCCTCCCGCGCCTTCGCTGCTGCAACGGCCAAGGAACAGGTGAACGTATTCGTCACTGCCGCCGGGCGACGGGAAGTAGCGGGTCATCGGCCACAAGGCACTGAACGTCAGGCCGGCCTCTTCCTCGGCTTCGCGATGGGCGACTTCCTCGGGTTCTTCATCCTTGTCGATCAGCCCAGCAACCATCTCGATCAGCCAGGGGTTACCGACCTTGTCCAGTGCGCCGACGCGGAACTGCTCGATCAGCACCACTTCATCACGCAACGGGTCGTAAGGCAGCACACACACTGCATCGTGGCGCACAAACAGTTCGCGGCTGATCTCGCGGCCCATGCCACCGGCAAACAGCTCGTGGCGCAGGTGCACCTTGTCGAGCTTGTAGAAGCCCTGGAAGCAATTGTCCCGCTTGACGATCTCGACCGCCTTGGGCACCGAATTCAACGTGTCTGACATGGAAATCCTCGTTACCTCAATTACCGCATCGCGCCATCCTACTCTGCACGCTTGCCCGTTTCACCCCTTTCCGGCAACCGTTCGCACACTCGGGACAGCGCGTCTTCACTCTGTTAGCTTAGTGGCGAACTGAAGGCCGCGCAGACGGTCAAAGGCCGACTTTCCCTGTTCTGCAAGGATCACCATGACACTTGTCAAACTGACTTCCGTGGCTGTGCTGGCACTGGCTCTAGGCGCCTGCCAGAGCCTGTTCACGCCCAACTACCGGGCCCCGCTCGAGGTCAAGCGCGACGCCTGGGAGCATGTCAAACCCGGCTGCAGCGAAAGCGACTGCCCGCTGGTGAACATCGACACGGTCCACTTCCCCGCCCTGCCCGCGCTCGACGGCATCGTCGAAAAGCGCCTGCTGCAACTGACCGAAGACAATCAGCATGGCACCGCGCCCAGCACCTTGCAGGCCTACGAACAGCAATACCTGGCCAGTGCCGACAAACGTAACAGCAGTTATTTGCAAGCCAAGGTACGCGAGCAGCATGACGGGCTGGTGATCATCGAATTGTCCAGCTACCTGGACAGTGGTGGCGCGCATGGCATGCCCGGGCGCGGCTTCATCAACTACTCGCGCAAGCTGGACAAGGTGCTGACCCTGCAGGACATGCTGGTGCCAGGCCAGGAGGAGACCTTCTGGAAAACCGTCGAGGAGTCGCACCGGGCCTGGCTGATGAGCGTGGGCATGGACAAGGACGCCGAGTTCGTCAAGACCTGGCCGTTCAAGAAGTCGCCGCACATCGCCCTGACGTACGGCGCGGTAGTGGTCAAGTACGAGGTCTACGCCATCGCGCCCTATTCCATGGGCCACGTGGAACTGAAGATCCCCTACCCGCGCCTGAATGGCGTACTCAAGCCTGAACTGTTTCCCGGCCGCGGCTGAAGCTCAGCAGCCCGTGCAGCACACCTGCCAGTAACAGTGCTGGCAGGGTAGCCCCCAGCTCTGGAGCGTTGGCGGCAATCAGGTGATAGGCCGCCACCCCCGCAAACCAGGCCACCAGTGCCTGCCAGTGCAAGCCACCCACCTGCGCCGGCAGGCGACGACGACGGATCACGTAGTGGTCCATCAGCACCACGCCAAACAGCGGCGCGAACACCGAACCAATCAGCAGCAGGAAGTTTTCGTACTGGGCCAGCGGGGCCAGCAGGGCGATCAGGGTGCACAGTACGCCAATGCCCAGCGCCAGGTGCTCAACCTTCACAGGTACGAGCACGCCGGTGGAAACAGCCGCCGAGTGGATGTCGGCAAAGGCCTTTTCCGACTCGTCCAGCAGAATGAGCAGCAGCGGAATACCCATGCCTGCGCCCGCCAGGGCCAGCAGCAAGGCATTGACTTCGCCACTGGCGGCAAAGGCCAGGGTGTAGGCCACGCCCAGGCTCATCAGCCAGGTGTTGCCGATGAAATAGCCAAGTACCGTGCCGCCGAACACGTGCTTGCCGTTGCGGGCGAAGCGCGAGTAGTCGGCGATCAGCGGCAACCAGGACAGCGGCATGGCGATGACGATGTCAAAGCCCACGGCCAGCGACATCGAACCGTCACCGGCGCGGCCCCACAGTTCAGCCAGGTCGGCCTTGGCGAACAGGTTCCAGGTCAGCCACAGGCAGGCGCCCAGCAACACCCAGATACCCCAGGCGCGCAGCACCTTGCGCACGAAGGCCAGCGGCCCGCTGACGGCCAGCAGGGTGGCCAGAGCGCCGAAACACAGGGTCCAGAGCATCGGGCTGTTCCAGGCACTGCCTTCGCCGAACGCCCGCGCGCCCAGCAGGCTGGCGGCATCGCGCATGACAATGATCTCAAATGCACCCCAACCTACCAGTTGCAGCAGGTTGAGCACGGCCGGCAAGCGCGCGCCATGGCTGCCCAGGCTGAGTTTCAGGGTGCCCATGGCAGAAAGGCCGGTGTCGCTGCCGATGACACCGGCGGCGCCCAGCAACAGCACACCCACGCCGGTGCCCAGGGCGATGGCCAGCACCGCGCTGGCAAGGCCAAGACCTGGGGCGAGCATGGCGCCGACTTGCAGCACCATCAGGCCGATGCCGAGGGAGAACCACAGCGAGAACAGGTCGCGGGCGCCGAAGATGCGCTGGTGGGTGGGGACCGGGTGGTCGGGGGAGAATTGGCTGGGGGTGGTCATTGTCATGTTCGCCAGAGGAATGGATGGGGCTTCGCCGAGCCATTGTGGGAGCGGGCTTGCCCCGCGAAGGCGTCTGGCCTGCCGAACGCGTTGGCGCAGCTGACGCTTTCGCGGGGCAGGCCCGCTCCCACAAAGGGAAATGACGTTCTTACACTTTGTGGTACAGCTGGCTGCCTTCCTGGCGGAAACGCTCGGCCTGCTCGCGCATACCTTGCTCGACCGTTACATCCACGGCCTCGATCTTGGCGGCGTATTCACGCACTTCCTGGGTGATTTTCATCGAGCAGAACTTTGGCCCGCACATCGAGCAAAAGTGCGCCACCTTGGCCGATTCCTTCGGCAGGGTCTCGTCGTGGAAGGCACGGGCAGTGTCCGGGTCCAGACCCAGGTTGAACTGGTCCTCCCAACGGAACTCGAAACGCGCCTTGGACAGGGCGTTGTCGCGAATCTGCGCGCCGGGGTGACCCTTGGCAAGGTCGGCGGCGTGCGCGGCGATCTTGTAGGTGATGATGCCGGTCTTGACGTCATCCTTGTTCGGCAGGCCCAGGTGTTCCTTGGGCGTGACGTAGCAGAGCATGGCGCAACCGAACCAGCCGATCATCGCCGCACCGATGCCCGAGGTGATGTGGTCGTAGCCCGGGGCAATGTCGGTGGTCAGTGGGCCGAGGGTGTAGAACGGCGCCTCGTCGCAGCACTCCAGCTGCTTGTCCATGTTCTCCTTGATCAGCTGCATCGGTACGTGGCCAGGGCCTTCGATCATGCACTGCACGTCGTGCTTCCAGGCGATTTTGGTCAGCTCGCCGAGGGTTTCCAGTTCACCGAACTGCGCGGCGTCGTTGGCGTCGGCGATCGAGCCAGGGCGCAGGCCATCACCCAGCGAGAAGCTGACGTCGTAGGCCTTCATGATTTCGCAGATTTCGTCGAAGTGCGTGTAGAGGAAGTTTTCCTTGTGGTGCGCCAGGCACCACTTGGCCATGATCGAGCCACCGCGGCTGACGATACCGGTGACGCGCTTGGCGGTCAGCGGCACATAGCGCAGCAGCACCCCCGCGTGGATGGTGAAGTAGTCCACGCCCTGCTCGGCCTGCTCGATCAGGGTGTCGCGGAACAGTTCCCAAGTCAGGTCCTCGGCCACGCCATTGACCTTCTCCAGGGCTTGGTAGATCGGCACGGTACCGATTGGCACCGGCGAGTTGCGAATGATCCACTCACGGGTTTCGTGAATGTGCTTGCCGGTGGACAGGTCCATGACCGTGTCCGAACCCCAGCGAATGCCCCAGGTCAGCTTGGCCACTTCTTCCTCGATCGAGGACCCGAGGGCACTGTTGCCGATGTTGCCGTTGATCTTCACCAGGAAGTTGCGGCCGATGATCATCGGCTCCACCTCCGGGTGGTTGATGTTGGCCGGGATGATCGCGCGCCCGCGGGCGATTTCCTGGCGGACGAATTCGGGGGTGATTTCTTTCGGGATGTTGGCACCGAAGCTGTGGCCGGCGTGCTGCTCGTTCAGCAGGCCAGCGGCGCGGGCTTCTTGCAGCTTCATGTTTTCGCGGATGGCTACATATTCCATCTCGGCGGTGATGATGCCCTGGCGGGCATAGTGCATCTGCGAGACGTTGGCGCCGGCCTTGGCACGGCGCGGGTTACGCACGTGGGCGAAACGCAGCTTGGCCAGTTCGGCGTCGTTCAGGCGCTGCTGGCCAAAGTCGGAGCTGAGCCCGCCCAGGCGCTCGGTGTCGCCGCGGGCCTCGATCCACGCCGAACGCACGTCGGCCAGGCCCTTGCGCACGTCGATGATGACGTTGGGGTCGGTGTACGGGCCCGACGTGTCGTAGACCAGTACCGGCGCGTTGGTCTCGCCACCGAAATCGGTCGGGGTATCGTCCAGGCTGATTTCACGCATGGGCACGCGAATGTCCGGCCGCGAGCCTTCGACATAGATTTTGCGCGAGCGCGGGAACGGTTGCACGGACTGCTGATCGACTTGTGCCGATTCGCTGAGGTTGATCGCTTTTTCTTGTTTGGTCATCACAGGCTCTCCAGACGGCTTCCTAGCAGTGGAATGTCGGGGAGAACCTGAAAAACGCGGACGCACCCATGAAGGCGTGCAGTGCCGGATAGGGGGTGCCTGAAGCTGCATGCAGCTGCGACATTCCCGGACCTGGCACAAGAGGCTCCCCGGGAAGGCGAGCAATCTTGTTCCCTACGCAGGCGCTAACCTGATCAGGTTCAACGGGATCCGCACCTCTGCGATCTCAGCCTTTGCTTCAAGGCACCCCGACAAGAACATGCGCAGTCTAGACTGGAGTGGTCGGCAAAGCCAAGCGGGTAAATGCGCGGATGATGAAAGGCACACCGAGCGATTGTTGCCGGGTGCGCATGGCACTACACTGGCCCATCGCTCGATACTCAACAGTTCAGTAATTAAATTTCGTACAAGGATTGCCTCTATGCTGCGCAAACTCTCACTGGCGATAGCCGTGTCTTGTGCGTCCAACGGAATGGTCTGGGCAGCGGATATGCTCCCGACAGTTAAAACCGACCTGGTCAGCGTTTATCAGGAAGCGGTAGACAACAACGCCGACCTGGCAGCAGCACGCGCCGATTATGGCGCCCGCCGCGAAGTGGTACCGCAGGCCCGCGCCGGGTTGCTGCCGAACCTGTCGGCCGATGCCGAAATGATGAACACCCGCACCAAGCTGGACGAGCCCTCCATCACCTCCAACCGCAGCGGCAATTCATGGAGCGCAACCCTGGCCCAGCCAATCTTCCGCGCTGATCGCTGGTTCCAGCTGCAGGCCGCCGAAGCGGTCAACGAACAGGCAGCGCTGGAGCTGTCGGCCACTGAACAGAACCTGATCCTGCAAACCGCGCAAAACTACTTCGCCGTGCTGCGCGCGCAGGACAACCTGGCCGCGACCAAGGCTGAGGAAGCCGCGTTCAAGCGCCAGCTGGACCAGTCCAACGAACGCTTCGATGTGGGCCTGTCGGACAAGACCGACGTGCTGCAATCCCAGGCCAGCTACGACACGGCGCGGGCCAACCGGATCATCGCCGAGCGCCAGGTGCAGGATGCCTTTGAAGCGCTGGTCACTCTGACCAACCGTGAATACACCTCGATTCAAGGCGTGGTGCATACCCTGCCCGTGCAGGTCCCCACGCCAAACGACGCCAAGGCTTGGGTCGAAACCGCCGGCCGCCAGAACCTCAACCTGCTGGCCACCAACTATGCGGTTTCTGCTGCTGAAGAGACCCTGCGCCAGCGCAAGGCCGGCCATGCGCCGACCCTGGATGCCGTGGCCAAGTACCAGAAAGGTGACAACGACAGCCTCGGCTTTACCAACCCTTCGCAACTGGGCGTGCGCTACAGCGGCGATGTCGAACAGACCAGCGTTGGCCTGCAACTGAACATCCCGATCTACAGCGGAGGCCTGACCAGCTCGCAGGTACGCGAGGCATACCAACGCCTGAGCCAGAGCGAACAGCAGCGTGAAAGCCTGCGCCGCCAGGTGGTGGAAAACACCCGCAACCTGCACCGCGCGGTGAACACCGATGTAGAACAGGTACAGGCGCGCAAGCAGTCGATCATCTCCAACCAGAGCGCGCTGGAAGCCACTGAAATCGGCTACCAGGTAGGTACCCGCAACATCGTCGATGTGCTCGATGCCCAACGCCAGCTGTACACCTCGGTGAGGGATTACAACAACAGCCGCTATGACTACATCCTCGACAACCTGAGCCTGAAGCAGGCGGCCGGCACCCTGAGCCCGCAAGACCTGCAAGACCTCAAGCGCTACCTGAAACCGGACTACAACCCGGACAAGGACTTCCTGCCGCCAGACCTGGCTGCGGCAGCGGCCAAGAACTTTGAGCGTCGCCCTTGAAATAGGGGCGTATTTCTCACAGACCGGGTTGCTTTTGATGGCCTCATCGCCGGCAAGCCAGCTCCCACAGGTTCCTCACTGGCCTCAAACCCTGTGCAGTACCTGTGGGGGCTGGCTTGCCGGCGATGAGGCCAGGACAACCAAAGCAAACGTCAGCGGACAAGCGCATCCAGGCCATCGAGCAAGCGCTGCAACGCGCCCTGATTGGCCCGCATCACCGCCCTGCCCGCCTCGCCCATGCGCTGCGCATCCTGCGGCAACTCGACCAGCCGCCGCACCGCACCGGCCAGCCCGTCGGCATCGTCCACCTGCTGCAACGCCCCCGCTTCACGCAACATCGCGCTGATTTCGAGGAAGTTGAACACATGTGGCCCCATGAGCACCGGCAAGGCCAGCGCCGCAGGCTCCAGCGGGTTGTGCCCTCCCGTCGGCACCAGGCTACCGCCGACAAAGGCGATATCGGCCAACGCATAGAGGAACAGCAACTCCCCCATGGTATCGCCCAGCAACACGCGGGTTTGGGCATCGACCGGCGCTGCAGAAGAACGGCGCACGGTGGCGAATTGCTCGCTGCACAGCGCATGCACCGCAGCAAACCGCTCAGGGTGACGCGGCACGAGGATCAGCAAGGCATCGCCATGCACCTGCAACAACTGCCGATGAGCCTGCAGAATCAGCGCATCTTCACCGTCATGGGTACTGGCGGCAATCCACACCGGGCGCTGCTCGGCCCCCCACTGCTCACGCAATGCCTTGGCACGCGGTAGCAGTTGCTCATCGATCTTCAGGTCGAACTTGATCGAGCCGGTGACTTTTACGCATTCAGGGCGTGCGCCCAGATCACGGAAGCGCTGAGCCTCGGTTTCAGTCTGCACGGCAATCAGACTCATCTCGGCCAGCATCGGCCGGGTCAGCCTGGCAAAGCGCCCGTAGCCGCGTGCCGAGCGCTCGGACAATCGTGCATTGGCCAGCGCCACCGGAATCCCGCGTTTGGCACACTGGTGAATGTGGTTGGGCCACAGTTCGGTTTCCATGATGATGCCCAGCTTCGGCTGGACATGGTCGAGAAAACGCCCCGCAGCCCACGGCAGGTCGTAGGGCAGGTAGCAATGCTGCACGCGCGGTTCGTCGGCGAACATGGCGCGAATACGCTCGGAACCGGTCGGCGTCATGCAGGTCAGCGTGATCGGTAGTTCGGGATAAGCCTTGAGCAAGGCGCGAACCATGGGCGCTGCAGCAATGCTCTCGCCTACCGACACCGCGTGCACCCAGATCCCGCCCTGGTGCATAAGGGGCAGGTTGAGCGCAAAACGCTCGCCGATACGCTGCCCATAGGCTGGCGCCTTGCGCGCGCGCAGGTACAGGCGCAGCGCAACCAGCGGCAGGCCCAGGTGAAACAGCAAGGTATAGAGTGTTCTGTTCATGGCGGCGAAGTTTACCCGATCGCGCGCAGGTGCACTGCAAAGCGCTCTGCCAGCCACTGCGCGGCCGGGCCCAAGGGTTCATCGCGGCGCCAGGCCAGCTCGGCCACCAAGGCCGGAGGCCGCCAATCGCTGTCCAGTTCAACCATATGCGCTTGGTAGGTCGGATACTGCACCACATGCCGGGGTAACCATGCCCAGCCCAGGCCGCGCATCAGGAGTTCGGCCATGGCGTAGAAGCTGTCGGCGCGCCATACCTGAGGGCTGATCGCCTCGCCGCCGGGATAACCGCTTTGCTGTGGGGTGATCAGTAACTGCCGGTGGCGTGCGAGTTGTTGCCGGGTGACCCGGCCTTCGCCCGCCAGCGGGTGGCCGACCGCGCACACCGTAACCATCTCCACACTGCCCAGCGCCCGCCGCTCCAGCGATGCCGGGATGCTCTCGTGGAGGAAGAACAGGCCCAGATCGGCGCGCCGCTCCACCAGCTTACGCGCTACATCGCCCTGGGCACCGCTGGCCAGTTGCACCTCCAGAAACGGGTAGCGGCTGGCCAGTTCGTCGAGGCTGTCGATCACCGGCTGATACGGCATGGCTTCGTCCTGGGCAACCCGCAGCAGGGCTTCCTGGCCACGCATCAGCGCGAGCGCCCGGCCATCCAGGCGTTCGCACTGACGCAACAGTTCACGGGCATCTTCCAGCAAGGCCGTACCGTTTTCGGTCAGCCTGGGCTGGCGGCCGCTGCTGCGCTCGAACAAGGTGACGCCAAGGTCGGTTTCCAGCAGCGCGATGGCATTGCTTACGGCCGATTGCGCCTTACGCTGCTCGCGCGCAACGGCGGAGAACGAACGCAGCTCGGCAACCCGTGCAAACAGGCGCAGTTGTTCCAGATCCCAGCGCTCTGCCATTAACCTATCTCCATTTCTGATAGGTAATGACTTTACCGCATCCAGGGCGCGTCTAGAATGCTCGACCAGTCACCGGAGAAACGCATCATGAACGCCTATACCTATCTCGCTATCGCCATCTGCGCCGAAGTCGTCGCCACTGCCTCCATGAAAGCGGTCAAAGGCCTGAGCACGCCGTTGCCTTTGCTTTTGATGGTGGTGGGTTACGGCATCGCGTTCTGGATGCTGACGCTGGTGGTACGCAGCATTCCGGTGGGCATCGCCTATGCGATCTGGTCGGGGCTGGGGATTGTGCTGATCAGCGTGGCGGCGCTGGTGATATACGGGCAGAAGCTGGATCTACCGGCAATGGTGGGAATGGCGATGATTGTTGCAGGCGTGGTGATAATTCAGCTCTACTCGAAATCAGCTGGACATTGAACGCTCTAAAAAATTGCCGGCACGCTAGTAAATGGCCGCGCCGGCAACATAAAAAACACTCGGAAATTGGAATCACCCCTCGTCGGATATCTCACCAACCCCCTGCGGCCGAATTTCCAATTTCGAAATGAAAAAATCATTCCCAGAAGTTTCGGTAATCGAGTTCTCTATCGCGAGTATGGTTACGTCATCACGGACAGTAAATTCTCCAAAATAATGATCGTAATCATCTTTTAAGTGAAAACCTGTCTTGAGAATGGTGCCGTTATAATGAAATGACAATCTAGGTTGATTATAAGCACCCTGGCGCCTGGCGGTCATAGCGAATTTCAGTTTATAGCCAGGCGGAAAACCCGAAATCACTTTATACATTATGATTCCTGGGCGCAGAGGCCCCTCGCTGCCGCTACTGCCAAACCGCAGGACAGAACCTTGTTCTGGTTTTTCAGGATCCTCCTGAATTTTCACGAGCGCAGACTGGTTATAAAGCCGCCACCCATTCAAACCATATTTAAGAATATCTTTTTCTTTGTAATCAACGCCTGCCTGAAGCGAGAAATCAGTCAGATGAATAAGACTATTCATATTTTTACCCTCAGTATTTTCAACGCCATTCAAAGCGATAGACAACCGAGAATCCAGCGTAACCCCCCCCTCGCGAACTCGAAACTAGCAAATATGACAGTTGCCATGCCGACTTGAAGGAAGTACTGAGCAAACCCACATGTAGTTCGAATCATCCCCCTGCTGCAGCGCGCTACTATCAGAAGGCTGGGCACACAGAGGCACGGCCTTAGCTTGTATACTGCCCAGCTGTCCAACCTTGGAGGTAATCCATGCCAACCGCCATTTCCACTGACGTGCTGATCGTCGGCGCCGGGGTCGCTGGCTTGTGGCTCAATGCCCGGCTGCGCCGCCTGGGCTACTCGACCGTGCTGGTGGAACGCGCCAGCCTCGGCGGCGAGCAGACCATCAAGTCTCAAGGCATTATTCACGGCGGCACCAAGTACGCCCTGCACGGCGCCCTGACCGGCGCTTCGGAAGCCATCGCCGACATGCCACGGCGCTGGCGCGAGGCCCTGGCTGGCGACGGCGAACTCGACCTGGGGCGTACCCGTCTGCTATCCGATGCCCACTACCTGTGGTCGCCGGGGACCTTGGCCGGGAACCTCACCAGCTTCTTCGCCAGCAAGGCCGTGCGCGGCCGGGTCGACCAGGTCAAAGGTGAGCATCTGCCGCCCGCATTGCAGGACCGCGCGTTCAAAGGCAAGGTCTATCGCCTGGCGGAACTGGTAATCGATGTCCCGAGCCTGCTGGCCAACCTGGCCGAGCTGGCCGGCGACTCCCTGCTGGCAGGTGAACACATCGAACCGTTGCGTGAAGGTGATGCGCTGGTCGGCCTGCGCGTGGACGACCGGGAAATCCGTGCCCAACGCATCGTATCAAGCGCCGGTGCCGGCACCGAAGGTTTGCTGCAGGCGCTGGGCCTGCACCAACCAGCCATGCAAACCCGCCCGCTGCACATGGTCATGGCCAAGGGACCGAACCTCAAACCCTTGTACGCCCACTGCCTCGGTGGCGGGCCCAAGCCGCGCGTGACGGTGACCACCCACCCGGCGGCAGATGGCCAGTGGGTGTGGTACCTCGGTGGTGACCTGGCCGAAGCCGAAGGCGTGGCGCGCGAACCTGCCGCTCAGATTGCTGCGGCGCAGAAGGAAATCGCCAACCTGCTGCCCTGGGTCGACCAGAGCCAGGTGCGCTGGGCCACCCTGCGAGTCGACCGTGCAGAACCCGCACAATCGGGCCTGGTACGCCCGGACAACGCATTCCTCGCCGACCAGCAACGCTTGATGGTGGGCTGGCCGACCAAGCTGGCTCTAGCACCCGACTTCAGCGACCGGGTAATCGCCAACCTGGAGCGCGACGGCATCCGCCCACAGGCACAAGCCGACCTGGCCGGCCTGCCACGTCCACCGCTGGGTGTACCCGCCTGGGAGCAACTGCTGCCATGACCCTGCCTACGTTGCACGATTTCCACCGCCCCCTGGGCAGCACCGGCTTCAAGGTGTCCCCCTTAGGCCTGGGCACAGTCAAGCTTGGCCGAGATCAGGGCGTGAAATACCCCACCGGCTTCACCATCCCCGGCGATGACGAAGCCCGCATGCTGCTGGCACAGGCCCGCGAATTGGGCATCAACCTGATCGACACCGCCCCCGCCTATGGCCGCAGCGAAGAACGCCTGGGCCCGCTGCTGCGCGGCCAGCGCGATGAATGGGTAATCGTCAGCAAAGTCGGCGAAGAATTCGACAACGGCCTGTCGCACTTCGACTTCAGTGCGGCCCACACCCGCCGTTCGGTGGAGCGCAGCCTGCGCCGCCTGGAAACCGACCGCATCGAACTGGTGCTGGTGCATTCCGACGGCAACGACCTGGCCATCCTCGAACAGCAGGAGGTCTACCAGACCCTGGCGGAGCTCAAGCAAGAGGGCAAGATCCTCGGCTTTGGCCTGTCCGGCAAGACCGTGGCAGGCGGCCTGAAAGCGCTGGAGCAAGGCGACTGTGCCATGGTCACCTATAACCTCAACGAACAGGCAGAACGCCCGGTGCTGGACTACGCTGCCGAACACGGCAAGGCCATCCTGGTAAAGAAGGCCCTGGCCAGCGGGCATATCTGCCTGGCCCCGGGCGTTGACCCGGTGCAGGCAAGCTTCGAGCTGCTGTTCGCCCACCCGGGTGTCAGCAGTGCTATCGTCGGCACCATCAATCCGCTGCACCTGGCCCACAACGTGGCCACCGTCGCCCGTATCCTGGGCCAGCACTGAGTTACCCCTGGCCCAAGGGCCAGAGGTACGACCCGACGCAAGGAGGAGCCTCGTGGCGCGAACGTTGATCCGCAAAAACCCGAGCAACTTCAAGACACTACCACTGCATGTCGAGGCAACGCCCGAAGGCCTGACCTATCAGAGCATCGGCATGCCGCTGAACTTTGCCCAGACCCAGCAGCGGCGCAAGGCCATTCAGCTGCCCGACACACAGCACTTCGTGGTCGAACTCGCCAATCTGGGTGTGTCGGTGCGGCTTACCCTGCATTGGCAAAACCGTGATTACTGGGTGTTGGTACGTCAGCGTCGGCAAGACCGGGGCGATGTGGTGTTGAAACTGATTTCTGGCTATGTGCCGGCGCAAGAACTGAACCTCCCGCTGCACACGGCGGTTCAGGAAGTGGCCGAGGAATGCCTGCTGGAAACCCCGGAAGGCTGGCTGGGCGGGCGTTTCAACGACACCTGGCTGCCCGTGCCCTACGCCGCCGCCCTGCACTACCGCGAAACGCCACATTTCGTGCTTACCCCACAGTCCGGTGCCGCCCGCCCCGTGCACTGCAGCAAGCTGATGCTAATGGAGCGGCCACGGGCCTACGTGCACTTGCCCACCGCGTCGCTCCAGCTGATCTACGACATGCGTCTGCAGGTGCCTCGGGAAGCCAAGAAGCTCAGCTTGTTCCATGTCGACGAGCGACTGGAGGGTGACCAACTGGAAGCCCGCCTCAACCGCAAGCGGCCAGACCTGTATCTGATGCCGTTGAAGGACGGCCAGCCAGTGGCGGAGTTGTATACGCTGAAAAAAGATGAGCTGGTGCCGGCGAGCACACGCGGGCTGTATCTGGCCGAGAGTTTTGCCCGGCAGGAAGGCTGGGTGGTGACGGAGGAGCGGGTGCGCTGGAAGGACTGGGTCAAACAGCAGGGGTTGGTGGAGAGCAAGCCGGCGCGGGCGTCGCACCTGCAGCGGTTTGGCGACAAGGCCCGGGCGCTGCTGGAGCGCGCCCGCACCTCACTTCACAAGTGAGTCCCTGGGGCTGCTGCGCAGCCAATCGCCGGCACGCCAGCTCCCACAAGGCCTGTGCAGGACTCAAGGCCTGCGCTGTGCGTGTGGGAGCTGGCTTGCCGGCGATTGGGCCGCAAAGAGGCCCTGGCTGTATCAGTTCTTGCGAATCTTCTCGACAATCGCGGTAGTCGAGCTGTTCTCGACCAGGCCCAGCACCTTCACGGTGCCGCCATAGGCCTTGACGATATCAGCGCCTACCACTTGGTCGATGCCATAGTCGCCCCCCTTGACCAGCACATCCGGCTTGACCTGGCTCAGCAGGTTTTCCGGGGTGCCTTCCGGGAAGCTGATTACCCAGTCCACCGCGCCCAGCCCGGCCAGTACGGCCATACGCCGGTCGACGCTGTTGATCGGCCGGCCCGGCCCTTTCAAGCGGCTGACCGAGGCGTCGTCGTTGACCGCGACGATCAGGCGATCGCCCTGGGCGCGCGCCTGCTCCAGATAGGTGACATGCCCGGCATGCAGGATATCGAAGCAGCCATTGGTGAAGACGATCTTCTCGTTGTGCGCCCGCGCATCATCGATGGCCAACAACAATTGCTCCAGGCCCAGCACGCCGCGCTCGGAGCCTTCCTCACGCTGGATTGCGCGGCGCAGCTCGGGGGCGCTGATCGCAGCGGTACCCAGCTTGCCGACCACAATGCCTGCCGCCAGATTGGCCAGGGCCACCGCATGGGGCAGGTCCTCACCCGCGGCAATGGCTGCGGCGAGGGTGGAGATGACGGTATCGCCGGCACCGGTCACATCGAACACCTCGCGCGCCCGCGCCGGCAGGTGCAGCGCAGGCTGGCCAACGCGCAGCAGGGTCATGCCATGCTCGCCACGGGTTACCAGCACGGCACCCAGGTCCAGGTCCTGCAGCAGCTGCAAGCCTTTGGCAACCAGTTCGGCCTCATCGGCGCAACGGCCGACGATGGTTTCGAACTCGCTGAGGTTCGGGGTAATCAGGCTAGCGCCACGGTAGATGGAAAAGTCCTTGCCCTTGGGGTCGGCCAGCACCGGAATGCCCTTGGCCCGTGCCGCCTGGATCAGGCTTTGGTGGTTCTTCAGAGCACCCTTGCCGTAGTCCGACAAGACCAGCACTTTGACACCTTCGAGCAGGCTGTCGACTTCGGCACCCAGCGATAGCGGGTCGGTGGCAAACGGCTCTTCGAAATCGATACGCAGCAGTTGCTGGTGACGGCTCATGACCCGCAGCTTGACGATGGTCGGCTGGTGCGCGATGCGCTGGAACACAGACCGCACCCCCGCAGCCTGCAGGCTGTTGGCCAGGCTGTCGGCGGCCTCGTCCTGGCCGGTAACGCCGATCAGCGACGCCGGTGCGCCCAGCGCAGCGATGTTCAAGGCAACGTTGGCCGCGCCGCCGGGGCGATCCTCGATCTGATCGACCTTGACCACCGGCACTGGCGCTTCAGGCGAGATACGCGAAGTACCGCCATGCCAGTAGCGGTCGAGCATGACATCGCCGACCACCAGAACCGGGGCTTGATCGAAACGCGGCATGGACAACTTCATGGGCAACCCATATGGAAATAATGAACAGGGGCAGGATATTAGCACAGGGTAGTCGACGGCTTTATGGCCAGATCGCCCCCGGAAAATTCCCGTGACAATCGGGGCCGTTACGGCCCCGATGAGGGAGGACTCAGGTGATATCGGCCTTGACCGGCTCATCCAGGCCCATGGCGTGCAGGCGGGCATAATGGCCATTAGCCGCGAGCAGTTCGGCATGGGTGCCGCGCTCTACCAGACGGCCCTGGTCCATGACCAGGATCTGGTCGGCCTTCTCGATGGTCGACAGACGGTGGGCGATCACCAGCGTGGTACGGCCTTGCATCACATGGTCCAGGGCAGCCTGGATGTGCCGCTCGGATTCGGTATCCAGGGCCGAGGTGGCCTCATCCAGAATCAGCAGCGGCGCGTTCTTCAGCAGTGCCCTGGCAATGGCCAGGCGCTGGCGCTGGCCGCCAGAGAGCAGCACGCCGTTTTCACCCACGTCGGTATCGAAGCCCTTCGGCAAGCGGTCGACGAACTCCTTGGCGTAGGCATCGGCCGCAGCGGCTTCGATGTCTGCGCGTGGGGCACCTGCCAGATCGCCATAGGCGATGTTGTTGGCCACGGTGTCGTTGAACAGGGTAACGTGCTGGGTCACCTGCGAAACGTGGCGGCGCAGGTTGCGCAGGCGGTAGTTCTCGATCTCCACACCATCGAGCAGGATCTGCCCCTGGTCATGGTGATAGAAGCGCGGGATCAGCGCCGCAAGGGTCGATTTGCCGCTGCCAGAGCGGCCAACCAGGGCGATCATCTGCCCTGGCTCGGCGACAAAGCTGATGTCGCTCAGCACTTCACGCTCGGTACCTGGGTAGGTGAAGCTCAGGTTGCGCACTTCCAGGCGGCCTTCCACACGGTCCTTCTCGACCGTACCGGTGTCCAGTTCAGGCTCTTCGTCCAGTTGCTCGAAGATGCTTTCTGCACCTGCCAGGCCCTTCTGGATGGTCGAGCTGACTTCCGACAACTGACGAATCGGCTTGGGCAGCAGGCCGGCAGCAGTGATATAGGCCACCAGGTCACCGGCGGTGGACTCACCACGCAGGAACAGCACCAGGAACATCAGCGCCGCCATGGCGCTGTAGATCACCAGCTGCAGCATTGGCGTGTACAGGGAGCCGGTCTTGGTCATGCGCAGCTGCTTGTCGGTGTTGCTCTGGCTGGCCTTGCTGAACCGCTGCTCTTCGTAAGCCTCGCCGCCGAAGCTACGGACAACGCGATAACCCTGGATGGTTTCCGACGCGACGTGGGTGACGTCACCCATCGCCACCTGGATCTTCTTGCTCTGCTTGCGGAATTTCTTGCTGGCGATGCTGACCATTACCGCGATCACCGGCAGGATGGCGACCATGACCAAGGTGAGGTGCCAGTTCATCCACAACAGGTAGGCGAACAGGAACACCACGGTCAGGCCTTCACGGATGACCACCTTGATTGCATCGGTGGCAGCACCGGTGACCATGGTCACGTTGAAGGTGATACGCGAAATCAGGTGCCCGGAGTTGTGGTTGTCGAAGTAGCGGTTGGGCAGTACCAGCAGCTTGTTGAACAACTCCACGCGCAGGTCGTGCACCAGGCACAGGGAAACCTTGGCCAGGAAATAGTTGCCAAGGAAAGACCCCAGGCCCTGCCACGCAGCGATCAGGATGATCAGCAACGGCACCGCCTGCAGCAATTGCAGGTCGCGCAGGTAGGGGACGTTGGGGAACAACACCGCTTCAGGGTTGCTCAGCCCATCGACAAAGTACTTGAGAATGCCGGCCAGCATCGGCTGGGTCGAGGCAAAGATCACGAAACCGACAATGCTCAGCAGGAAAATGCCGACATAGGGTTTCACATAGCCCAACAGCCGGAAATAGATCTTCAGGCTGGAGGTGTGCTCCGCCGGTCGCGGTGTTTCGGCCATTATCGAGCTCGCTGTTCAGGTTGAACCGGAAATTTTACCACAGGCGTCATTTTCGGCACGCCCCCATGGCAGCATCATGGCAAGGCCAACAGGCAGCCAGCTGATGAACCATTCTGCACGTGGCGTACCGGTAAGGCTGGCGGCATCGAACTGCATGGCCAGTGTCGAGTACACCCATAAGCCCAGCAGGAGCTTGCCGAACAGGGTACCGCGCGCGCGGATGATTTCACCCAAGGTGAACAACCACACCATGACCCAGAGCAGCATGCCAGGCAGGCCCATCTCCACGGCAACGTGGGTGAACATGTTGTGGGTGTGGTCGAAGTGCCTGCCCACCGCACTGACATCGTAGTCAGCCCCCAGGCCCAGGCCTGTCCAGGGGTGCGCGGCAATCATGTTGACCACGGCATGGAAAATTTCTGGCCGGTAGGATGAACCGCGCTCGGCGATCAGGTCATACGCCGCATACAAGGCAAAGCCGGTTGCAATGACTGCCAGGATGGCGAACACCCGGCTGTGGCGGTCACGGAACCACAGCGGTGCGATCATGACGGTGAGCACCAGGGCCAACAGCGCGCCACGGCTTTGACTGAGCACGGCAAACGCGCCAAGACAAGCCAGTGCGAGCACCCACAACAGCTGCGGGCCACGCTGCTGCGGCGGCTCATACAGCAGGAAAAGAACGGCCGAGCCAACGACATAAGCGCCCAGAATGGGGTGTGATATCTCGCCAATCCCGGCCAGGCGGACCAGCAACGGCTCACCCTGCAGCCAGTAGAAATTGATGATCGACACCAGCGCAGCGAGGGCCAGCAGGCCGCTCCCTAGCAGCAACAGCTGGCGAATCCTCGCAAGGCCAAGCTGAGCCAACAAGGGGAACGCGAGCAGGAATACCAGAATGTAGAGCAGCCGCTTGATTTCACGCCCCGTGTCCTCTGCGGGCGACCAGGCCAGGCTCAAGCCACTCCAGGCCAACAGCACCATCACACTCATCCATAGCGCCGGCTGACGCTTCCAGCCTTGCACCAGCACCTCGCGGGCGGACCATGCCAGCACCAATGTCGGTAGCCACAGGAACAGCACCAGGCCTTGCTGATAAATCTTGTTGCTCGGCGCCAGGGCAATCGCTGCCAGAAACCAGACCAGACCCAATCCCAGCCAGGCCTGCGCCCAGTTTTTTTGATACAGCATCCATTTCCCCCGATGAATCAAAAACACCATCCATGGTGCTAGAACATTATTTTCGGCATTATTGCCGGTCATTTTGCTCGCCAGACGACAAGGCTCTATTCATGCAATGCTCCCGGCTCACCCAGGTCGACTTCGATCAGCTGACACAAGGCGCACAGGTGCTTGAGGCAGACAGCCATGGCGCCAAAGTCTACCTGCTCGCGGATGGTAATTTCCTAAAGGTTTTTCGTAGGAAGCGGCTGATTTCATCTGCACTGCTGCGCCCATACTCCCAGCGATTCGTCGATAACGCCGCGCGGCTGGCGGAACTGGGTATCCCCACGCTCGAAGTGATCAGCCAGCACAAGCTCGACGTGCCAGGCCGCACTGCCGTGCTGTACCGCCCGTTACCCGGCCGCACCTTGCTGCAAATGTCGCGTGATGACGGCTTCAGCTGGGATACTTACCTGCCGCAACTGATCCAGCTGGTTCGCCAGCTGCACCGCAGTGGCGTGTACTTCCGTTCGTTGCACTTGGGCAATGTGGTGGTTACCCCCGACCAGCACCTGGGCCTGATCGATGTGGCCGACATGCGCTTCCTGCGCCCGCCGCTCTCGGCACGCATGATTCGTCGCAATGTGCAGCACATGGTGCGTTATATCGAGCGGGAGAACCTGGGCGACCAGTTCCCCCTCGCCGCCTTCGAGGCAGCCCTGCTGGCGCGCTGAGCGTCAGTTGCGCAACAGGCTCTGTGAGCCGGTACAGAACGCCTGCCAGGCCTGCTCCGGCGCCAGTGCCTGACGCTGCCGCGCGGCAACCGCCGGGGCGCTGAGGGCTGTGCAACGCTCGATCGCATCAGCCCAGGCGCTTTCGTCGGCGATGGGCAGGTAGACCCCGGTGTCGCACAACTGTTCGCGGAACACCTGCAGGTCACTGCACACGACCGGTACATCGGCCATCACAGCCTCTTGCACCACCAGCCCCAAGCCCTCGGAACGCGAGGGCACCAACAGCCAGTCGAACGCTCGATACAGCAGCTGCAGGTCTTCGCGGTGACCGCGCAGATGCACGCGCCCAGCCAGGCCCAGCGCATTGATACGCTGCTGCAGCAAGGCATGCTGTGGCCCCTCGCCGATAATCGCCAGCTGCAGGCCTGGTTGCCGCGCACTGGCCTTGGCGAAGGCCTCGATCAGCATTTCAAATCCTTTGCTTTCAACCAACCGCCCTACCGCGCCCAGCATCACCCCGTCGGCCTGAGGCAGCTGCAACGCCTGCCTGGCCTGGTTCCGGCTCAGCAACGGTTCGACGAACGCCAGCGGGTCGAGCGCCATGCGCAGGGTCTGCACTGGCCTGCCCAGGTCATGTTCCAGCGATTTGGCCAGCGTATGCGACACGGCCGCGATGCTCAGCCGCTCGCCCGGAAACATGCGCAACAGGCGAATGTCACTGTTGTTCAGGCGCGTTTTGCCATGGAACAGCACCTTGGCCCGAACATGGGGAATGTTCCGCAGTAGCGGCAATACCAGCCGCGCAACCCCAATACCATCGAGCAGCACGATTTCGGCCTTGGCCTCTGTCAGCCCCTTGCGCAAGCGCATGCGCAACCACGGCCGCAGCAGGCGCCACAGGTGCCGCCCTTTCAGAGCTCGTGGCGGCATGTGCCACTCCCGTGTCGAACCGAGCCCACAGCACAGCCCGCTACCCAGCAGCAACCAGTTACTGATCCGGGCATCGGTGCCGGCGTGCGACAGCACTTGCCGATGCACCTTGTGGATGGACATGTACGGCGTTCCACCCGCCCACATCATATTGACGATGTTCATGGGCCCTCTCCCGCTCATGTCAGGTGGGACAGCGACTTCATTGAACAAAAAGGGTGATACCCATGCCGATCAAAGCACCTGTCACCAGCGTCAATGCCAGCTTGATACGATCACGTTGACGACGTTTGGCCTTGCGCGCCACTTCGATGGGCAAGGTCACGTGATTGCCAAAGCCAGTGTGCAACACTGCATCACCTTCCAAGGTGACCGCTGTCAAATTAAACTCAGCGTAGCGTCGGGAAAGCGCCTTCTCTCCAGCATAGGCGGCGAATGGCGCACAGCGCTGATAATCACTCAATCGACGCAGGCCGGGATTGAGCGAAAACGCTTGCCATTCGGCCTTGTCGGACAGCAGCGGATAACACGGCACGCCGGCAATGACCTGGCGATCGCCCAGGTGAATGTAAGGGCTGTGGATAGCCAGGTCATGGGCATGGCTGCGCAGCCACACTTGCAGCAGGTCAGGCCTGGCATCCAGGATAGCCCGCGAGTCTTCGACAAAGCTCTGGCGGTAGAAGTGCCAGTCGTCTTCGCAGTGGAAGATGTAAGGCGTCGTGACGTGACTGTAGGCCAGGTCGATCGAGGGCAACTGGCCGAGTTTGGGCCGGTTGACGAACACCTTGCAGTACGGTCTCCAGTGCTCAGGCACCGCAGCATGCACGGCATCGTCACCGGAATCTTCGGTGATGAACACTTCGCGAATGGGCGCTGTGTTGTAGCGATCGAAACTCTCAAGGGTGTCTTTGAGCAGATCGAACCGCCCACAACTGGTCACGACGAGCGTGACATCACTTTCTTCTGAAAAGCGCACCGGACTCCCTCCGCATTGCGACTATCGGCTTTCAACACCCGCTCCTGGGCGCGAAAGCTCTTGTTTAGATGCCCAGCGTCAGGCGTAGCCGCTGCCACGCAGACAACGGCGGGTGGGGCCTGAGCGCCGGGCGCATGTGGTCGACGATGCTACGTCCAACGGCGGCGAAACTGAAACGGGAAACCGCCAGATGGCGGCCATTTTCAGCAATCTGCCGGGCAAGTTCTGGGTCTGCACGCAAACGGCGGAGCTTTTCCTGAAGGGTCGGGATGTTGTCATAGAACACCACGTTGTGCATGTCTTCCAGGCCCAGCGCGCGGTTTTCCTCCTCGCCCTGGTCGTACGCCAGCAGTACACAGCCGCAGGCCATGGCTTCGAAGTTCTTGATCATGTATTCGCCCATGCCGACGTCGGCACTGACGAAGAAACGAATACGGTTGAGCGTGTTGCAGTAGTCTTCACCCGACTTGGTGCGGGTGACCAGCAGGTTCTCGACCTGCCCCAACTCATCCAGCAGCGCCTTGCGACCGCTGTAGGCCACGCTGTTGACACTGCCGACGAAGGCCAGTTCGATGTCGCGCTCACGCCCTTGGTCGGCCAGCAACTGCTCGTCATAGCCCTTGGGCACGAACACCGCATCGAAACCTTCCTGGCGCAGGCGCTCGCTGACCATGTAGCCAGAGCTGATCACCCGCGCCCATGGCAACTGGCGGTAATGGGCGCTGAACTTGCCGGTGTACTTGCACGGGATGTAGTTCTGGTAGGCGTCGTGCTCGAGGATGACCAGGTTCGGTACGGTACGGATGAAGGCCACCTGACGGATTTCCTGCTTGAAGCGCAGAAAGAACACGATGCGGTCATAACGCTCGACCTGCACTTCACGCTTGAAGTAGCGACGCAGGTTGCGCTGGTCTTCGCTGGTCAGCCAACGCAGGTCGCACTCGCAGTTGGCCGCGACGCCATCGTACAGGCGGTCGAGAATCGCCCGCTGTTCCTTCTGCACCAGAAATAGGACTTTCATTGCTTTCCTTGGGCGCTCTGCGCCATCGCGGTCAACCATGGGGCGTACTTACAGCTCGCGCCGCCAGAACAGTTCGTGTCGGCGCACGGCCTTGCGGAAGAACTCGTTCTCCCCATAAGGCGACGGCCGCCGTCCGGCCAGCCAGCGTTGCAGCAAGCGGCGCAGGCGGCGCTTGAATGGCGGGGCCGGCTGCAGGTCGTGCATCATGCCCAGGGCCATGGCCTTGTCGTGCTGGGTAGCCACGTCCAGGACCAGGCTGCAAGGTGCCCAGGCCTGCACACCACTCAACTGCGGAGGCAAGGCCACACCATCGCCGCTGTCGCCCATGGGCCAGCGGTCGTTGTCATGCAGGTGGTTGGCGTAGCACAGCAGGGTTTGTGGCTGCCAGGCCAGGCCTTGCAAGGCCTCCAGCACCGCTGCCTGAGCGCAGATGTGATCGGGGTGCGGGTCGAGTTGCGGGTGCGGCATTACCAGGACTTGCGGCCTGGCCATTTCCAGCAAGGTACGCAGGTCGGCCAGCAGGTTGTTCCAGGTTGGCGCACCATCGCTGTCGGCCGGCAGCGGGAACGGGTTGAACTGGCGAAATACGCGGATATCGGCCAGCTCGGCCTCGCGTGACGCAACAGGCTGCTCTGGCGCGGCCTGCATGGCAGGCAACTGCAGGCAGAAGTAGCCCAGCTGTACGCAACGCGACTCCGGCACACCGGCCCAACGCGGCACGGCGATGCTGTCCCAGGCGCGCAGGCGGCCCTTCAGGCGCGCGGCCTCGGCCTTGCCCAGGCCCATCTGCTGATAGTGCTCGGCCTCGATTTCACCGGCGGTCAGCGTCACTACCCAGGTTTCATCTGCCTGGCTGTAAAGGCCATACGCAGCAAGCTCGGCGTCGTCGGCATGCGGCGCAATCACCATCACCCGGCGCCGTTGCAGTTCGACCGCCGGCGTTATCCACAGACGCGGCTCGCCCAGCAGCCGGCAATGGCGACCACGCAGGCGCAATGCGCCGGCCTGGAGCGGCGCAGCCAGGCCGGTCAGGTTGAGGAAGCGCACGCCATCGACGCCACGCTCGAAGGTTTGCCGATCGGCCTGCTCACCCGCCAGCAGCGCGACCTGCGGGTCCAGGAACCGACCGAGCCAGCTGCCTTTTACCCGCAGCTCAAGCACAAGGGTTTCATCGCCCTGTAGCACGCAGTCGGCCTTGAGCAGGCCCGCGTGCAGGCTGGCAGGTACTTGCCGCGCCTGCTCACCGAAGTCGTAGGCGTAGTCCTCGCCGGGTGCGTAGAACAGGTGGTCGGCAAACCAGGCCTCGTGGGCGGCCCAGAGCAGCGGCAACAGCAACAGCGGCAGCCACCACCAGGCCAGTACACCGAGGGCGACCAGCGCAACCAGGCCTGCCAGCAAGGCCAGACGCTTGTTGCGCCGGTGGCGCTTGAGCAACTGCTGCTTACGGCTCACGCCTGATACACCGGCACAGGGTTGCACCAACGGTCCTTGTATTCGCGGTCGGCACGGCCGAACGAGAACCGCAATGGCTTGTTGCGCGCCCGGGCGTCTTCCCAGGCGGCCTGGGTATTGAGGAAACTCAGCACGCTGCCTGGGCTGAAGGCCTTGGTTTCAGGGTCTACACCGCCATTGATGTACTCGACGCTGACCCAGTCCGGCGCTTCGACGCGGTACACCAGCTGGATGGCAATCGGCTTGCCGTCCAGCATCAGCACAGAGCCGATCAGCAACTCGCGCAGACGCTCCAGCACCTCGGCCATGCGCTCGGCACCGGTGGCAGGGAAGCCCCAGCGGCGCTGGAACAGGTCGCAGTACATGCTGGCGATTTGCTGGGCACTGAAGTCGCTGATCGGGCGCACCACGCCACCCGCCTCTTCCAGCAGGCGCAGTTCGCGGCGCTGGTTGTAGCGGAATTTCTTCGACAGGTCTTCGTGCGCCCGCGCCATCGCCAGCTGTTCCTTCTGCTCCTTGAGGCCCGTGAAACGGCCCTGGCTCAGTTCGGACAGGTAGCGTGCTGTATGGCGCAACGGTGCAGCGGCATCGGCCGCAGCTGGCAGGATGATTTCGGCATTGCCCAAGTCGAACAGGGCTTTTTTGCCGGCACGCTTGAGCACGTCCTTGGCCAGCGCCAGGTGGCGCCCCCAGGTCGGGATGGCGGCTTTCAGCTCGCCGGCCTGATACCAGCCCAGGTAACGTACCGGGATCTGCGCCAGGTCAGCCAGTTGCTCTACCACCAGCGGATGGGTGGCGACACTGCCACCAAAACGCGCCCATGCCTCGGCGTAGGCCTTGGCGTCGATCGTTTGCCACCCGCGCTCGCGGAAGGCCTGGATACGATTGAGCATCAAGCCTGCCCCACCAGTGCACGTACCTGCGGCAACTGCCAGAAGGTCTCGCGTACCGCCTGGTCGGAGAAGCGTTCACGCAGGCGTTGCAGCATGTGCTCAGCACAGGCCTGGCGCTGTTCGGCGCTCAGCGTGGCCATATGCTCCAGGCCCTGAGCCAACTGGGCAGCATCGCCCAACGGGAACAGCACACCCACACCCTCGACCACTTCACGAGCCCCGCCGCAAGCCGTGGCCAGCACCGGTACGCCAGCGACCATGGCTTCGAGCAGGACCATGCCGAACGGCTCGTGGTCGGAGCTCAGGGCGAACACATCGAATGCCTCGAAGTAGCGGCGTGCATCCGGCACCTGGCCCAGGAAGCTCACCTGGCCGGCAATCCCCAGCTCGGCGGCCAAGGCCTTGAGCTCGGCCTCTAGCCGGCCCTTGCCGAGGATCGCCAGGCGCGCGCCGGCCGGCAGCTTGGGCAGCGCCTGGGCAAAACCACGCAACAAAGTGGCCTGGTCCTTGTCCGGGTGCAGGCGACCGACATTGCCGACGACCCACGCCTGCGTGTCCAGGCCCAGAGCCCGGCGAGCCTCGGCGCGCGGCACCAGGGCCGTTTGCAGGGCGTCGATGTCGATGCGGTTATACAAAGTCTGGATGCGTTCGGCTGGCCACTGTGGCAGGCAGCGGCGCATGTCGTCACGCACCGCGTCTGACACGCCCAGCAGGCTCAGGCGCTTGCTGAACAGGTTGGCGAACAGCCGGCGGCCTTTGCGCTCATAGTCGCCAAAGGCATGGTGCACGCCGATCACCGGCAGGCCGGTGCCCAGCAGGGCCACGTAGATGGGCTTGAAGCGGTGGGCAATGCAGAAGGCGAAGTTGCGCTCGGCCGCAATGCGCCGCAAGGCACGGATGGCACCGAGCTTGAGGCCACGCACGGCCTTGGAGCTGAACTCAAGGAACAGCACCTCGTCAGACGCGCAACCGGCCGCCACCTGCGGGTCGGCGGCACCGGTGAGGAACACCGTGGTGACCTGGTAGCCACGCCCCTGGAACAGGCTGGCGTACTGACGGGCACAGTCGAGGAACGGCCCGTCATAGCCATGGCAGAACTGCAGGATGCGCGGTTCAGAGCGGCTGGTCATAGGCGGCCGCGCCGTCCTTCACCACCAGGATGTCTTCCATGATCAGGTACTGCAGGTCCGAGCCGAAGAACATGTTCAGGGCATCGGTCGGCGAGCAGATCATAGGTTCACCGCGACGGTTGAGCGAGGTGTTCAGCGACACGCCATTGCCGGTCAGGTCTTCCAGCGCCTTCATCATGTCGTAGTAGCGCGGGTTGTACTCGCGCTTGAGCACCTGGGCACGCGAAGTACCGTCCTCGTGCACCACTTCCGGTACGCGGGTCTTCCACTCTTCAGCCACTTCGAAGGTGAAGGTCATGAACGGTGCCGGGTGGTCGACCTTGATCATCTGCGGGGCGACGGTGTCGAGCATCGACGGGCAGAAAGGTCTCCAGCGCTCGCGGAACTTGATCTGGTGGTTGATGCGGTCAGCCACGCCTTCGACGCTCGGGCAGCCGATGATCGAACGGCCACCCAGGGCGCGCGGGCCGAACTCCATGCGGCCCTGGAACCAGGCCACCGGGTTGCCGTCGACCATGATCTGGGCGATTTGCTGCGGCATGTTGTCGAGCTTGCGCCACTTGGGCTGGTTCGGGTGACGGGCGCAGGCGGCGATCACGTCTTCGTTGGAGTACGAAGGGCCGAGATACACATGCTCCATCTTCTCCACCGGTACGCCGCGGGCGTGGGAAACATAGGCTGCGGCGCCGACAGCAGTACCGGCGTCGCCGGAGGCCGGCTGGACGAACAGCTCTTTCACGTCCGGGCGGGCGATGATCTTCTGGTTGAGCTTGACGTTCAGCGCGCAGCCGCCGGCGAAGGCCAGCTTGCCGGTTTCACGCAGGGTGTCGCCCAGGTAGTGGTCGATCATCTGCAGCGCCAGCTTCTCGAACAGCGCCTGCATGCTGGCGGCGTAATGGATGTACGGCTCGTCTGCGATGTCGCCTTCGCGCTTGGGGCCCAGCCATTCGATCAGCTTCGGCGAGAAGTAGAAACCCTTGCCCTTCTCTTTATAGCGGCGCAGGCCAATGACGTTGGCGTAATCGGTGTTGATCACCAGTTCGCCGTTTTCAAAGCTGGCCAGCCGCGAGAAGTCGTACTTGCTGGCGTCGCCGTACGGCGCCATGCCCATGACCTTGAACTCGCCGTCGAGCATTTCGAAGCCGAGGAACTCGGTGATCGCACCGTACAGCCCACCCAGGGAGTCCGGGTCGAAGAATTCCTTGATCTTGTGGATCTTGCCGTTTTCGCCGTAGCCAAAGAAGGTGGTGGCGTATTCGCCTTTACCATCAATGCCGAGGATCGCGGTTTTTTCCTTGAAGCCAGAGCAGTGGTAGGCACTGGAGGCGTGGGCCAGGTGATGCTCGACCGGCTCGATCTTGACCTTTTTCGGGTCGAAGCCCAGCTGCTCCAGGCACCAGACGATTTTCTTGCGATAGCGCTTGTAGCGACGGTTGCCCATCAGGATCGCATCGAGGGCGCGATCCGGGGCGTACCAATAGCGCTTGGCATAGTGCCAGCGCGCCTTGCCGAACAGGCTGATCGGGGCGAACGGGATGGCTACCACGTCGACGTCGGACGGCTTGATGCCTGCCTGCTCCAGGCAGAACTTCGCCGACTCGTAGGGCATGCGGTTCTTCGCATGCTTGTCACGCACGAAGCGCTCTTCTTCGGCGGCGGCAATCAGCTTGCCGTCAATGTACAGGGCCGCGGAAGGGTCATGGCTAAGGGCGCCGGACAGGCCAAGAATCGTCAATGCCAAGGGATTAGCCTCTTCATTCGGTAAAAATGCGCCAGCGGCCTCATGGGCGGGTGGCGGCTAAAGGGCGGGATTATAACGCAAACATGCGCGCAACGCGGCAACCCGTACTGGCCTCATCGCCGGCAAGCCAGCTCCCACAGGAACACCGCTGCCCTCAAGGGAGATGCAGTACTTGCAGGAGCTGGCTTGCCGGCGATGAGGCCAGTACAGGCAGGCAATACTATTCGGCGATGAGCCAGTCCATGCGATAGCTACCGTCCGTCTGCGCCAGCTCCTTGGCCAGCCACGGCAGCAGCTCCTTGAGCTCTTCTTCCAGGCCCCATGGCGGGTTGGCGATGGCCAGGCCCGAGCCATTAAGGCCCTGCGGGCTGTCCTGGTGGTGCACATACAGCTCGACCCGCAGCAATTTTGGCGCGCCAGTGCTGGTCAGGTCCTGGTAGTAACGCGTCAGCGAGCGCTGGTCCTTGATGGGGTACCAGATAGCCGCGACGGTCTGGCGCATGCGGCTGATGGCCTCTTTCATGGAATGGGTGCAGCGCTTGAGCTCATCGGCCTGCTCGAACGGCGGGTCGATCAGCATGATCGCGCGCTTTTCCTGCACCGGTAGCAGGGCCCTGGGCACATGCCAGCCTTCGCCCAGGTGCACGACCACACGCGGGTCTTTTTTCATGTTCTCTTTGAGCAGCGGCCCGTCTTCAGGATGCTTTTCGTTGAGCAGGGCGCGGTCTTGCTGGCGCATCAGGCGGCGAGCCAGCTCGGGCGAACCGGGGTAGTAACGCAGCTCGCCGTCCGCGTTCAGGCGCTTGATGACGCGCAGGTAGTCGGCAGCCATGGCGGGCACATCATCGCGGCCCCACAAGCGGGCGACGCCTTCCAGGTACTCGCCGGTCCGGGTTGCCTGGTCGCCTTGCAGGTCGTACAGACCAAGCCCAGCGTGGGTATCGATGTAGGCAAATGGCTGCTCCTTGCGCGACATCAAGGCGATGAGGCGGGTCAGCACGATGTGCTTGAGGACGTCGGCGTGGTTGCCGGCGTGGAAGGCGTGACGATAGTTCATGGCAACTCCTGCGGGGGTGGCAAGTTTACCTTGCCTTGCAGGCGGAGTCAGGTGCAGCAATCAACCGCAAGCGCCCTCGCGCCGTTGAGAAGCCATGAAAACCCTCATCGTCCGGAATGAATTCCTGATTCGCTGCGCCCCTGCAAATCCCAAGAATCGAGTCTCCACCAACCAGGAGCAAATGAAATGAAAGCTTCCATCCAATACGATAAAACTCAAAACCGCCTGCACGGCAAACTGGGCCTGGACAATGTGCCTTATACCGCCCAGCTCAAACTCAAGAACCCTGAAGGCGTTACTGAGACACTGGTAGTGCCAAGCTCGAAATCCGACGAATGGGAGGTTGGCCTGGACCGGCATGGCCCTGGCAAGTATGAAGCCCTGATCGTGCCACGTGTGGCCGGTGCGTTCGAACCAACGCGGTGCGAGTTCACCCTGTAAGCAATCATCCGCTACAAACGAGTACGGCCCGAACAACGCTGTTGTTCGGGCCGTACTCGTTGCCTACCCAGCACTCATCACTTGTCAGCGTGATACGCCGCGTCAGCCGTCTCGAAGCGCTGCACCATTGCCTTGGAGGGGCTGCCCAGCTTGCTCACCAAAACGATGGCGATGCTCGCCAGCAGGAAGCCCGGGATAATTTCGTACAGGCCCCAGGTATCGATCTGCTTCCACAGGATAACGGTCAGTGCACCCACCACGATACCGGCCAGCGCGCCGTTTCGGGTCATGCCTTTCCACAGCACCGAAATCAGCACCACCGGACCGAAGGCGGCACCGAAGCCAGCCCAGGCGTAGGCCACAAGGCCCAGCACGCGGTTTTCCGGGTTGGCAGCCATGGCGATGGCAATCAGGGCCACGGCCAGCACCATCAGGCGACCGACCCACACCAGCTCGAGCTGCGAAGCGTTCTTGCGCAGGAAGGCCTTGTAGAAGTCTTCGGTCAATGCACTGGAGCACACCAGCAACTGGCAGCTCAGGGTGCTCATTACCGCCGCAAGAATGGCCGACAGCAGTACGCCAGCGACCCATGGGTTGAACAGGATCTTGGCCAGCTCTATGAACACACGCTCATGGTTCTCGGTGACCGGGCCCGCCAGGTCAGGGTTGGCCGAGAAGTAGGCGATGCCGAAGAAGCCCACGGCGCAGGTACCGGCCAGGCACAGGATCATCCAGGTCATGGAGATGCGGCGAGCCTTGGCGATCGATTTCACCGAATCGGCGGCCATGAAGCGCGCCAGGATGTGCGGCTGGCCAAAGTAGCCCAGGCCCCAGCCCATCAGCGAGATGATGCCGATGAAGGTAGCACCTTTGAACATGTCGAAATTGGCTGGGTTCACCGCCTCGATGGCAGCAAAGGTGGTGTCGAAACCGCCCGTGGAAATCAGCACGATCACCGGGGTCAGGATGAGCGCGAAGATCATCAGCGAAGCCTGAACCGTATCGGTCCAGCTCACCGCCAGGAAACCACCGACGAAGGTGTAGGCGATGGTCGCTGCGGCGCCAGCCCACAGGGCAGTCTCGTAAGACATGCCAAAGGTGCTTTCGAACAGGCGGGCACCGGCAACGATGCCAGAAGCGCAGTAGATGGTGAAGAACACCAGGATGACGATCGCCGAAATAATCCGCAGCAGGCCGCTATTGTCTTCGAATCGGCTGGAGAAGTAGTCCGGCAGAGTCAGCGCATCGCCGTTGTGCTCGGTCTGGACACGCAACCGGCCAGCGACGAACAGCCAGTTCAGGTAAGCACCAACGGTCAAACCGATGGCGATCCAGGCCTCGGACAGGCCCGAAAAGTAGATGGCGCCCGGCAGGCCCATCAGCAGCCAGCCGCTCATGTCGGATGCCCCGGCAGACAGCGCTGTAACAACGCTACCCAGGCTGCGACCACCCAGAATGTAATCGGAAAGGTTGTTGGTGGCGCGATAGGCGGCGAAGCCGATCAGTACCATTGCTGCGATGTAGACCACGAAAGTGATCGTAAGTGGATTGCCCATGCGTGTGCCCTGGCGTTTGTTTTTATCTCATGCACAACCATAGTCGTGACGGTTGCACCCAGGCGGCGAATCCTATGCAACAACGCAAAGCAGGTGCAACCATTTTTCATTTGGAAGTTGCACCCGCTCGTCAATATTCCGTAGGAGGCACTTTTTTGCTCCTTTTTGGAGCATCACAGGGGTTTTTCATAAGAAAACTCACCCTTAAAGCCCTTATTGAAGGGCATGGAAATGTCTGTCAGACGAGTTGCACCTATAGCGCAAAAAAATGCGGTTGCACCTGGTTGCACCCGAATTGTCCTACAGCTACTCTTGGCGCCAGCTTAGGCCACAGCCGTGGCAATAACGAGGATAAGAAATGGCGACTACCACCCTTGGGGTCAAACTCGACGACCCGACCCGTGAGCGACTCAAAGCAGCTGCGCAGTCCATTGACCGCACGCCGCACTGGTTGATCAAGCAAGCGATCTTCAATTATCTGGAGAAGCTTGAGGGTGGTGCCACCCTGACCGAACTTAACGGCCATGTCGGCAACCTTGTCGACGATGCCGGTGAGATCCCGGCCGACCACAGCCACCAGTGCTTCCTCGAATTTGCCGAGAGCATCCTGCCGCAGTCGGTACTTCGCGCGGCAATCACCGCCGCCTACCGCCGCCCCGAGCAAGAGGTGGTGCCGATGCTGCTGGAACAGGCGCGCCTGAGCGCACCGCTGGCCGAAGCCACCAACAAGCTGGCCGCCGGCATTGCCGAAAAACTGCGTAATCAGAAGAGTGCTGGCGGTCGCGCCGGCATCGTCCAGGGCCTGCTGCAGGAGTTCTCGCTGTCGTCCCAGGAGGGCGTGGCGCTGATGTGCCTGGCCGAAGCCCTGCTGCGCATCCCCGACAAGGGCACCCGCGATGCGCTGATCCGCGACAAGATAAGCACCGGCAACTGGCAGCCGCACCTGGGCAACAGCCCGTCGCTGTTCGTCAACGCCGCCACCTGGGGCCTGCTGCTGACCGGCAAGCTGGTCAGCACCCACAACGAATCCGGCCTCACCTCCTCGCTCACCCGCATCATCGGCAAGAGCGGCGAGCCGATGATCCGCAAGGGCGTCGACATGGCCATGCGCCTGATGGGCGAGCAGTTCGTCACCGGTGAGACCATTGCCGAAGCCCTGGCCAACGCCAGCCGCTTCGAGGCCAAGGGTTTCCGCTATTCCTACGACATGCTCGGCGAAGCCGCACTGACCGAGCACGACGCGCAAAAGTACCTGGCCTCCTACGAGCAGGCCATCCACTCGATCGGCAAGGCCTCCCATGGCCGCGGCATCTATGAAGGCCCGGGCATCTCCATCAAGCTGTCGGCGCTGCATCCGCGCTACAGCCGCGCCCAGTACGAGCGCGTGATGGAAGAGCTGTACCCGCGCCTGCTGTCGCTGACCCTGCTGGCCAAGCAGTACGACATCGGCCTGAACATCGACGCCGAAGAAGCCGACCGCCTGGAGCTGTCGCTCGACCTGCTCGAGCGCCTGTGCTTCGAGCCGTCGTTGGCGGGCTGGAACGGTATCGGTTTCGTTATCCAGGCCTACCAGAAGCGCTGCCCGTACGTGATCGACTACGTCATCGACCTGGCCAAGCGCAGCCGCCACCGCCTGATGATCCGCCTGGTAAAAGGCGCCTACTGGGACAGCGAGATCAAGCGCGCCCAGGTCGAAGGCCTGGAAGGCTACCCGGTCTATACCCGCAAGGTGTACACCGACGTTTCCTACGTCGCCTGCGCCCGCAAGCTACTGGCCGTACCAGAAGCCATCTACCCGCAGTTCGCCACCCACAACGCCCACACCCTGTCGGCCATTTACCACATTGCCGGGCAGAACTACTACCCGGGCCAATACGAGTTCCAATGCCTGCACGGCATGGGCGAGCCGCTGTACGAGCAAGTGGTCGGCAAGATTGCCGATGGCAAGCTGAATCGCCCGTGCCGGGTCTATGCGCCGGTTGGTACCCACGAGACGCTGCTGGCCTACCTGGTACGCCGTCTGCTGGAAAACGGCGCCAACACCTCGTTCGTCAACCGCATCGCCGACCACTCGATCTCCATTCAGGAACTGGTCGCCGACCCGGTCGCCAGCATCGAGCGCATGGGCACCCAGGAAGGCAACATCGGCCTGCCACACCCGCGTATCCCGTTGCCGCGCGACCTGTATGGCACTGAGCGGGCCAACTCGGCCGGCATCGACATGGCCAACGAGCACCGCCTGGCGTCACTGTCCTGCGCCATGCTGGCCACCGCTCACAACGACTGGAAGGCCGCCCCGATGCTGGCCTGCGCCGCCAGTGAAAGCGCTGCCGCGCCGGTACTGAACCCAGCGGATCACCGCGACGTGGTCGGCCATGTACAGGAAGCCACCGTTGCCGACGTGGACAACGCCATCCAGTGCGCTTTGAACGCCGCGCCGATCTGGCAGGCCACCCCACCCGCCGAGCGCGCTGCCATTCTGGAACGCACCGCCGACCTGATGGAGGCCGAAATCCAGCCGCTGATGGGTCTGCTCATCCGCGAAGCCGGCAAGACCTTCGCCAACGCCATCGCTGAAGTGCGTGAAGCCGTGGACTTCCTGCGCTACTACGCCGTGCAGGCACGCAACGATTTCAGCAACGACGCCCACCGCCCCCTGGGCCCAGTGGTGTGCATCAGCCCATGGAACTTCCCGCTGGCGATCTTTACCGGCCAGGTAGCTGCGGCCCTGGCTGCCGGCAACCCGGTGCTGGCGAAGCCCGCCGAGCAAACCCCGCTGATCGCCGCCCAGGCCGTGCGCCTGCTGCTGGAAGCCGGCATCCCCGAGGGCGTGCTGCAACTGCTGCCGGGCCGCGGCGAAACCGTCGGCGCCGGCCTGGTGGGTGACGAGCGCGTTAAAGGCGTGATGTTCACCGGTTCCACCGAGGTTGCCCGCCTGCTGCAGCGCAACGTCGCCGGCCGCCTGGACAACCAGGGCCGCCCGATCCCGCTGATTGCCGAAACCGGCGGCCAGAACGCGATGATCGTCGACTCCTCGGCGCTGACCGAGCAGGTGGTGATCGACGTGGTGTCCTCGGCCTTCGACAGTGCCGGCCAGCGTTGCTCGGCCCTGCGCGTGCTGTGCCTGCAGGAAGACTCCGCCGACCGCGTAATCGAAATGCTCAAGGGCGCCATGGCCGAAAGCCGTCTGGGCTGCCCTGACCGCCTGGCCGTGGACATTGGCCCGGTGATCGACGCCGAAGCCAAGGCCGGCATCGAGAAGCACATCCAGAGCATGCGCGAGAAAGGCCGCGCGGTCTATCAGGTGGCCATTGCCGACGCGACCGAGGTCAAACGTGGCACCTTCGTGATGCCGACCCTGATCGAGCTGGAAAGCTTCGACGAACTGAAGCGTGAAATCTTCGGCCCGGTGCTGCACGTGGTGCGTTACAACCGCCGCAACCTGGACCAACTGATCGAGCAGATCAACAACTCCGGCTACGGCCTGACCCTCGGCGTGCATACCCGCATCGACGAGACCATCGCCAAGGTGGTGGAAACCGCCAACGCCGGCAACATGTACGTCAACCGCAACATTGTGGGTGCAGTGGTGGGCGTGCAGCCGTTCGGTGGTGAAGGCCTGTCTGGCACCGGCCCGAAAGCCGGCGGCCCACTGTACCTGTACCGCCTGTTGTCGACCCGCCCGGCCGATGCCATTGGCCGCCACTTCCAGCAGCAGGACGGCGAAGGCAAGCCAGACCGCACCCTGCACGAACAGCTGGTCAAGCCGCTGCACGGCCTGAAGGCCTGGGCCCAGAGCAACCAACTGGCCGACCTGGCTGCGCTCTGTGACCAGTTCGCCAGCCAGTCGCAGAGCGGCATCGCCCGCCTGCTGCCAGGCCCGACCGGCGAGCGCAACAGCTACACCATCCTGCCGCGTGAGCACGTGCTGTGCCTGGCCGACAACGAGGCTGACCTGCTGGCGCAGTTGGCCGCCGTACTGGCCGTCGGCAGCTCGGCGGTGTGGGCAGACAGCGAGCCTGGCAAAGCCCTGCGTGCCCGCCTGCCGCGTGAGCTGCAGGCCAAGGTGAAGCTGGTGGCAGACTGGAACAAGGATGAAGTGGCGTTCGACGCCGTGATTCACCATGGCGATTCGGACCAGCTGCGCAGCGTCTGCCAGCAGGTGGCCAAGCGTGCTGGTGCCATCGTCGGTGTGCACGGGCTGTCCAGCGGGGATCACCAGATTGCGCTGGAGCGGTTGGTGATTGAGCGGGCGGTGAGTGTGAACACTGCTGCTGCCGGCGGTAATGCCAGCTTGATGACCATTGGCTGAGGCTGAGGGTTGTTGAAAAAAGGGAGAGCTTCGGCTCTCCCTTTTTTATGGGGGTTTGTCGTGAGATTGGGGTGGGCTGACAGGTGCTCGCCACGACATTATCTGCGCCTGCAAGACCGAGCGCCGCCCGCGCGGCGCATCGCGACGCAAGGCCGCTCCCACATCTGTTTCGGGCCAGTCTCTCCTGTGCCTATGGCGCGCGCACCCTGGGTGCATGGGTGGAGATCGATAAAGAGCGACTGCGCCCACTTCAATACCGCATGGAACAAACAAGGCGGACAGCGGTGGCCTCACAGAATGGACTGGCCCGGAACAAATGTGGGAGCGGCCTTGCGTCGCGATGCGCCGCGCGGGCGGCGCTCGGTCTTGCAGGCGCAGAAAATGTTGTGACTAACACCTGGCCGCCTTCACGCAACCGGAAGGCAAGCCCTCACTGCTTCATGCCCAACTCGGCATCATCCATCAGTGCCTTTGCCATGGCACTCAGGTAATGGGCAGCCCATATCATCATTGGCTTCTCATCCATCAGCCCGGTAATGGTCAGTTCGCGCACATAGCCCATCAATTCCGACGACTGCTCGCGGGCATCCCTGCACGGGATACCGGGCTCGATGCGGAACAATGGATGCGTGCCGTTTTCGCCCTGGTAGAAAGTTGTCTTGCCGACGGTGAACTGGGTGTCTTCTGTTGTCATTGTTCAATCCCCTGATAATTCTCGACTGCCTGGCCTGGCCTCAGCGGGCATCTGCACCTGAACCAATGCAGACTCAAGCAATGCCCGCAGCGCCTCCAGTTCATGCATCGTGGTCATCATCAGGATCGAAGCCGGCGACCTGGGCTGCAGCTGTATGGCGTGGTGCACCACGGTTGCGGCACACAGCGCGTGATCCGTGGCCTGGATCAGGGTGTCTTCAAGGGAATGGGCGTTAAGGGGTGGATCGGGGACTATCTTCAGCATCATGGTTCACCTAGTGATAAAGACCACTACACACCTGCTGTCAAACAAGAGGGTGGCAGCTGTACATGGGTTGACAGACCGGTAGGCAAACCAAAACCCGGCGCACACGAAGTGCCCCATGCACAGCTGCCATAAAGGCAAAGCGATGCGGTTTGACCTAAGCGGCCTGTCAAAGCCGGTCACTGATTTGGCAGCGACCACCCGAGACTAGGGCCCGATCCAGAGCACCGCAATGGCTTGAAGGGGGTTGGGAGTATGTTTGGGAAATGGACTACATGGAATAGGTGAAAACCTAAAATGATCTGCCGAAACTGGCCGGAATGCGGTGAGGCTGGAAGGTGTTCGCCTCACCTTTTGCAGCGCCTGTGAAATCGCGCGCCGCCCGCGCGGCGCATCGCGACGCAAGGCCGCTCCCACATCTGTTTCGGGCCAGTCTCTCCTGTGCCTATGGCGCGCGCACCCTGGGTGCATGGCTGGAGATCGATAAAGAGCGACTGCACCCCCTTCAATACCGCATGGAACAACCAAGGCGGACAGCGGTGGCCTTACAGGATGGATTGGCCCGAAACAAATGTGGGAGCGGCCTTGCGTCGCGATGCGCCGCGCGGGCGGCGCTCGGTCTTGCAGGCGCAGAAAAAATCAAGGCAAGCACCTGTATGCCCCACCCGTTCTAAACCCATATCACCCAAACCTATTAACCTCCCCCCACCCCACCCGATTCCCTACACTCGCAGCATCCCGCCTCAGGACCGCCCCCATGCCCGAGACCCTGCTCAGCCCCCGCAACCTGGCCTTTGAGCTCTACGAAGTGCTCGACGCCCAAGCCCTCACCCAGCGCCCGCGCTTTGCCGAGCACAGCCGCGAAACCTTCGACGCGGCGCTGACCACCGCCCGCACCATCGCCGAAAAGTACTTCGCCCCGCACAACCGCAAGGCCGACGAGAACGAACCGCGCTACGTGGACGGCCGCGCGGAACTGATCCCCGAGGTCAAGCTTGCCGTCGATGCCTTCCTCAAGGCCGGCTTCCTCAACGCCAATCGCGACTTCGAGGTCGGCGGCATGCAACTGCCCAGCCTGGTCTCGCAGGCCTGCTTCGCTCACTTCCAGGCTGCCAACGCCGGCACCACGGCCTACCCGTTCCTGACCATGGGCGCAGCCAACCTGATCGAAAGTTTCGGCACAGAGGAACAGAAGCGTCTGTTCCTGCAGCCAATGATCGAGGGCCGCTACTTCGGCACCATGGCGCTGACCGAGCCCCACGCTGGCTCGTCTCTGGCCGACATCCGCACCCGTGCCGAACCTGCGGGCGACGGCAGCTACCGGCTCAAGGGCAACAAGATCTTCATCTCCGGTGGCGACCACGAACTGTCGGAAAACATCGTGCACATGGTGCTGGCCAAGCTGCCGGACGCACCGCCCGGGGTGAAAGGCATCTCGCTGTTCATCGTGCCCAAGTACAACGTCAACCCCGACGGCAGCCGTGGCCCGCGCAACGATGTGCTGCTGGCCGGGCTGTTCCACAAGATGGGCTGGCGCGGTACCACCTCCACCGCGCTGAACTTCGGCGACAACGACCAGTGCGTCGGCTACCTGGTCGGCCAGCCGCACCAGGGCCTGGCCTGCATGTTCCAGATGATGAACGAGGCGCGTATCGGCGTTGGCATGGGCGCGGTGATGCTCGGATACGCCGGCTACCTGTATTCGCTGGAATATGCCCGCCAACGGCCGCAAGGCCGGCTGCCGGACAACAAAGACCCGCTCAGCCCGGCGGTGCCGATCATCGCGCACACCGATGTGAAACGTATGCTGCTGGCACAGAAGGCGTACGTGGAAGGCGCCTTCGACCTGGGCCTTTACGCCGCGCGCCTGTTCGACGATACCCACACCGCCGATGACGAAACGTCCCGCACACAAGCGCAGGCGCTGCTCGACCTGCTGACCCCGATCGTCAAGTCGTGGCCCTCGACGTTCTGCCTCAAGGCCAACGAACTGGCGATCCAGATTCTCGGTGGCCACGGCTATACCCGCGAATACCCGGTGGAACAGTACTACCGCGACAATCGCCTGAACCCGATCCACGAGGGCACCGAAGGCATCCAGTCGCTCGACTTGCTCGGCCGCAAGCTGGCACAGAACCATGGTGCCGGCCTCAAGCAACTGATCCGCCTGATCGCCACCACCGGCGAACGTGCAAGCCACCACCCCAAACTCGACCCACTGCGCCAGCCACTGGAGCAACTGGTCAACCGCCTGCAGGGCGTGACACTGGCCCTGCTCGGCGACATGGCCCAAGGCGAAGTCGCTGGTGCCTTGGCAAATTCGGCCTTGTACCTCAAGGCCTTCGGCCATTGCGTGATCGGCTGGCGCTGGCTGGAACAGGCCATTCACGCCGAGCTTGGCCTGCAGAAAGGTCACCCTGCCGATCGCGACTTCTATCAGGGCAAGCTGCAGGCCGCGCGTTATTTCCTGACCTGGGAAGTACCGGGCTGCCATAATGAGCTGGCATTGCTAGAGGCGCGCGACAACACTTGCCTCACCATGCAGGACGAGTGGTTCTAAGGGGGAGCCACCGTGTACACGGAGGCTTTTGCATGTTCGATTCCAGCGCCCTGCTGCGCCAGCGCTTTGCCGCGCTGCGCAGTACGGCCGAGTTGTTTTCCCTGCGCCATGTGAAACAGTCGCACCAGGCGCTGTCGGTTCGCCGCAATGTTGCCGAACCGCCGCTCTTCAGCCAGGACGAAGGCGCCATGCTCACCGCGCGGGTCAATGGCGTGGAGGCCTATGCGGCCACCGCCGACCTCTCCCAGGCTGGCCTGCAACGCGCATTGGAACAAGCCGAGGCGCTGGCCCGGCAGATTGCCCGACACAGCCTGCTGGACCTGCGCAACCAGCCGGTGACCAGCGCACGCCACGACCATATCTCGCCCAACTTCGACCAGCCCGTCCCCTCCCTCGCCGACTGCCTTGGCCTGCTCGCCGCCGAATCGGCCAGCGTGCCCAAAGACAGCCGTCTTGTGGACTGGCAGGCCAGTCTGGGCCTGAGCCTGGTGGAGCAAACCTACCTGAACTCCGCGGGCGCCGAACTGCGCCACGCACAGCGTTTCCTGTTCCCGGGGCTGGGCGTAACCGCCAGCGATGGCCAGGACAGCCAGAGCCGCAGCCTGGGCCGCGACAACTTCGGCCAGCAGGGCGGTTTCGAAATCATCGAGCGCTGCGGGCTGGTCGGCGCCGCCCGGCGGGTGGCCGACGAGGCACTGCAACTGCTGCTGGCCCCCAACACCCCCAGCGGCCCGCGCGACCTGCTGCTGATGCCCGACCAGATGATGCTGCAGATCCACGAGTCCATCGGCCACCCGCTGGAAATGGACCGCATCCTTGGCGACGAGCGCAACTACGCGGGCACCAGCTTCGTCAAAGCCAGCGACTTCGGCCACCTGCAGTACGGCTCCCGTCTGTTGAACGTGACCTTCGACCCGACCATCGGCGAAGAACTGGCCAGCTACAGCTTTGATGATGACGGCACCCCGGCCAGCAAGCAGTTCCTGATCCGCGACGGCTTGCTGCTGCGCCCACTGGGCGGCGCGCTGTCGCAGTTCCGCTCAGGCCTGGACGGCGTGGCCAACAGCCGCGCCTGTGGCTGGAACCGTGCGCCGATCGACCGTATGGCCAACCTCAACATCGAGCCGGGTGACCAGAGCCTGCACCAGCTGATCCAGGGCATCGAGCACGGCATCCTGATGCGTACCAACCGCTCCTGGTCCATCGACGATGCGCGCAACAAGTTCCAGTTTGGCTGTGAATGGGGCCAGTTGATTGAAAACGGCGAGCTCAAAGGCATCGTCAAAAACCCCAACTACCGTGGCATCTCCGCGCAGTTCTGGCGCAACCTGTCGGCGGTCGGCGACCGCAGTACCTTCCAGGTGCTGGGCACGCCCAACTGCGGCAAGGGCGAACCCAACCAGGTGGTGCGGGTCGGCCACGCATCGCCGGCCTGTGTGTTCCGCCAGATCGATGTATTCGGAGGAGACGCCTGATGAAGCACGCTTTCGAAACCCTGGTTGCGGATGTGCGCGCCGCCCTGCAAGCAGGCGAGCAGTTCACCCTCGGCTACAGCGCAGAGCAGTCGCAATTCGTGCGCTTCAATCACGCCAAGGTTCGCCAGGCCGGTGAAGTGAGCCAGGCCAGCGCGCAGCTGCGGCTGGTGCGCGATGGGCGCCAGGCGGAACAGCAGGTGACCTTGAGTGGCGACGTGCAACTGGATCGCCAGCGCCTGAGCGATGCGCTTGAGCAGCTGCGCCAGACCTTGCCGCTGCTGGCCCTCGACCCTTACCTGCGCCTGGACGAAAGCGCCTGGCACAGCCACAGCCAGCAGGAACACCCCCTGCCCGCACTGGACGAAGTACTGGCCCTGCTCGACCGTGAAGCTGGCGACCTGGACCTGGTCGGCATCTACGCCGCCGGCCCGATCTGCCGGGGCTTTGCCAGTTCCTTCGGGGCCTTCGGCTGGCACCAGGCCAACAGCTTCAACTTTGACTGGAGCCTGTTCCACGAAAACGGCCAGGCGGTGAAGGCCAACTGTGCCGGCCAGCTGTGGAGCGCCGACGACTTCATCGCACGCTTGCGCCAGGCACGTGAACAACTGGGCTTCCTAGGTCGCCCGGCGGTCACCCTCAAGCCCGGCAGCTACCGCGCCTACCTGGCGCCTGCGGCCATGGACGAAATTGCCGGCATGTTGTGCTGGGGCGGGTTTTCCGCCCAGGCCCTCGCCACCGGCAACAGCGCCTTGCAGCGCCTGTACAACGGCGATGCACGGTTAAGCCCGCTGGTGAGCTTCACCGAACAGGTCAGCGGCTCGCTGAGCCCGGCGTTTTCCGATGAAGGAGCGCCACGCCTGGATGTGCCGTTGATCCAGCAAGGCGCAGCGCTGCAACGCTTGGTCAGTGCGCGCAGTGCGGCCGAGTTCGAACTGCAGGCCAACGGTGCCGACAGCTACGAGTCGCCCTGCGCGCTCAGCCTGGCGCCTGGCAACCTGGCCAGCGAACAGATCCTTGAGCGGCTAGGCACCGGGCTGTACATCAGCAACCTGTGGTACCTGAACTACTCTGACCTGCCGGCAGCGCGGATGACCGGGCTGACCCGCTTCGCGACCTTCTGGGTGGAAAACGGGCAGATCCAGGGGCCGGTGAGCACCATGCGCTTCGATGACAGCCTGTACAGCCTGCTGGGTAGCCAGCTGGAGGACCTGACCCGGGAGCGCGAGATGATCTTGTCGACCAGCACCTATGGGCAGCGCAGCACCGGGTCGAGTCATTTACCCGGGGCACTGGTCAAAGGCCTGACCCTGACATTGTGATTGGCATTACCGACCCTTTCGCGGGGCAAGCCCGCTTCCACAGAGATCTCACCACATCAGAGGGCAGTGGAGATCTTGTGGGAGCGGGCTTGCCCCGCGAAGAGGCCGGCACAGACAAAAGAGGACGTCATGCCTGAGCGCACCCCGCTGGACCCCGTCACCGCCCGCTGGATCCCCTGGGTGGTAGCCATCGCTTTCTTCATGCAATCCCTGGACGGCACCATCCTCAACACTGCGCTGCCGGCCATGGCCCGTTCACTCGCTGAAGACCCGCTGCGCATGCAGGGTGTGATCATCGCCTACATGCTCACGGTGGCCCTGCTGATCCCCGCCTCGGGCTGGATTGCAGACCGCTTTGGCACCAAGCGCATCTTCTTCAGCGCCATCTTGCTGTTCAGCTTCGGCTCGCTGCTGTGCGCCGCCGCCAACAGCCTCGGTTTTCTGATCTTCGCCCGCGTCGTGCAGGGCCTGGGCGGTGCGCTGATGCTGCCGGTGGGGCGGCTGGTGGTGCTGCGCGCCTACCCGCGCAGCGAGCTGGTGCGGATCATGAGCTTCATCACCATTCCAGGCCTGCTCGGGCCATTGCTAGGGCCAACCGTCGGCGGCTGGCTGGTGGAAATCCTCAGCTGGCACTGGATCTTCCTGCTCAACCTGCCAGTAGGGCTGATCGGCTGCATTGCCGTGTGGAAGTTCATCCCGGACCTGCGCGGCGCGGAACGAACCTCGTTCGACGGCCCTGGATTCCTGCTGTTTGGCGCAGCCATGGTACTCATCACCATCGCCATGGAAGGCCTGGGCGAATTGCACCTGCCGCACCTGCGGGTGATGTTGCTGCTGTTCGCCGGCATGGCCTGCCTGGCCGCCTACTGGCTGCGTGCAGGGCGCGACCCCGAGCCGCTGTTCTCGCCCAGCCTGTTCCGCGTGCGCACCTTCGCCATCGGGATCCTCGGCAACCTGTTCGCTCGCCTGGGTAGCGGCGCCCTGCCGTTCCTCGTGCCGTTGCTGCTGCAGGTGGCGCTGGGCTACTCGCCGGCGCAGGCCGGCATGAGCATGATCCCGCTGGCAGCGGCGGCCATGCTGGCCAAGTCGATTGCCCGGCCGCTGATCGAACGGTTCGGTTATCGCATCATTCTCACTGGCAACACGTTGCTGCTGGGGGTGCTGCTGGCAAGCCTGGGGCTGGTGGACGAGCAGACGCCCTATTGGCTGCTGCTGGTCCAACTTGGCCTTCTGGGCGCGGTGAACTCCATGCAGTTCACCGCGATGAACACGGTTACCCTGATCGACCTCGACGACGCCAGCGCCAGCAGTGGCAACAGCCTGCTGTCAGTAGTCGCACAGTTGGCGCTGAGCTTGGGCGTAGCCTGTGCCGGCGCCCTGCTGGGCGGCTTTACCGCAGCGGGCAGTGCCGAAGGCGTGGAGACCACCCTCGGCGCCTTCCAGCTGACGTTTGTCACCATTGGCATAATGGCGATGCTGGCGGCAGCGATCTTCCTGCAACTGGCGCCGACGGACGGAAGGCGTGCCCGTCGTCCGGAACAACACATGGAACCGTAGGGCGAATGGCCACGAGGCTGGTAGACTGTGCGGCATTTTTTCGCTTCGCAACGCAGGCCCGCCTCGTGACCACCGAATCCACCGCCTTTGCCACTTTGCCGTTGTCCGCCGCCATGCTGGCGAACCTGGACGCCCTCGGCTATGCCTCGATGACGCCGATCCAGGCCCAAAGCCTGCCCGTCATCCTCAAGGGTCAGGACCTGATCGCCCAGGCCAAGACCGGCAGCGGCAAGACCGCCGCCTTCGGCATCGGCCTGCTCAACCCGATCAACCCGCGCTACTTCGGCTGCCAGGCGCTGGTGCTGTGCCCTACCCGCGAGCTCGCCGACCAGGTGGCCAAAGAGCTGCGCCGCCTGGCCCGCGCCGAGGACAACATCAAGATCCTGACCCTGTGCGGTGGCGTTTCGCTGGGCCCGCAGATCGCTTCGCTGGAGCACGGTGCGCACATCATCGTCGGCACCCCGGGGCGCATCCAGCAGCACCTGGACAAAGGCACCCTGGTGCTCGACGGCCTGAACACGCTGGTGCTGGACGAAGCCGACCGCATGCTCGACATGGGTTTCTTCGACGCCATCGCCAGCATCATCGGCAAGACCCCATCGCGCCGCCAGACCCTGCTGTTCTCGGCCACCTACCCGTCCGGCATCAAGCAGCTGGCCGCCGACTTCATGCGCAACCCGCAACAGGTCAAGGTCGAGAGCCTGCACACCGACAACCAGATCGAACAGAGCTTCATCGAGATCGACCCACAGCACCGCCTTGAAGCCGTCACCCGTGTGCTCGGCCACTACCGCCCGCAATCCTGCGTGGCGTTCTGCTTCACCAAGCAGCAGTGCGAGGACGTGGTTGCCCACCTGACGGCCAAGGGCATCGTCGCCCAAGCCTTGCACGGTGACCTGGAGCAGCGCGACCGTGACCAGGTACTGGCCATGTTCGCCAACCGCAGCAGCTCGGTGCTGGTGGCCACCGACGTGGCCGCACGCGGCCTGGACATCGATGGCCTGGACATGGTCATTAACGTGGAACTGGCGCGTGATGCAGAAATCCACGTGCACCGCGTGGGCCGTACAGGCCGTGCCGGCGAGAAAGGTGTTGCGGTCAGCCTGGTGGCGCCAGCCGAAGGCCACCGTGCCCAGGCCATCGAAGACCTGCAGAAAAGCCCGCTGCGCTGGGACTCGCTGGACAGCTTGAAGAACAAGGGCGGCGAACCGCTGCTGCCCGTGATGACTACGCTGTGCATTGCCGCAGGCCGCAAGGACAAACTGCGCCCTGGGGATATTCTTGGTGCGCTGACCGGTGATGCCGGCATCCCGGGCAAGCAGGTGGGCAAGATTGCCATCTTCGACTTCCAGGCGTTTGTTGCCGTCGAGCGCGCCCTGGCCAAGCAGGCCATGCAGCGGCTGAACAGCGGCAAGATCAAGGGCCGCGCCCTGAAAGTCCGTATTCTCTAAAATTCGGCAAGGTCCCTGTGGGCGCTCCGATTAACCCGCTTCCACAGGGTTCAGCATTTCAAATCTGAAGGTTCATACCGTGCACTCCACCGACGTGATCATCCTCGGCGCCGGCGCCGCAGGCCTGATGTGCGCCCAGCTCAGCGCCCGCCGTGGCCGCCGGGTGCTGCTGCTCGACCACGCCAACAAGCCCGGCAAAAAAATTCTCATGTCCGGCGGCGGCCGCTGCAATTTCACCAACATGTACACCGAGCCAGCCAACTTTCTGTCGCACAACGCGCACTTCTGCAAGTCGGCCCTGGCCCGCTACACCCAGTGGGACTTCATCGAACTGGTGTGCAAGCATGGCGTTGCGTATCACGAGAAGAAACTCGGCCAGCTGTTCTGCGACAACAAGGCCAGCGACATCCTCGACATGCTGCTGGCCGAATGCGACGAGGCCGGCGCCGAGATCCGCATGCACACCAGCATCGAACACATCGAGAAGACCGAAAGCGGCTACCTGCTGCAGACCAGCGGCGGCCAGTTCGCCTGCCAGTCACTGGTAATCGCCACCGGCGGCCTGTCGATCCCGACCCTGGGCGCCACCGGCTTCGGCTACCAGGTGGCGCGCCAGTTTGGCCACACCCTGCTGCCAACCCGCGCCGGGCTGGTGCCGTTCACCATCACCGAGCCCCAACTCAAGGCACTGTGCACCGAGTTGTCCGGCACCTCGCTGGACTGCACCGCCAGCTGCAACGGCACCAGCTTCCGCGAGAACCTGCTGTTCACCCACCGCGGGCTGAGCGGCCCGGCGATCTTGCAGATTTCGTCGTTCTGGGAAGCCGGTGACACGGTCGAGATCAACCTGCTGCCGGACCGCGATGCGCTGACCTGGCTGCAACAAATGCAGGCCGAACGTGCCAATGCCGAGCTGAAGACCGTGCTGGGCGAGGTATTCACCCGCAAGCTGGCCAACCTGCTGGCCGAGCAATGGTTCGAGTCCAGGCCGATGAAGCAGTACACCCCTGCGGAACTGGCACAGATCGCCGAAAAACTGGCGAACTGGCAAGTGGTGCCGGCCGGCACCGAAGGCTACCGCACCGCCGAAGTGACCCTGGGCGGCGTGGATACCCGCGAGGTGTCGTCCAAGACCATGGAATCGCTGAAAAGCCCCGGGCTGTATTTCATCGGGGAAGTGCTGGATGTCACTGGCCACCTGGGTGGCTTCAACTTCCAGTGGGCGTGGGCGTCGGCCAACGCCGCAGCGCAGTTCGTGTAGAGTAGAATCCATTCAGCAGCACGGAACGCTTCTTGCTGGCCCGTGCTTGGAGCCGTTACTGGGGCCGCCGCGCGCCCCAATAACCGGCCCTGAAAGGTATTCTTCTGATCACTGCCTAGCAGGCCATCATGTCATCGAGCTCGTTCCGTCAGTCACTGCGTCGCCTGTGGGGCCAAGACAAGTTCAGCTACAGCATCCGGGTCACCATCGCCCTCACCGGCAGCCTGGCCCTGTGCTGGTACCAGAACGAGATGGCCCTGCTGATTCCGCTGTTCCTCGGCATTATCGCCAGCGCCCTGGCCGAAACCGACGATAGCTGGCAGGGCCGCCTCAGCGCCCTGGCCGTTACATTGGTGTGTTTCGCCATCGCTGCACTGGCGGTCGAGTTGCTGTTCCCCTACCCCTGGATCTTTGCCGTCGCCCTGGCCTTGGCGGCGTTTGGCCTGACCATGCTCGGCGCCTTGGGCGAGCGCTATGGTGCGATTGCCTCGGCGACACTGATCACGGCGGTTTACACCATGATCGGGGTGGACCAGCGCGGTGGCCAAGTCACGGACTTCTGGCACGAACCGCTGCTGCTGGTGGCTGGGGCGGCCTGGTACGGGCTGCTTTCGGTACTGTGGCAGGCACTGTTTTCCAACCAGCCTGTGCAGCAGAGCCTGGCCAAGCTGTTCTTCGAACTGGGCAGTTACCTCAAGCTCAAGGCCAGCCTGTTCGAGCCCATCCGCACCCTCGACGTCGAGGCCAGGCGCCTGGAGCTGGCCCAGCAGAACGGCAAGGTGGTGGCAGCGCTCAACGCAGCCAAGGAGATCATCCTGCACCGGGTGGGCAACAGCCAGCCGAACTCCAAGGTCAGCCGCTACCTGAAGCTGTACTTCCTGGCCCAGGACATTCACGAGCGGGTCAGTGCCTCGCACTACCCCTACAACGGCCTGACCGAGGCGTTTTTCCACAGCGACGTGATGTTCCGCTGCCAGCGCCTGCTGCGTAAACAAGGCTCGTCCTGCCAGGAGCTGGCCCGCTCGATCCGCCTGCGCCAGCCGTTTGTGCTGGCCAGTGGTTACCCAGAAGCCCTCGAAGACCTCAACGCTTCGCTGGAGCACCTGCGCCTCCAGAACAACCCGGCCTGGCGCAGCCTTTTGCGCTCGCTGCGGGCGCTGGCCGCCAACCTGGCAACACTGGACCGCCTGCTGAGCGCCGCCAGCAACCCGGACAGCCTGGCCGATGCCAGCGACAGCAGCCTGCTCGACCGCTCGCCTCGCTCGCTGAAAGACGTATGGACACGCCTGCGCACCCAGCTCACGCCGACCTCGCTGTTGTTCCGCCATGCCCTGCGCCTGCCGCTGGCGCTGTCGATCGGCTACGGCATGGTGCACCTGATTCACCCGACCCAGGGCTACTGGATCATCCTGACCACGCTGTTCGTGTGCCAGCCCAACTACGGGGCAACCCGGCGCAAACTGGTGCAGCGAATTTTCGGCACCGCCGTCGGCCTGACAGTGGGCTGGGCCTTGTTCGACCTGTTCCCCAACCCGGTCATCCAGTCTTTGTTCGCCGTGGTCGCCGGGGTGGTGTTCTTCGTCAACCGCACCACCCGCTACACCTTGGCCACGGCCGCGATCACCTTGATGGTGCTGTTCTGCTTCAATCAGATCGGCGATGGCTATGGGCTGTTCCTGCCACGCTTGTTCGATACCCTGGTGGGCAGCCTGATCGCCATTCTGGCGGTGTTCCTGTTCCTGCCTGACTGGCAAGGACGACGGTTGAACAAGGCACTGGCCAATACCCTGGCCTGCGCCAGCGTGTACCTGCGCCAGATCATGCAGCAGTATGCCCATGGCAAGCGGGACGACCTGGCCTACCGCCTGGCCCGGCGCAATGCCCATAACGCCGACGCGGCGCTGTCCACTACCCTGGCCAACATGCTGATGGAGCCAGGGCATTTCCGAAAGGAGGCCGACGTTGGCTTCCGCTTCCTGGTGTTGTCGCACACCTTGCTCAGCTACCTCTCGGGGTTGGGCGCGCACCGCGACACGGCCTTGCCGGCAGAGGTGCAGGAGCAGTTGATCGAAGGCGCCGGGCAAAGCCTGGCCAGCAGCCTGGACGAGATTGCCAACGGCCTGGCCGCGCGGTTACCGGTGGCCATTCACAGCGATGCTGAAGAGGCGCTGGCCAATGCACTGGAGCAGATGCCGGAAGAGCTGGATGAACATCAGCGGTTGGTGCAAACACAGTTGGCGTTGATTTGCCGGCAGTTGGGGCCGTTGCGGACCTTGGCGGCACACCTGATCAAGGAAGGTGCTCCGGCCTGATTTTTGGGTGCCTGTGATTGCCTCTTCGCGGGTAAACCCGCTCCCACAGGGACTTCACAGGGCTTGAGACATATGGAGTGCCCGCGAAGAGGCCGGCACAGGCGATACAGATCAGAAGCCATGCTGGCGCATTAGCCGGGCATAGCTGCCATCGGCCTTCATCGCCGCAATCGCCTGCTCGAAGCGCTCGACGATGCGCTTATGTTCCGGGTGCTTCAGGCTCACCAGAATATGCAGGGTGTTCTCCCCTAGCGGCGGCTCGACCAGCATCACCCCATCACGCACTTCCTGCGGCTCACGCTGCAGGTTGTAGCGGGCCACATACTCGTCTTCCACCGCCAGGTTCACCCGCCCTGCCGCCAGCATTCGCACCGCCGATGAAAAGTTGCGCACCGGCACCTTGTGCAGACGGGTATCGCCGTCAAATTCCGGCGAGTAGGCGTAATCACGCACCACGGCGATGCTGTAGGCGTACAAATCCGACTGGCGCTTGTAGTGGAATGTCTCACCCTTGCGTTGCAACAGATGAATACGGTTAGTCAGGTAAGCGTTGGAAAACTGCCCGATGTTGGCGCGTGAGTCGTTGTACCAGGCATTGATCAGTACGTCGTAGCGCCCCTCACCTACCCCCAGCAGCGCCCGCGCCCAGGGCGCCTCTTCATAGCCGCTGGTGTAGCCGGCACGGGCCAGCGCCGTGGTGACGATGCTGGTCGCCAGGCCGCCGCCCGGCATATTGGCATCAGTAAACGGTGGCCAGCTATCAGCCACCAGGCGCAGCTTGCCGTGACCCGGTGCGGGGGTTGCCAGCATCATTGCCAGTAACCCCAGAACACAAAGCAGTGGCCGCATGCTCACGTCCTTTCGTTATGGAGGGCACACACTGCCGACGAGATTACACAAAGCTGCCGCCGAGGGCAGCCGCCAATAGTGTCATTTAGCCTCTATTTTGGCCGAAGGGCATAGACCATGCGATGATCGAAGGCCCACTCAAGGAGTTCGCGCCAATGTCCGTCGACTGGCTCTGCAAGCACCACACCGACCTCGGCAAAGACCAGCTGTACGCCATTCTGCAATTGCGCACGGAAGTGCTCGTGGTGGAGCAGCGCTGCGCCTATCAGGAAGTCGATGGCCAGGACCTTACGGACGATACCCTGCACCTCATGGCCTGGCAGGATGACAAGCTGGTGGCGTACGTGCGCCTGCTCGATCCGCAGTCCCAAGGCGGGGATGTGGTGATCGGGCGAGTGGTGACTTCACCTGCGGCACGCGAGTCAGGTCTTGAAGAACAGCTGCTGCTCAAAGGGCTAGAGGCAGCGGAGCATTGCTGGCCGGGGGTGCCGGTCTACCTGTCGGCGCAGACGCATTTGCAGGCGTTTTATGCCAGCCATGGGTTTGCGGTGGTGGGCGAGGAACATCTTGAAGATGACATCCCGCACATCGGGATGCGCAAAGGCTGACATTGCCAGGGGTGCTTTGCACCCCTTTCGTCGGCAAGCCAGCTCCCACAGGTTCCGCGCAGGCCTCAGAGACACGCCTTATCTTTGGGAGCTGGCTTGCCGGCGATGAGGCCAGTACAGACGCCAGAAATCTCAGGGGTAACCCAGCACTTCGCGGATCTGGCGCAAGTGGCGGATGATCCACTGCTTGTCGATCGCCCCCCAGTCATGAATGCGGTAATGCCCGGCGTGGTTGCGTGCACCTTCCAGCTGTTCGAACTCGCAGACGATGTCCAGGTCGGCCAGCGCGGCGATGGTGTCCTGGGCCGTGCGCCGTGGCATGCCGGTAGCCTCCATCAGGGCGGGCACGCTGGTCGCGGTCTGGCTGTCAATCAGCCAGGCGACGTACAGGCGACGGTAGAAGCTGCTCTTGGTCTTGCTCACTTCCATGCTGCGTGGTCCTTAGCAGTTGCCCGGCAGCTCCCGATAGGTCAGGTAGACGCGCAGGTCGAATTCCAGTTGGTGGTAGTCCGGCTCCATGTGCTGGCAGAGCTGGTAGAACGCCTTGTTGTGATCGCGCTCGCGCAGGTGCGCCAGTTCGTGCACCACGATCATGCGCAAGAACTGCGGCGCAGCCTCCTTGAATAGCGAGGCAATGCGGATTTCCTTCTTCGCCTTGAGCTTGCCGCCCTGCACCCGCGACACTGCCGTGTTCAGGCCCAAGGCCCGGTGGGTCAGGTCGAGACGGTTGTCGAACAGCACCTTGTCGAGGTTCGGCGCACTGCGCAGGTACTGCTGGCGCAGATCCTGGGCATAGCCATACAGCGCCTTGTCGCTTTGCACATCATGGCGGTCGGGGTAGCGGCGCTGCAGGTAGTCACCCAGGCGGTCGCTGTCGATCATCTGCCGCACCTGCTCTTGCAGGTGCGGAGGGTAGGCTTGCAGATAACGTAATACGGTCATGGCGCTGCATTCGGCGTAACGAATGCCGATTCTAGCCAATCATGGCCCAGGCCAGGAGAAAATTGCCGGAAAGCCGCTGGCATCCGCCGCGGTCATCGGGTGAGCCACCAGAAAACCCTGCACATACTCGCAACCATTGGCCTTCAGCCAGGCCGCCTGGGCCAGGGTTTCAACACCCTCGGCGATCACCGTGATGCCGTAGTCGGCGCACAGGCCGATCACACTGCGGACCAAGGCAGCATCCACCGCCGAATCAGGCAAGCGCGCCACCAGGTGGCGGTCGAGCTTCAAGGTGTCGATCGGCAAGTCACGCAGCATGCGCAACGAACAGTCGCCTGCGCCAAAATCGTCCAGGGCCACACGTACCCCCAGCTCACGCAAGCGGTGTATCTGCTTGATAGCTGCATCAATGTTGTACATCAGCGAGGTTTCCGCGACTTCCACCTCCAGCTGCGCCGGGTCAAGCTGGTAAAGCTGGATCACCCGCTGCAACTCTTCGACCAGGCCGGGCATGACAAACTGCGCGCGGCTCAGGCTGATGCCGAGCACAAGGTCTGCCGGGAAGCGTTCGTACCAGGCCTGGCGCTGGGCCGCCCCCTGGCGGTAGATCCAGCTGGCCAGGCGGTTGATCAGGCGTGCTTCTTCCAGCAACGGAATGAACAGCCCCGGCGGTACGTCGCCCACGCTGGGATGCTGCCAGCGCAACAAGGCCTCGAAGCCACGCAGACGGCCATCAATGAAAGACACCTGCGGCTGATACACCAAGGTGAAATCCTGCTGTTCGATGGCGGTGCGCACACCGTCTTCCAGCATCAGCCGCGAGCGCGCCCGGCCGTTGAGCTCCTGGTCGTAGAAACGGTACTGCTGGCGCCCAGCCTGCTTGGCGGCGTACATCGCCGCATCGGCTGCGCGCAGCAGGCCTTCGACATTGGCTCCGCAGTCCGGGTAGGTGGCAATGCCGATGCTGACCCCAAGGCACACATCAAGCCCTTCGATCTGGTGGCTGATCGAAATACGCTCAAGCAATTGCTCGGCATAGCGCCCGGCCTGTTCGGGATAGGGCAGGCTGTCGAAAAGCGCGGTGAATTCATCCCCTCCCATTCGTGCCAGCAGGGCCTGGCTGCCCAGGCAATCCTTCAGTTGCTCGCCCACCCAACGCAGCACACGGTCACCGGTGTCGTGGCCCAACGAGTCGTTGATGCGCTTGAAGCCATCCAGGTCCATGTACATCAATGCCTGCGCCTTGTCCGAGCGCTCGTTGCGCAGCAACGCACCTTCGGCAGCCTGGTAGAAACCACGGCGGTTGAGCAGGCCGGTCAGCGGGTCGGTGACGGCCTGATATTCCAGCTGCTGGTGCAGGTTGCGCACCACCGACATGTCTAGCACGGTGACAACCATGGCCTTCTGGTCCGCCGGCAACGGTGCGCAGGACAACGCCACCGGCACCAGTTCGCCATCGAGGGTACGCAACTGAGCATCATGCACGCGGAAAATACGCCGCCCCAGGTAGGCCTGGTAGAAGTCAGACTCCGCCCACAGGCTGGCACTGGCCAGTTGCACGAGGTCGAGCAGGTGTACCCCCTGAAAATGCTGCACCGGGGCCGCCAGCAAGCGCGAAATGGCCGGGTTGGCAAAACTGATCACGCCCTGGGCATCCACCACCAGAATGCCCTCGGCAGCGTTCTCCAGGACCGACGCATTGAACGCCCTGGCTGCCTCCAGCTCGCGGGTCAGGCGCTGCAGCATGCGCCGGTTGCGCTGCTGGTCGAGCAAGGCCTGGACCTTGGGCTTGAGAATTTGCGGGTCGAACGGTTTGAACATGTAGTCCACAGCGCCGCTGGCGTACCCTTTGAGTACGGCCGCTTCGGACTGTTCGTTGGCGGTGAGGAATATGATCGGTGTCAGCCGGGTGCGCTGGCTGCCACGCATAAGCCGGGCGACTTCGAAACCATCCATCTCCGGCATCTGTACATCCAGCAACACCAGGTCGACATCGTGTTCGAGCAACGCACTCAAGGCTTCCGTCCCCGAGCTTGCCGTCAACACCTGCCAATCCTGCCGGGCCAGCAACGCCCGCATGCTGATGAGGTTCTCGGGGTAGTCATCTACCACCAGAAGGACCGAGCTGCCATCCAGTGGCTGTGGTTGAACTTGAGCTTGAGCGCCATCCATGCTGCTTCTCTGTTATGTGACCGACTTCAAAATACGGTTGGATCCATGAGTACTCTAGCCCTGAGGTGTCAACACGCAATGGAATCAGAACGCTATCAGTGGTTCAACTGTACGGTAGCCGACTAACGGTCGGTTTGCCGGAATTATGTTCCGCCTTTTTGTTGCCCATAAAAAAACCCGCATCGCTGCGGGTTTTTTTACTGCTGCCAGTCGATCAGTTGACCTTGGCGGCCAGCTCACCTTTCAGGTAGCGCTGGTACATGCCTTCCAGGGAGATCGGCTTGATCTTCGAGGCATTACCGGCAGTGCCGAAGGCTTCGTAACGGGCGATGCACACGTCACGCATGGCCTTGACGGTTTCACCGAAGAACTTGCGTGGGTCGAATTCGCTCGGGTTTTGCGCCATCAGGCGACGCATTGCACCGGTGGACGCCAGGCGCAGGTCGGTGTCGATGTTGACCTTGCGCACGCCGTGCTTGATGCCTTCGACGATCTCTTCGACCGGTACGCCGTAGGTTTCCTTGATGTCGCCGCCGTACTGGTTGATGATCGCCAGCCACTCTTGCGGGACCGAGGAAGAACCGTGCATCACCAGGTGGGTGTTGGGGATGCGCTTGTGGATTTCCTTGATGCGGTCAATGGCCAGCACGTCACCGGTAGGTGGCTTGGTGAACTTGTAAGCACCGTGGCTGGTACCGATGGCGATCGCCAAGGCGTCCACCTGGGTCTTCTTGACGAAATCGGCCGCTTCTTCCGGGTCGGTCAGCATCTGGCTGTGGTCCAGCACGCCTTCGGCACCGATGCCGTCTTCTTCACCGGCCATGCCGGTTTCCAGCGAACCCAGGCAGCCCAGCTCGCCCTCAACCGAAACGCCGCAAGCGTGCGCCATGGCAACGGTTTGCTGAGTAACGCGGACGTTGTACTCGTAGTCGGTCGGGGTCTTGCCGTCTTCACCCAGCGAGCCGTCCATCATCACCGAGCTGAAGCCCAGCTGGATGGAGCGCTGGCAAACGTCAGGGCTGGTGCCGTGGTCCTGGTGCATGCACACCGGGATGTGCGGGAATTCTTCGATGGCGGCCAGGATCAGGTGACGCAGGAACGGGGCACCGGCGTATTTGCGGGCGCCGGCCGAGGCCTGGACGATCACCGGGGAGTCGGTCTTGTCAGCCGCTTCCATGATGGCGCGCATCTGCTCGAGGTTGTTGACGTTGAAAGCTGGTACGCCGTAACCGAACTCGGCGGCGTGGTCCAGCATCTGGCGCATGCTAATGAGTGCCATTGTGTATCTCTCTCCCGACAAGCGTCGTTTGTTTCGTGCAAGCCTGCCGCAGGGGCGGTTGCTGTTCAAGTAGTGTGGGCCATTCACGCAGCCCGGCCAGTCACGGTGCCTTGCAGCCCCGCCCAATCAGATCGTTGGTTGCCACCCAGTACACCAGGCCTTCTTCGCCCTTGGTGTGGAAGGCCAGCATGCCATCGCTGTACAACGCACCCGAAGCACCCGGCTCGGACTTGAGCCGGTAGACCTGGTCACCGCCGCCAAGGCGCACGTCGACCTGGTCGCGTTGTGCATCGGCGAAGCGCCACAGCACTTCGACCTGAGTGTCACAGACCCAACGGGTCCAGTTGTCTGCCGGGGCGGGTGGCGCCGGCTGCAGCAGTGAGCATCCTGCCAGTGTCGCCAGGGCCGTTACGGCCAAAAGCGCTTTCATTACATTTCCTCTAGATGACCACAGAGCAGCCGCTTGGTTGCCTGGCCCGACGAAACGCGGGGTCATGGGCAACCCGGCGCCTTGCGCTGGTGGTCTTCGTCGTACTTTTCCAGGCCTTCCGGGCCTACGCGCTTGCTGATGACCGGCACGGTTTCGGCCTGCCACTCGGACTGGTAGCAACCACCCTTGGGCGGATGCGCCGGGTCGCCATCCGAGGCCGGGCTGCCGGAGCAGGCGCTCAGCAGGCCAGCCAGCATCATCACAGGCAATTGCTTGACCATCAGGCCACTCCCTTTGCCAAGCGCCGACGTCATCAGGCTTTGGCCCGCTCTTCCAGGATTGCTACCGCTGGCAGGACCTTGCCCTCGACGAACTCGAGGAAAGCACCACCACCGGTAGAAATGTAGGAGATTTGCTCGCTAACGCCATATTTGTCGATGGCGGCCAGGGTGTCACCGCCACCGGCGATAGAAAACGCTGCGCTCTCGGCAATGGCTTTGGCCAGCACCTTGGTGCCGTTGCCGAACTGGTCGAACTCGAACACGCCGACCGGGCCGTTCCACAGGATGGTCTTCGACGACTTCAGCAGCTCAGCGAAGTTGGCCGCGGTTTGCGGGCCGATATCCAGGATCATGTCATCGGCAGCAACGTCGGCAATAGCCTTGACGGTAGCTTCGGCGCTCTCGGCAAACGCCTTGGCAACCACCACGTCGACTGGCAGCGGTACACTGACCTTGGCGGCGATGGCCTTGGCGGTGTCTACCAGGTCCGGCTCGTACAGCGACTTGCCCACCGGGTGGCCGGCCGCAGCCAGGAAGGTGTTGGCAATACCGCCACCGACGATCAGCTGGTCGCACACACTGCTCAGGCTGTTCAGCACGTCCAGCTTGGTAGACACCTTGGAGCCGGCAACAATGGCCGCCATCGGCTTGGCCGGGGCTTTCAGAGCTTTGCCCAGGGCATCCAGCTCGGCCGCCAGCAGCGGACCGGCAGCGGCAACCTTGGCGAACTTGGCCACACCGTGGGTCGAACCTTCGGCGCGGTGAGCGGTGCCGAAAGCGTCCATGACGAACACATCGCACAGGGCAGCGTACTTCTGCGCCAGCTCGTCGGCGTTCTTTTTCTCGCCCTTGTTGAAGCGCACGTTCTCGAACAGCACCAGCTCACCGGCTTGTACCGCGACACCGTCCAGGTAGTCGGCCACCAGCGGCACATCACGGCCCAGGGCCTTGCTCAGGTAGTCGGCAACCGGCTTGAGGCTGTTCTCGGCAGAGAATTCGCCTTCGGTCGGGCGGCCCAGGTGCGAGCAGACCATTACCGCCGCGCCCTTCTCCAGCGCCAGCTTGATGGTCGGCAGCGCTGCCAGGATACGCGCGTCGCTGGTTACCACACCGTCCTTCACAGGCACGTTGAGGTCTTCGCGGATCAGTACGCGCTTACCTTGCAGGTCGAGGTCGGTCATCTTCAACACGGTCATGAATGCAGTCCTTCAGGGCTGTTTGTTGCGGGTTGGGTGAACGACGTGCAGAAAGTGTTCGGCAACGTCGAGCATACGGTTGGCAAAACCCCATTCGTTGTCGAACCAGGCCAGCAAGTTCACCAGGCGGGGGCCGGAAACACGGGTCTGGCTGGCATCGACAATCGCCGAATGCGGGTCATGGTTGAAATCACAGCTGGCGTGCGGCAACTCGGTGTAGGCCAACAAGCCTTTCAGCGGGCCTTCCAGCGCGGCCTCGCGCAACACCCGGTTGACCTCGGCCGCGCTGGTGTCCCGGGCGGTCTGCAGGGTGATGTCCAGGCACGAGACGTTGACGGTCGGTACACGTACCGCTTTGGCCTGGATTCGCCCGGCAAGTTCCGGGAGCAGGCGCTCGATGCCACGGGCCAGACCAGTGGACACCGGGATCACCGACTGGAAGGCCGAACGCGTGCGGCGCAGGTCTTCGTGGTGGTAGGCGTCGATCACCGGCTGGTCGTTCATCGCCGAGTGGATGGTGGTGATCTGCACGTATTCGATGCCGAACGCCTGGTCCAGCACACGCAGCAGTGGCACGCCGCAGTTGGTGGTGCACGAGGCATTGGACACAAGGCGCTCGCTGCCGGTCAGGCACGCCTGGTTGATGCCGTAGACCACCGTGGCATCGACGTCGGCTTCACTGGCCATCGGTTGCGAGAACAGCACGCGCGGCGCGCCGGCGTCGAGAAAGCGCTGGCCATCAGCACGGGTGTTGTAGGCACCGGTGCACTCCAGCACCAGGTCGATGTCCAGCGCAGCCCAGTCGATGCCTTCGGGGGTGGCACTGCGCATAACCTTCACGCAGTCGCCATTGATATGCAGACAGTCACCGTCGACTTTCACCTCGCCGGGGAAACGCCCGTGGGTGGAGTCGAAGCGTGTCAGGTACTCAAGGCTGGCCTGGTCGGCCAGGTCGTTCAGCGCGACGATCTCGAACCCGGCCTTTGCCCCCCGCTCGACCAGCGCGCGCAGGACACAGCGGCCGATGCGGCCATAACCGTTGAGTGCAACTTTGTAGGGACGCAGGTGGGGCATAGGTAGCTCTTGAACTCCGGCAGTTGAACGGGGCCGCCATGCGGCCCATTCGCGACACAAGGCCGCTCCCACAGAGAACGGCATGCGCAATACCCTGTGGGAGCGGCCTTGTGCCGCGAACGAGGGCCAACGGCCCTCGCCTTCCTTGTATCAGTCTTCCAGCAGCTCTTCGGCAGTACCGAGGATGTTTTCCAGGGTGAAGCCGAACTCTTCGAACAGTGCCGAAGCTGGCGCCGACTCACCGTAAGTGGTCATGCCAATGATACGGCCTTCCAGGCCGACGTACTTGTACCAGAAGTCGGCGTGGGCAGCTTCGATGGCGATGCGCGCACCCACTTCCAGCGGCAGCACGGACTGCTTGTAGGCTGCATCCTGAGCGTCGAACACGCTGGTGCTCGGCATCGACACGACACGCACCTTGCGGCCTTGCTCGGTCAGTTTGTCGAACGCCTGAACAGCCAGGCCCACTTCCGAACCGGTGGCGATCAGGATCAGCTCAGGCTCGCCAGCGCAATCCTTGAGCACGTAACCGCCACGGGCGATGTCGGCGATCTGCGCATCGCTGCGCACCTGATGCTGCAGGTTCTGACGCGAGAAGATCAGCGCCGACGGGCCGTCCTTGCGCTCCAGAGCGTGCTTCCAGGACACGGCGGATTCCACCGCATCGGCCGGGCGCCAGGTGTCCAGGTTTGGCGTGCTGCGCAGGCTGGCCAGTTGCTCGATCGGCTGGTGGGTCGGGCCGTCTTCGCCCAGGCCGATGGAATCGTGGGTGTAGACGTGGATCACGCGCTGCTTCATCAGGGCAGACATGCGCACGGCGTTGCGGGCGTATTCCATGAACATCAGGAAGGTCGCGCCGTAAGGCACCAGGCCACCGTGCAGGGCAACGCCGTTCATGATCGCGGTCATGCCGAACTCGCGCACGCCGTAGTACATGTAGTTGCCATTGGCATCTTCATGGCTGACGCCCTTGCAACCTTTCCACAAGGTCAGGTTGGAGCCGGCCAGGTCGGCCGAGCCGCCCAGCAATTCCGGCAGCAGCGGGCCAAAGGCGTTCAGGGTGTTCTGGCTGGCCTTGCGGCTGGCAATGGTCTCGCCCTTGGCCGCGACTTCAGCAATATAGGCAGCGGCTTTTTCTGCGAAGTCGGCCGGCAGCTCACCGCTCAGGCGGCGCTTGAGTTCGCTGGCCAGTTCCGGGAAGGCAGCGGCATAGGCATCGAAACGCTGGCTCCATTCGGCTTCGGCCTTGGCACCGGCTTGCTTGGCGTCCCACTCGGCGTAGATGTCGGCAGGGACTTCGAACGGACCGTGGTTCCAGTTCAGTTCCTTGCGCGCCAGGGCGATTTCGTCGTTGCCCAGCGGAGCACCGTGGCAGTCTTCCTTGCCCTGCTTGTTCGGCGAACCGAAACCGATGATGGTCTTGCAGCAGATCAGGGTCGGACGGTCGCTCTTGCGGGCGGTCTCGATGGCGGTACGGATCTCGTCGGCGTCGTGGCCGTTGACGTTGCGGATCACCAGCCAGTTGTAGGACTCGAAACGCTTCGGCGTGTCGTCAGTGAACCAGCCTTCCACTTCACCGTCGATGGAAATGCCGTTGTCGTCGTAGAAGGCGACCAGCTTGTTCAGGCCCAGGGTGCCGGCCAGCGAGGCGACTTCATGGGAAATACCTTCCATCATGCAGCCATCGCCCAGGAACACATAGGTGTGGTGGTCGACGACGTTGTGGCCTTCACGGTTGAACTGGGCGCCCAGTACTTTCTCGGCCAGGGCAAAGCCCACGGCGTTGGCCAGGCCCTGGCCCAGCGGGCCGGTGGTGGTCTCGACACCCGGGGTGTAGCCGAACTCCGGGTGGCCCGGGGTACGGCTGTGCAGCTGGCGGAACGACTTGAGGTCATCGAGGGTGACGTCGTAGCCGGTCAGGTGCAGCAGCGAGTAGATCAGCATCGAGCCGTGGCCGTTGGACAGCACAAAGCGGTCACGGTCGGCGAAACTCGGGTTGCTCGGGTTGTGCTTCAGATAGTCGCGCCAAAGCACTTCGGCGATATCCGCCATGCCCATGGGGGCACCTGGATGGCCGCTGTTGGCCTTTTGCACGGCATCCATGCTGAGGGCACGAATGGCGTTGGCACGTTCACGACGGCTGGGCATCGCTGATCTCCTGGGGGCTTGAATAGGTAGTGTTACGAAAAAGGCGGCCATTTTCGCCCACTGGGGGGGCTTGGGGCAATGACGTATGGTCGCAGTCGGGGGATTTTCCTGTGATTGGCATTCAATTCGGGGCAAAACCGGGTTAACCGCCCCGCCCATCACCCAATATCAAAACTTTTTGATATTGGCCTTGCTAGGGCATCGATGCCTGTCTAGACTGCCGCCCCATGAACCTGCGTGCGCAATCAAACCCCGAGCAACACGAAACATTGGCCGCCTTGTGCAAAGCCAGTGGGGACGCGCTGCGCCTGAATGTATTGCGCGCCCTGGCCAACGACTCGTTCGGCGTGCTGGAGCTGGCGCAGATCTTCGACATCGGCCAGTCGGGCATGAGCCACCACCTGAAGGTGCTGGCCCAGGCCGAGCTGGTGGCAACGCGCCGCGAAGGCAACGCCATCTTCTATCGCCGCGCACTGCCCGACAGCCTGCGCCTGGGCGGTCGGCTGCATGCGGCGCTGCTCGAAGAAGTCGACGAGCTGGCCCTGCCGCCGGCCGTGCAGGCGCGAATAGCCCAGGTGCAACAACGCCGCGCGGTTACCAGCCAGGATTTCTTCCTGCGCGTGGAAGAGAAGTTTCGCGCACAGCAAGATTTGATCGCCGGGCTGCCGCAGTACCGCGAAAGCCTGCTGGCGCTGCTCGACAAACTGCATTTCGACCCGGCCGCCAGTGCCCTGGAGGTCGGCCCCGGGGACGGTGGCTTCCTCCCCGACCTGGCCCGGCGCTTCGCCCGGGTCACCGCGCTGGACAACAGCCCGACCATGCTCGAACTGGCGCGCCAGGTCTGCCAGCGCGAGGGGCTCGACAACGTGAACCTGCAGTTGGCCGATGCACTGGGTGCAACGGATGTGGCCGCCGACTGCGTTGTGCTGAACATGGTGCTGCACCATTTCAGCGATCCGGCCCTGGCCTTGCGCCAGCTGGCCAAGCGGGTGAAGGCAGGCGGCAGCCTGCTGGTCACCGAGTTGTGCAGCCATGACCAAGGGTGGGCGCGGGACGCCTGCGGCGACCTTTGGCTTGGCTTTGAACAGGACGACCTGGCCCGCTGGGCCAACGCTGCCGGGCTGGCCCATGGGGACAGCCTGTACGTGGGCTTGCGTAACGGTTTCCAGATCCAGGTCCGCCATTTCCAGCGGACGGCTGGCGACATACACCATCGGTAAATTTCAGGAACCTTCGAGATGAGCGAATACTCCCTTTTCACCTCCGAGTCCGTGTCCGAAGGGCATCCGGACAAGATCGCCGACCAGATTTCGGACGCCGTCCTTGATGCCATCATCGCCCAGGACAAATATGCCCGCGTAGCGTGCGAAACCCTGGTCAAGACCGGTGTCGCCATCATTGCCGGCGAAGTCACCACCTCGGCCTGGGTCGACCTGGAAGACCTGGTGCGCAAGGTCATCATCGACATCGGCTACAACAGCTCCGACGTCGGCTTCGACGGCGCCACCTGCGCCGTGATGAACATCATCGGCAAGCAGTCTGTGGACATCGCCCAGGGCGTGGACCGCTCCAAACCTGAAGACCAGGGCGCCGGTGACCAGGGCCTGATGTTCGGTTATGCCAGCAACGAAACCGAAGTACTGATGCCGGCACCGATCTGCTTCTCGCACCGTCTGGTTGAGCGCCAGGCCGAAGCGCGCAAGTCCGGCCTGCTGCCGTGGCTGCGCCCGGATGCGAAGTCGCAGGTCACCTGCCGCTACGAAAACGGCAAGGTGGTCGGTATCGACGCCGTGGTGCTGTCGACCCAGCACAACCCTGAAGTCTCGCAGAAAGACCTGCAAGAAGCCGTGATGGAGCTGATCGTCAAGCACACCCTGCCTGCCGAGCTGCTGCACAAGGGCACCCAGTACCACATCAACCCGACCGGCAACTTCATCATCGGTGGCCCGGTGGGTGACTGTGGCCTGACCGGCCGCAAGATCATCGTCGACTCCTACGGCGGCATGGCCCGCCATGGTGGTGGTGCGTTCTCCGGCAAGGACCCGTCCAAGGTCGACCGTTCCGCCGCCTATGCCGGCCGCTACGTAGCCAAGAACATCGTTGCCGCCGGCCTGGCCGAGCGTTGCGAGATCCAGGTGTCGTACGCCATTGGCGTGGCCCAGCCGACCTCCATCTCGATCAACACCTTCGGTACCGGCAAGGTCTCCGACGACAAGATCATCCAGCTGGTGCGCGAGTGCTTCGACCTGCGTCCGTACGCCATCACCACCATGCTCGACCTGCTGCACCCGATGTACCAGGAAACCGCTGCCTACGGCCACTTCGGCCGCGAGCCGCAGCAGAAGACTGTCGGCGACGACACCTTCACCACCTTCACCTGGGAGCGCACCGACCGCGCCCAGTCGTTGCGTGACGCTGCCGGCCTGTAAGCTTCCTACAGCACCAGGCGAAAGCCCCTGCCGAGCAATCGGCAGGGGCTTTTTTGTGACATATCGGCTGACAATCGCGCGGCGGCAAGCGCCCGCGAACCTGCCTAGGCTGGAGGGCCCACCCGCCATGCAAGGATGCTGGCCATGCCGTATCTGCTGTTGTTCACCCTGCTATTTACGCTGAACGCCCCATTGGCCAGGGCTACCTCATGCCCTGACTGGAACCCGCAACAGGCCGAGGCCGAAGTTGCGCAGCTGCGCGCCACGCTCACCCGATGGGACGAGCACTACCATCGCCAGGGTGTTGCCCTGGTCGCCGATGAACTGTACGACCAAAGCCGCGAGCGCCTGAATCACCTGCAGCAGTGCTTCGCGGTTGGCAGCAGCCCCTCCCCTTTGGCCAGCGCTCGTGGCCCGGTCACCCACCCCGTGCCGCATACCGGCGTCGACAAGCTGGCAGACCGCCAGGCCGTAGCGCGATGGATGGCCGGCAAGACCGGCGTGTGGGTACAGCCCAAGGTCGACGGTGTTGCAGTTTCCCTCACTTACCAGCAGGGTCGATTGGTGCAGCTCACCAGCCGGGGTGACGGTGTACATGGCCATGACTGGAGCCACCACATTCCACAACTGGGCGCAGTCACCCGACAGTTGCCCATGCCGATTGACCTGCACTTGCAAGGTGAGCTGTATCTGCGCCTGAACGAACATATACAAGCCAAGGCAGGCAGCACCAACGCCCGCGGCACTGTGGCCGGGCTGCTCGCACGCAAGCAACTGACCGCCGAGCAAGGGGACACTATCGGCCTGTTCGTATGGGGCTGGCCGCAGGGCCCCGACCAACAAGCCGAACGCCTCGCACAACTCGCACACCTGGGTTTCCCGGATAGCCAGCGTTACAGCATCGCCATCGACACGTTGGAAGATGCAACGCACTGGCGTGGGCACTGGTACAACTCCCCCCTGCCCTTCGCCACCGACGGCGTGATCCTGCGCCAGGGCCGCCGGCCGCCCGCCAAGCGCTGGCAGGCCAAGGCACCGTACTGGATCGCGGCCTGGAAATACCCCTATGTACAAGCCTTGGCCGAAGTGCGCGACGTGCGCTTTCGGGTTGGCCGCACCGGCAGGGTCACGCCCATTGTGCAGGTACAGCCGGTAACCCTCGATGACCGGCGCATTTCCCAGGTAAGCCTTGGCTCGCTGGCGCGCTGGCAAGCCTTGGACATCCGCCCCGGCGACCAGGTGGCCATCAGTCTTGCCGGGCTGACCATTCCACGCTTGGACCACGTCGTGCACCGCGCTGTCGAGCGCCAGCCACTGGCCGCGCCTGCACCCGACCAGCATCATGCCCACAGCTGCTGGCAGGCCAGCGAAGGCTGTGAAGAGCAATTCATTGCCCGGCTTACCTGGCTTGGCGGAAAACAAGGCCTGGCCTTGCCGCGTACCGGGCCCGGCACGTGGCGCCGGCTGGTCGAAGCGGGCTTGGTAACATCAATGACCGATTGGCTGCATCTTGATGCCGAGCGCCTGCAGCAGGTACCCGGCATAAGTAGCCTGACGGCCGCACAGCTGCTGGGCAGTTTCGACCAAGCACGCTCACGGCCATTCGATCTGTGGCTGCGCGGCATTGGCGCGCCCGTCAGCAAGCATCTGCAACTGACGGGCGACTGGGCAGAGCTGGCTTCACGCAGTGCCGGGCAATGGCAAACCGTGCCCGGCATTGGCGCAAAACGCTCGCGCCAACTTGTGGATTTCTTCGCGGCCCCTGAGGTGCAGGCCATTGCTGCACGGTTGGCGAAAACCGGCATAGAGGGGTTCCCCGCTAGCCCCCAGCGCATTGAGCAATGATTTTTTACCATTTAGCTCGTAGGAAAAACCCGAGATTCAAGCCGAAAACCTCACCAAGGGTTCCTAAATGGGCAAAACCAAGGCAGGATTTCCACCAACTTTTGCTGCCCCGCCCCGTTCAGGAGGCTTTTCATGAAACGCATTTCGACTCTTTTCCTGCTCGCATCACTGGGTTTGGCTGCGGGAGCTGTACAAGCGGCCCAGCCGGACCCAGGCCTGACCGGTTGCGCCGCCAAGCGCAGCGCCATCGAGAACCAGTTGAAAATCGCCCGCGACCACGGCAACAGCGACCAGGTCGCAGGGCTGGAGGAAGCACTGCGTGGCGTGGACAACTGCACCGACGCGAGCCTGCGCAAAGAGCGTGAGCAGAAGGTGCTGGATGCACGTCACGAAGTGGTGCAGCGGGAAAAAGACCTGAAGAAAGCCGAGAAAAAAGGCGACGCGGAGAAGATCAACAAGCGCAAGGACAAGCTTGCCGAATCGCGTAAAGAATTGCAGAAAGCGGTAGACGATCTGGATCACTGACAGCGATTTGCGTTGCCCTTACTGGCCTCATCGCCGGCAAGCCAGCTCCCACAGGTATCACACTGCCCTCAATTACTGCGCAGTACCTGTGGGGGCTGGCTTGCCGGCGATGAGGCCACAGCAGGTCATCAATGATTACGAAACTCGGTATGGCACGCCTTGCACGCCGCTTCGACCTTGTCCATCGGCGCTTTCAGCTGTGCAGCGTCCAGCGGCTGGCTGCGGCTGACATCGACCAGCTCGCCCGTAACGCTTTCCAGCTGCCGGGCCAGTTCATGAAAGCGCGCCTGGCGCTCCCATACCGCTGCGCGCGCGGCGCTATCACCGCCATCGCGTACCTCGGGGAAGTGCTGCCAGGGCTGGTGCGAAAGGCTGTCCAGCTTCAGCGCGCCATCGGCAAACTTCAGCCCGTCGAACGGCAGCCGGCCACGCAGCATACCGCCCAGGTCTTCGCTGGTCTTGAGCATGTCCTTGAAGATTACCTTGCGCTTGCCCAGCGGCGAGTTCGGGTCAACCCGGTCGCAACCGCTCAGGGCCAGGGCTGCCAGCAGAACAACGGTCAATCGCTTCAACATCACGCTCACTTCGGCCTACGCAAATGGGCGGCCAGTATCGCCGTCCAAGGGCCAAACACCAATAGCCACATAAAAAACAGGGGCGAATCTTCATGTTCGCCCATGACAGGAATGCACACATGACATCTGCCTTGCGCCACCTGGCCTGGACACTTCCGGTGCTGGCGTTGCTGGCCGGCTGCAACGGCGGCGAGACCGCCAAGCCCGAGCCCCACGCCATCGCCACTTATGCTCCGGCCACATTCAAAGACCTGCCTGCAGTCAGCGACGAAGACCTGCTGGCCGGTTTCTACGCCTGGCGCAACGGCTGTGAGAAACTCAAGCGCGACCCAGTGTGGGCCGCCACCTGCGAATCGGCCGGCAACGCCACGGCGAGCGCCGCCCAGGTACGTACATTCCTTGAACAGAACCTGCAGGTATACGGCCTGCGCTCTGCCGAGAACAAGGCCAACGGCCTGATTACCGGCTACTACGAGCCGGTCTACCCCGGCAGCCTGAGCCAGTCAGCGACCAACCATGTGGCGGTCTACGGCATTCCTGATGACATGATCGTGGTCGACCTTGCCAGCGTGTACCCCGAACTCAAGGGTAAACGCCTGCGCGGCCGGCTTGATGGCCGGGTGCTCAAGCCATACGACACTGCCGAAGTGATCAACCGTAACGGCGTCAAGGCACCGGTGCTGGCCTGGCTGACCGACCCGATGGACCTGCAATTCCTGCAGATCCAGGGTTCTGGGCGGGTACAACTGGAAGACGGCCGTCAGCTGCGCCTGGGCTACGCCGATCAGAACGGCCACCCCTACCGGCCGATCGGCCGCTGGCTGGTGGAGCAGGGTCAGTTGAAAAAAGAAGACGTGAGCATGGGTGCCATTCATGCCTGGGCCCAGGCCAATCCGCAGCGGGTACCGGAACTGCTGGCCAGCAACCCCAGCTATGTGTTCTTCAGCACCCGCCCGGACAGTAACGAAGGCCCGCGCGGTTCGTTGAACGTACCGCTGACAGCGGGCTACAGCGTGGCCATCGACCGCAAGGTGATTCCGCTGGGCAGCCTGTTGTGGCTTTCCACCACGCGCCCGGACGGCTCGCCAGTGGTGCGCCCGGTGGGTGCGCAGGACACGGGAGGGGCGATTGCGGGTGAAGTGCGCGCCGACCTGTTCTGGGGCACCGGGCCGGAAGCCGGCGAGCTGGCGGGGAACATGAAGCAGCAGGGGCAGATCTGGATGCTCTGGCCTAAAGGCCAGCCACTACCTGAGGTACCTAAGGTACTTTGATCGGCGGTGAATTCTTCGCGGGCTCGCCCGCGAAGCAGGCAACGCGGCTTCAGATGGAAACCACGAAGAACGACACGATAATTGCCAACCCGGCAAACCACACCAGCGAGCGCAAGGCCGCCCAATCGGCCAGGTAGCAGATGATGTAAAGCAAGCGGCTGGTGATGTACATCACCCCCAGCACATCCTGCGTCACCTGCTCGGCATTGCCGACGATATCCGCCACCAGTACCGCAGCAGCAAACGCCGGGAACGCCTCGTAGCCATTCTGCTGCGCTGCATGGGCCCGCCGCGGCAAGCCCGACAAGGTATCAAGGAAAGCGCGCGGGTCGTGATTGTCCTTGAGGCCAAACCGGCCGCTGGCCACTTTGGCGATCAAGGCACACAGCGGGTTCAGCATCAGCGCGATCAGGATGCACCACAGGGCAACGGTCATGCTCAGGACTCCTTGTTCGAAAATAGGTTAGAGCTTCATCACCAGCATGCCTGCAAGGACCAGCCCGCAAGCTAGGAGTCTTGGCCCGCCAAAAGGTTCTTTGAGGTAACGCATACCCAGCAACACCACCAGGATCACGCTCAACTCCCGCAACGCAGCCGCCTCGGCCACCGACCCCAGGTGCATGGCCCACAACACCAGCGCATAACTGAACAACACGCAGAGCCCTACCGCCAGGCCCAGGCGCCATTGCGTTCGCCAGAACAGGGCGAACGGAGCCCGCCGCGCCACCCCGGCCAGCAGCGGGAATTGCCAGGCACTGAGCAGAGTCAGCCACACCAGGTAATCCCACGGTTTGCCCCATAAGCGCACCGCCTGGCCGTCGAACCAGGTGTAACAGCCGATGCACAGACCGATCAGGGCGACCACCGGCAGCATCGACCAGGGCAGCCGGTCACCGCCACCGCCCTGCCATAACAGGCAAGCCATGCCACAAGGGATCAGCAAGATGCCGATGATCTGCTGCTGGCTCAGCGACTCCCCGGCAAAGGCCAGGGTCAGCCCCAGCACCACCAGCGGCGACAGCCCGCGCATCAGAGGATAGACCAGCCCCAGGTCGCCCACGCGGTAGGCCTTGATCAGCAGATAGCGGTACAGCTGCTCGGCCAGCGCCGAGGCAACCAACCAGGGCCATATTTCCGCCGGCGGCACATCGACGAAGGCGACCGCCAGCACCGCGAACACCAAGGCCACCGTGTCCATGCTGGCGATCACCAGCAAGCGCTCGCCGCTGAATTTGATCAGGGTATTCCAGGTCGCATGCAGCAGGGCGGCGACCAGCACCAGGGATGTTGCCAACACGCCTTCTTATCCTTAATGGCTTTTTTATTGCTGTGAATATATAGCGTTCAGGGGCCGCTGTGCGGCCCCCTTACATGGGAACGATTGGAACGAATCCGGTCAAAGCTTGTGTCCCGAACCCCGTGCCAGGTCATCAAAGAACTGCCCGAGCCATTCGGGTAACGACTTGGAAGCCACTGTCACAGGATTCGGGATGCTTGAATTAGTTGCCGCGTTTATCTGCCTCACCACCCTCCTCACCTATGTAAATTACCGTTTCATCGGCCTGCCGCCCGCCATCGGTGTGATGGTCACGGCACTGCTGTTCTCCCTGATACTGCAGGGCCTTAGCCTGATCGGCTTCCCTGGCCTGGAAGAGCGCGTCGAAGGGCTGATGAACCAGATCGATTTCAACGACCTGTTGATGCACTGGATGCTGGCGTTCCTGCTGTTTGCCGGCGCCTTGCACGTGAACCTTAGCGATTTGCGCAGTTACCGCTGGCCGATAGGGTTGCTCGCAACAATTGGGGTGCTGATCGCCACCGTGGTCATCGGCTACCTGTCGCACTGGGTATTCGCGATGTTTGGCTGGCAAGTGCCGCTGATCTACTGCCTGCTGTTCGGTGCGCTCATCTCGCCCACCGACCCGATTGCCGTGCTGGGCGCGCTGCGTACCGCCAACGCCTCCAAACCGCTCAAAACCACCATCGTCGGCGAGTCGCTGTTCAACGACGGCACTGCGGTAGTGGTGTTCACCGTGTTGCTGGGCATCATCCAGCTGGGTGAAACGCCGAGCATGACCGACACGGCGATCCTGTTCGCCCGCGAGGCCATCGGTGGCGTGGTGTTTGGTGGCCTGATCGGCTACGCCACCTACCGCATGATCAAGAGCATCGAGCAGTACCAGGTGGAAGTCATGCTGACCCTGGCGCTGGTCATCGGTGGCTCGGCCATGTGCTACGAGCTGCACGTTTCGGCGCCGATCGCCATGGTGGTGGCCGGCCTGATCATCGGCAACCTGGGACGCAACCTGGCGATGAACGACATGACCCGTCGCTACATGGACGGTTTCTGGGAGCTGATCGATGACATGCTCAATGCCCTGCTGTTCGCACTGATCGGCCTGGAGCTGTTGCTGCTGCCGTTCAACTGGATGCACCTGGCGGCCGGCAGCGTGCTGGCGCTGGCGGTGCTGCTGTCGAGGCTGCTGACCGTGGCCCCGGCCATCGTCCTGCTGCGCCGCTGGCGCCCGGTGCCCAAAGGCACGGTGCGGGTGCTGACCTGGGGTGGCCTGCGTGGCGGGGTGTCGGTGGCCCTGGCGCTGTCGCTGCCACTGGGCGAGGAGCGTGACTTGCTGCTGTCGATCACCTACATCGTGGTGTTGTCGTCGATCCTGGTGCAGGGCTTGAGCATCGGGCGAGTGGTGCGCAAGGTCAGCGCCCAGCCTTGAGATTGCCGGGGCCGCTTTGCGGCCACTCACGGCACAAGGCCGCTCCCACAGCGAGAATGCGACTTCCTGTGGGCGCGGCCTTGTGTCGCGATGGGCTGCGGAGCAGCCCCAGAAAATCACTCGACTGCCGAATCCGGGAACTGGTCCTGGACATACTTGATCTCGGTGCGCCCGTGCGCTGCCGGCAAGCCGTCGTCACCGAGGTTGACGAACACCATCTTGTCGACGGTAAGAATGCTCTTGCGGGTGATCTTGTTGCGCACTTCGCACTTGAGGGTGATCGAGGTGCGGCCGAATTCGGTGGCAGTAATGCCCAGTTCGATGATGTCACCCTGACGCGAAGCACTGACGAAGTTGATTTCGGAAATGTACTTGGTCACTACACGCTGGTTGCCCAACTGGACGATGGCGTAGATGGCCGCCTCTTCGTCGATCCAGCGCAACAGGCTGCCACCGAACAGGGTGCCATTAGGGTTGAGGTCTTCGGGTTTAACCCACTTACGGGTGTGAAAGTTCATCTTTGCTCCTGACCTGCTTGGCTAACGTGTAGCAATGATGGCAGAGCGGCTGCCTTCGCTCCATTGAACATCGACTATCGTCGCGATTAATCGACGGAAAACCTTGGGCAAGCTGCCGGGGGCGGCTATAATCTGCGCCGCTTCACATGGTTGCCCACAGCGGTGCCATGCCCGCCACCTGTCCGAGGGGCGCTGCAGCAGGCTAGGCCTGTCAGGCTCGGATGGGGCGTTGCTCGCTCTCGCGGGCGCTTAACGCACAACGGCGCCCATTCGCACACTACGAATGGAGGCTCTCATGAGCGCTGCAAACATGCCTGCTGGTTTTACCGATTACAAAGTCGCTGACATCTCCCTGGCCGCCTGGGGCCGTCGCGAAACCATCATTGCCGAATCGGAAATGCCTGCGCTGATGGGCCTGCGTCGCAAGTACCTGGCCGAGCAACCGCTCAAGGGTGCGAAGATCCTGGGCTGCATCCACATGACCATCCAGACTGCCGTGCTGATCGAAACCCTGGTTGCCCTGGGTGCCGAAGTGCGCTGGTCGTCCTGCAACATCTTCTCTACTCAAGACCAGGCCGCCGCTTCGATCGCCGCCGCCGGTATCCCGGTATTCGCCTGGAAAGGTGAAACCGAAGAAGAGTACGAGTGGTGCCTGGAGCAGACCATCCTCAAGGATGGCCAGCCATGGGACGCCAACATGATCCTCGACGACGGTGGTGACCTGACCGAGCTGCTGCACAAGAAATACCCGCAAGTGCTGGACCGCGTGCACGGTGTAACCGAAGAGACCACCACTGGCGTGCATCGCCTGCTGGACATGCTGGCCAAGGGCGAGCTGAAAGTCCCGGCGATCAACGTCAACGACTCGGTCACCAAGAGCAAGAACGACAACAAGTATGGCTGCCGTCACAGCCTGAACGACGCCATCAAGCGTGGTACCGACCACCTGCTGTCGGGCAAGCAAGCGCTGGTGATCGGCTACGGTGACGTGGGCAAGGGCTCGGCCCAGTCCCTGCGTCAGGAAGGCATGATCGTCAAGGTCACCGAAGTTGACCCGATCTGCGCCATGCAGGCCTGCATGGACGGCTTCGAGCTGGTCTCGCCGTTCATCGACGGTATCAACGACGGCACCGAAGCCAGCATCGACAAGGCCCTGCTGGGCAAGATCGACCTGATCGTCACCACCACCGGTAACGTCAACGTCTGCGATGCCAACATGCTCAAGGCCCTGAAGAAGCGTGCCGTGGTCTGCAACATCGGCCACTTCGACAATGAGATCGATACCGCCTTCATGCGCAAGAACTGGGCCTGGGAAGAGGTCAAGCCGCAGGTGCACAAGATCCACCGCACCGGCGCTGGCAGCTTCGACCCGCAGAACGACGACTACCTGATCCTGCTGGCAGAAGGCCGCCTGGTCAACCTGGGTAATGCCACTGGCCACCCAAGCCGCATCATGGACGGTTCGTTCGCCAACCAGGTGCTGGCACAAATCTTCCTGTTCGAGCAGAAGTACGCCGACCTGTCGGCCGAGCAGAAAGCCGAGCGCCTGACCGTTGAAGTACTGCCGAAGAAACTCGACGAAGAAGTGGCCCTGGAAATGGTCCGCGGCTTCGGCGGCGTGGTCACCAAGCTGACCAAGCAGCAAGCCGACTACATCGGCGTGACCGTCGAAGGCCCGTTCAAGCCGCACGCCTACCGCTACTAAGTAGTCGCAGGCAACGCTTCGCAACGATGCCCAAGCCAGGCCGGCCCACACCGCCCTGGCTTTTACTTGCAGCCTGCCGCTTGAAGCAGGCTGCTTGAGGAACGAGTGATGTCACAAGAACGCCGCTACAGTTTCGAGTTCTTCCCGACCAAGACCGACGCCGGTCACGAAAAGCTGATGGGCGTCGCTCGCCAGCTGGCCACCTACAACCCGGACTTCTTCTCCTGCACCTACGGTGCCGGTGGCTCGACCCGCGACCGCACGCTGAACACCGTGCTGCAGCTGGAGAGCGAAGTGAAGGTACCGGCCGCACCGCACCTGTCGTGCGTGGGCGACTCCAAGGACGACCTGCGCGCCTTGCTGGCGGAATACAAGGCTGCCGGCATCAAGCGCATCGTCGCCCTGCGTGGCGACCTGCCCTCCGGCATGGGCATGGCCAGTGGTGAACTGCGCTACGCCAGCGACCTGGTCGAGTTCATTCGCCAGGAAACCGCTGACCACTTTCACCTGGAAGTGGCCGCCTACCCCGAAATGCACCCGCAGGCTCGTAATTTTGAAACCGACCTGGCCAACTTCGTGCACAAGGTCAAGGCGGGCGCCGACAGCGCCATCACCCAGTACTTCTTCAACGCCGACAGCTACTTCTACTTCGTCGAGCGCGCACAGAAGCTGGGCGTGGACATCCCGGTGGTACCCGGCATCATGCCGATCACCAACTACAGCAAGCTGGCGCGCTTCTCCGACGCCTGTGGCGCCGAAATCCCGCGCTGGATCCGCAAGCAGCTGGAAGCCTATGCCGACGACACCGCCAGCATCCAGGCATTCGGCGAAGAAGTGATTACCCGCATGTGCGAACAGCTGCTGCAAGGCGGCGCACCGGGCCTGCACTTCTACACGTTGAACCAGGCCGACCCAAGCCTGGCGATCTGGAACAACCTGAAGCTGCCGCGCTGAAACTTTTTGGCAAAGTCTGCTTAAGAAATGATTAAGGCTTTGGTCATAGACTAAAGCCTTAATCATTTTCGGGTATACAGGTCTTGCCAGCCATGCAGCATCCCCAGCCATCGCGCCCACAGCTTGTCTACCTGGCTTTTGGCCCGGCAACCTATCATCAGGAAGCCTGCTTCAGCATTGTCAGCGCCCTCGCCCACTTGGGGACGACAGCAGCCGATGCCATTGGCATCCAGGTGTACACCGACAACCCACAGCCCTACGCCAAGCTGCCCGTCACTGTCCACTTGCTGGACGAAGCCACGCGCCAGGCATGGAACGCTCCTCACGGTTATCATTTTCGCAGCAAGCATGTGCTGCTTCGCCAGGTGCTACAACAACACCCGCTGGCAGTGCTGATCGACACCGATACCTTCTTCCGCACATCGCCGCTGCACCTGTTCGCCCGAGTGGCCCCAGGCAAGCTGCTGTGCAATGCCATCGGCCCGCGCTATGGCGCAAACCAGAAGTGCCTGCTGTACCGGAACCTGCTGTCCATCCTGCAAACCCGGGGCCTGGCCGACTGCCAGATGCCACTGGTCAACTCTGGGGTAATTGGCCTCACAGCCGAGGACGCCGGCACCCTGGACCGCTCCATCGACATGATGGACGAGTTCTACCCCTTGGCTCGCGAGGCCTATACCCTTGAGGAGTTCTGCCTGGCAGTGGCGGCATACCGCAAACTGGAGGTGGCCGAGTGTACCGACGTCATCCACCACTACTGGAGCCGCAAAGCCCAGTTCCGTGCCAAGATCCAAGCCTGGCTGCGCAAGCACGGCCACGACCCATTGGGCGGCGAAGCGCTGGCTGACGTTGCGTTGGTCAACGACCAACTGCCGCGCCCCCCTACCCTGCACCGCTTGGGTTACAAGGCACTGAGCCTGACCCTGCCCAGCCACGAGCGCCAGTTTGCGCGCGAATTGCTCTATGGCTGCTACCCCTATCCCAATGAATTCGACCGCGCCTGCGCGCCGGCCTGGTGGGACAAAGCCCTGGAAAACCTCCATGCACGCCATGGCCGTATGGCACCCGAGCGGCTACGTCAATACCTGCGTCACCCGGGGCTGCGGTTGTCGCTGGGCGAACGGCGCAAAGATGTCGAGGCATATTTGCTGAGGTCTTCCCAGGCTTGAGCAGCCCTGTGCTGGCCTTGAATCGGCCGAGCGCGTAATCTGCGGCCATGCCACTCGTCGCCCGCCTGTTCTGGATCCTGCTGCTCGCCTGCCTGAGCCCGTTGGCTCTGGGCGAGCGCCTGCGCCTGGTATCCGATGACTGGGCGCCCTACATTTATCAGCACGAGGGCCAGCCCCTCGGTATCGACTACGAAGTCACCACCGAGGTATTCAAACGCCTTGGGGTTGAGGTGGAATGGCAGTTCCTGCCATGGAAGCGCTGCCTGGCAATGATCGAGAAAGGCTTGGCCGACGGTATTCTGGACATCTTCCAGAGCGAGACGCGGCGGCCCTATCTGGTGTACGCCCCCGAGCCCATGTCGGAGGTCGAGTTCGTGCTGTTTCAGGCCCGCGCACGCCGCCATGCCGTGGCCGGGTTCAAGGACCTGGCGGGCCTCACCGTCGGCACCTCGCCCGGCTACGCCTATGGCGACGCGTTCAACCAGGCGACCCATTTTCGGCGTGAAGCCGCGCCAACGCAGGAAGCCAACTTCGGCAAACTGCTGCTGGGCCGTATCGACCTGGCAATCACCGACCGCGTGGTCGGGCATTACCTGATTCGCCGTCTGGGCCTTGAACAACAAGTCGAGGAACTCCCGCTGGCAATCAGCCGCCAAGCCCAGTACCTGGGCTTGGTGCGCAAGCCAGGGCGCGAAACACTGGCCCTGGCCTTTGCCGAAGAACTGCAGCGGTTCAAGCACGAGCCGGCCTTTGCCGCCATCAGCCACCGTTACACAGGCGACATCGGAAACATTCTCAACGCCGTTGAGCAGCAGGAAAGCAGCACAGCGCGATAGCTCTGTTATACTCGGGCCTTCCCGCCCGGCTCACGCCCGGACGCTCGGCCTCGTAACAGGCATCCCGATCGGCACCGACGCACCTTCGCGTCACCCTCCGTTTCCCGGATGTGCAGTGAAAGCCCAGCTGGACCGGACGCGATCGCATCCCACCGATGCCCGTCGCGCCAGGCAGAACATCCCAACGGGCCCAGCCCACACGAGAACAGGATCGCCCATGTCCTTTGCTTCCCTCGGTCTCTCCGAGGCTCTTGTCCGCGCTATCGAGGCTGCGGGCTATACCCAGCCGACCCCCGTGCAACAGCGGGCGATTCCCGCCGTGTTGCAAGGCCGCGACCTGATGGTTGCCGCTCAGACAGGTACTGGTAAAACCGGCGGCTTCGCCCTGCCGATTCTCGAGCGCCTGTTCCCCGCCGGTCACCCCGACAAGTCGCAGCGCCACGGCCCTCGCCAGCCTCGCGTGCTGGTCCTGACCCCAACCCGGGAGCTGGCAGCCCAGGTGCACGACAGCTTCAAGGTCTATGCCCGTGACCTGCCACTGGTCAGCGCCTGCGTCTTCGGCGGCGTTGGCATGAACCCGCAAGTCCAGGCGATTGCCAAGGGCGTTGACGTGCTGGTTGCCTGCCCGGGCCGCCTGCTCGACCTGGCCGGCCAAGGCAAGGTCGACCTGGCCCATGTGGAAATCCTGGTGCTCGACGAAGCCGACCGCATGCTCGACATGGGCTTCATCCACGACGTCAAGAAGGTACTGGCGCGCCTGCCATCCAAGCGCCAGAACCTGCTGTTTTCGGCCACCTTCTCCAAGGACATCACCGACCTCGCCGACAAGCTCCTGCATAACCCGGAGCGTATCGAGGTCACGCCGCCGAACACCACTGTCGAACGTATCGAGCAGCGTGTCTACCGCCTGCCTGCCAGCCACAAGCGTGCGCTGCTGGCACACCTGATCACCCTGGGTGCCTGGGAACAGGTACTGGTGTTTACCCGTACCAAGCACGGCGCCAACCGTCTGGCCGAGTACCTGGAAAAGCAAGGCCTGACCGCTGCCGCGATTCACGGTAACAAGAGCCAGAACGCCCGCACCAAGGCCCTGGCCGACTTCAAGGCCAACAGCGTCCGCGTACTGGTCGCCACCGACATCGCTGCCCGCGGCCTGGACATCGACCAGTTGCCCCACGTGGTCAACTTTGAGCTGCCGAATGTTGAGGAAGATTACGTGCACCGCATCGGCCGTACTGGCCGCGCCGGTCGCTCGGGCGAGGCCATTTCGCTGGTCGCGCCAGATGAAGAGAAGTTGCTCAAGAGCATTGAGCGGGTTACCCGGCAGAAGATCGCGGACGGCGACCTGATGGGCTTCGACGCCAGCCAGGTAGAAGCCGAAAAACCGGAAGTACGCGAACGCCCGCAGAACAACGGCCGTGGCGGTCGCAACCAGCCCCGCGGCGAAGGTGGCAAAGACGCCAACGGTGGCCGCAAGGACAAAGGCAAGGATAAAGGCAAGGCCAAGCAGCCAGCGGCCGGCAAGCCTGCAGACAAGGAAAAGTCCGGCGACAAGCCGCAGCAACGCAAGCCGCGTGACAACAAGCCGCGCCAGCAGCAGGCCAGCCAGAACAGCGTGCCCAAGCCGCCAGCCGACCGTGCCCCGGATGAGTTCCTGGATGACGAAGTCGACAACTTCGGTAACCGCGCCGATTACGTCAGCCCGTACCAAGGCAAGAACCAGGGACGTAACCGTCGTCCTGGCGGCGGTACTGGTGCAGGCCAGAGCCAAGGAGGTGCTGCCCCGCGTAGCAACGGTGGCGGTGGTCAGGCTCGCAATGGCGGCCAGCCACGCACTGCAAACGGTGAGAAGCGCCCGCCGCGCAATAACAACGGTGGTGCTCGCCGTGATGGCGGTGGCCGTGGCCGCCCGGCCCGTGACGATGCTGCCCGGCAAGAGCCGGCCGTGCGCAACACGCGCCAGCCGGAAAAACAGCCGGTGATCATCCGCAAGGAGTCCAAGCTCGACCGTTTCCCGACGCCTGAGCAACTGGATGATCTGCCGAGCCGCCCGCGCGGTGAGCGTCCCGCCCTGTTGACCCGAAAAGGTTAAGCCAGAGGCAGCCTGTAGCGGCCCTGTCAGGGCCCTGAACGGGAAATGAAAACGCCGCCCAATGGGCGGCGTTTTCTATTGCCAAGGCAATGCTTACTTCTGCTTCACACCTTCGACACTGATATCCAGGTCGAGGGTCTGCGAAGTCGGGCCTGGGCCTTTGATACCGAAGTCGTTCAGGTTAAGGGTGGTGGTGGCGTTGAAACCAGCACGCTCACCACCCCATGGGTCCTTGCCTTCACCGTTGAAGGTGGCCTTGAAGGTGACCGGCTTGGTCACGCCGTGCAGGGTCAGGTCGCCGGTCACGTCAGCAGTCTTGTCGCCAGTCGACTTGACGGCGGTGGAGACGAACTTGGCTTCAGGATACTTCTTCACGTCGAGGAAGTCGGCGCTGGCGATGTGCTTGTCACGCTCGGCATGGTTCGACCACAGGCTGGCGGTTTTCAGGTCGACGCTGATCTTGCTGGCTTCAGGCTTGGCGCTATCCCAGGTGAAGTTGCCGTCGAAATCCTTGAAGGTACCGTGAATAAAGCTGTAACCCAGGTGGCTGATCTTCCAGTCGACAAACGCGTGCTGGCCTTCCTTGTCGATCTTGTACTCGGCAGCCATGACCTGGCCGGCGCAAAGCAGAGCGGTACCGAGCGCCAGAGCGGCAAAAGTCTTTTTCAACATCCTTATTTCCTTCCTATGCAATTGAGGTTGAGAGTCAAGCTTTGCGGCCCAACATGCGGGTCAGGGTCGCGTCACGGTCGATGAAATGGTGCTTGAGCGCTGCCAGGCCATGCAGCACGGCAAAAATCACCAGGCCCCAGGCAAGCCACAGATGAATCACGCCAGCCACATCTGCCTGATCAGGCAGGTCGCTGACCAGTGCCGGTACTTCGAACAGGCCAAACACCGATATGCCGACGCCGTCAGCGGTAGAAATCAGGTAACCGGCAGCCATCACCGCAAACAGGCCAAGGTACAGCGCCAGATGGCCCAGCTTGGCCGCTAGCCGTGTGGCCGCGCCGTGGTTGGCAGGTGCCGGTGGTGGCGGGCTGATGAAACGCCAGACTACCCGCAACAGCATCACCGCCAGCAGCACCAGGCCGATGCTCTTGTGCAGGTCCGGGCCGGCCTTGCGCCAAGGGCTGTAGTAGTCGAGGCCGACCATCCACAGGCCGAGGCCGAACAGGCCGAAAACTGCCAGCGCCACGCCCCAGTGCAGGATGATGCTGACCACGCCGTAGCGAGAAGGTGAATTGCGCAGTTGCATGTTGGCGTGTTTCTCCGTGGAAGCTGTGCACAGACTACCGCGTAACGTATCGAATAAAAGCGGAAAAAATTGCTTCGGATTATCGAGAAATCAGATATGTATTGTGTAAGCTTCCCATTAAGGAAACATTAACGATAGTCGGGGAGAACACCGGCAACAAGCAAGCTGCTGTGGAAGCGGGCTTGTTCCGCGAAGGAGGGCATGCGGTGTCTGGCACCGGCTTTGCCGGTGTTCGCGGGGCAAGCCCGCTCCCACAGAGTCCCCGCTAACTCAGGGAGTTAGCGTGACTCTGAGGGAGCAGCCAGCACCTTCGATCAATCAGCCAGCCTTGGCCTGGTTATTGGCCACAGGTTTCTTGGTCGGCTCGGATTTGGCTGTCGCCTTCTTGGTTTCGGCAGGCTTGGGAGCTGGCTTGTGCGCCGGGGCATGCTTGGCCGGGGCGGCCTTGGTTGCCGCAGGCTTGGCAGCCGGTTCCTTGGCTACAGGCGCAGGCGCTGCCGGGGCCGGCGCGGCCTGTGGAGCAGGCGCAGGTGCCGGCGCCACTTCCTCAGCTTTGGCGATTGGCTCAGCCTTCACCTCTGGCGCTTGCGCCCCACCGAACAGGCGTTTGAAGAAGCCTGGCTTGTCCTGCTTGGCCTCTTCGGGCTGCTTAGGCTCAGCTTTGACCGGCGCCTTGTCAGCCTTGTCGCCCTTATCGGACGAACCACCAAACATATTGGAGAAGAACCCGCCCTTGCTGTCCTTGGTGGCCGCTGCACCGGCTGCCGCTGCCGCCGCAACCGGCACCGCCTTGGCGGGGTCGAACGACTTGCCGGCCAGCAGGTCCTGCGCCTGGCTGGCCGCACGCTGGCCACTGCGCAGGGCGCCTTCCAGGGTGCCTGGGTACAGGGCGTCGGTGTGCTCACCGGCAAAGGTGATGCGCTGCACTGGGCGCTCCCACAGGCGCCAGTACTTGCTGATCTGCCCTGGGCCATAGGCCAGGTACGCGCCGCCAGTACCAGCATCGGTGCTGTAGCGCTTCACCTCGTAACCGGTAAAGGCACCGCGGGCTTGCGGGTAGAACGCATGCAGGCGGATCAGCACCTGGTCGACCATCTGCTTGTCGCCAAACGCCTGCAGCAGGCGGGCATTGTCGCCGGAAAGGTTGATCACCACGTTGGCGCCGCCCTTGAGCGCGGGCTCGATCCACAGCATGCCGAGGCCGGTATTACTGAAGATTTCGCCCGACATGCGCGCGCGGCTTTCCCACACGGGCTTCTTGAACTTGAGCATCAGCTGGTCGCGCCAGCCATAATTGGTGCCTTTAAGCGCCGCCAGATGCTGGTTGTCCAGGCCTGGAGTCATCTGGATCTTGGCCAGGGCGCGCAGTGGTACGGCCATGACCAGGTAATCCGCCTGGTAGCCGACACTGCCAACTTTGACCGTCACACCATCCTTGTCCTGGACGATGGCAGTGACAGGTGAGCTGGTCTTGATGGTCTTCAGCTGCTTGACGAAGGCCTGGGCCAGCACCGGGCTGCCACCGGGCAGGCGCGCGGCACGCAGGTCGCGGTCGCTGACACCACGGTACACTCGGTTCTGCTGGGCGAAATACAGCAGCGACAGACGCGACGGCTCATCGTAACGGGTACGGATCTGCTGGTTGATCAGCTGACGGGCAGTGGCCGGCAGTTGCAGTTTGTCCAGCCAGGTGGAGACGTTGATCTGGTCGAGTGCGAACAGCGTGCTGGTTGCCTGCGGGTTCAGCGGGTCATCGATCGAACGGGCCAAGTCATCGAGGGTTTTCTCGTAGCGCTTGAGCGCTTCGGCGGTAGCCGGTTGCTTGGTGGCCAGGTCGGTGGCGCTGAAGTACTCACCGTCGATGAGGTAACCAGGGGTACGCACGAACTCCGGTGCCGCCAGTGTTTCAAGCTTGAAACGGTCCAGGTAATGGTTGAGCACCGGCTGCGCCTTGGCATTGCCGATCCACTCGCTGGTGGCCAGGCCCGAACGCCCACCCATGCCCGATTTGGCCTCCAGCAGGGTCACCTGCCAGCCTTTTTCCTGCAGCTCATAGGCTGCCGTCAGGCCAGCCAGGCCGCCACCCACGACAATCGCCGTGGGCGTCTTGTCCTTTGCCAGCGCGGCGCCGCTGGTGACACCAATCAATACCAACGCGCACAGGCGCACCCAAGCAGCAGCCATGTCGGCGAACTCCGAGTCAGAGGTTACAGAAACAGGGAGAGGCAGGAATGCCCCGAGAGAGATGCGTTAAGAATACGTCAGCTCCGCCGGCCCTGCCAGCGCAGTGACATCAAGTCCTTTTGGCAACTGACATTTTTGCCAGTAGCCATGTCACACGGCGGCAGGCGAAGCTGGCGAAACTGGCCAGAAGCCCCGCCAGGAGGGCATGCGCATGATCTTCGAGGAGCACTTCCAACACGTCGAACGGCAGTTTCTATGGCACAAAAAAACGCTTCATACAGCCTCCGGCCTAAGTATCCGCTCCAACAGCACCTCTTGGACCGGCTTTCATGAAGCGTTCAAGGGTGAAGACGGTACCGAACTGGTCATCGGTGAACACAGCGACGTAGAAATCGTCTTCGCCCAGGAAGTCGAGTGCCTGCGCCTGGAATACTACGTAGTCAGCGACTTTCTCTGCGACGACCTGCACATGTTGTTCGATGCTGAAAGGGTTGATTACGACCTGGTCGCCCCGGTCCCGCGCACCTTTTACTGGCTCACAGTGGAAGGCAGCGGGTTTAGCGACCTGCGCCCCGGCCCCATTGCCACGTACCCCTACCACCAGGTGATCGACGGCCCCTTCCGCCGCCTGACCATCTCCACTTCGCAGGCCGGAACCGTGCACATCCGCCGGCTGGAATGGACCGGCACCCAACGTCATTGAAAGGCAGCGGTTGTCCTGCCCTGCGGCATTGCTTAGGCTTACGCGGTCGAACCACGCCGCAAAGCCAGGAGAAGTGCCCATGGGCCTCAACGATCAGTGGATGCAACGTGACCTCAAGGTCTTGTGGCACCCCTGTACCCAGATGAAAGACCACGAGCAGCTGCCGCTGATCCCGATCAAGCGCGGCGAAGGCGTGTGGCTTGAGGACTTCGAAGGCAAGCGCTACCTGGACGCGGTGAGCAGCTGGTGGGTCAATGTGTTCGGCCACGCCAACCCGCGCATCAACCAGCGCATCAAGGACCAGGTCGACCAACTGGAGCACGTGATCCTGGCCGGTTTCAGCCATCAGCCGGTAATCGAGCTGTCCGAGCGCCTGGTGGCCATGACCCCGGCCGGCCTTGACCGGGTGTTCTACGCCGACAACGGCTCGTCGTGTATCGAAGTGGCGCTGAAGATGAGCTTCCACTACTGGCAGAACGTCGGCAAGCCGGGCAAGAAGCGCTTCGTCACTCTGACCAACAGCTACCACGGCGAAACCATCGCCGCCATGTCGGTAGGTGATGTGCCGCTGTTCACCGAAACCTACAAGGCGTTGCTGCTGGACACGATCAAGGTGCCTAGCCCCGACTGCTACCTGCGCCCCGAGGGCATGAGCTGGGAGGAGCATTCGCGCAACATGTTCGCCGCCATGGAGCAGACCCTGGCCGAACACCACGCCTCGATCAGCGCCGTGATCGTCGAGCCGCTGATCCAGGGTGCCGGCGGCATGCGCATGTACCACCCGGTGTACCTCAAGCTGCTGCGCGAGGCCTGCGACCGCTATGACGTGCACCTGATCCACGACGAAATCGCCGTGGGCTTTGGCCGCACCGGCACGATGTTCGCCTGCGAACAGGCCGGTATCCGCCCGGACTTCCTGTGCCTGTCCAAGGCCCTGACCGGTGGCTACCTGCCGCTGGCCGCCTGCCTGACCACCGACAAGGTCTACCAGGCGTTCTATGACGACTACCCGACCCTGCGCGCGTTCCTGCACTCGCACAGCTACACCGGCAACCCGCTGGCTTGTGCTGCGGCGCTGGCGACCCTGGATATCTTCGAGCAGGACAACGTGATCGAAGCCAACAAGGCCCTGGCCACGCGCATGGCCACCGCCACTGCGCACCTGGCCGAGCATGCTCACGTTGCCGAAATCCGCCAGACCGGCATGGCCCTGGCTATCGAAATGGTTCAGGACAAGGCTGGCAAGGTGGCCTACCCCTGGCAGGAGCGTCGCGGCCTGAAGGTGTTCGAGCATGCCCTGACCCGCGGCGCCTTGCTGCGGCCGCTGGGCAGCGTGGTGTACTTCCTGCCACCGTACGTGATCACCCCTGAGCAGATCGATTTCCTTGCCGAGGTCGCCAGCGAAGGCATCGACATCGCCACCCGCGACAGCGTCAGTGTTGCCGTGCCGGCCAACTTCCACCCCGATTTCCGCGACCCGGGCTAGCCCGGCAATTCGCCACACCACTTTTCCTGTGGGTGCGAGCGTGCTCGCGAACAAGGGCGAAGCCCTTGCCAGGCACCGCAGCGCCTGATTCGCGGGCACGCCCGCTCCCACAGGGGATCTGTGTCTCTCTATTTACCGAGCAAACCCATGAGACTGTCCCGCTTCTTCATCGACGCCCCCCTGAGCCTTGGCGAGCACGACCTGCCTGAAGCCCAGGCCCACTACATCGGCCGCGTACTGCGCATGGCCCCCGGCGACGCCGTGCAGCTATTCGACGGCAGCGGCCAGGAATACCTCGGTCAGCTGCTTGAAGTGGGCAAGAAAACCGTACGCGTCAACCTTGACCGGGCCATTGCCGGCCAGGCCGATTCACCGCTGCACGTGCACCTCGGCCAAGGCCTGTCCCGCGGCGAGCGTATGGATTGGGCGATCCAGAAGGCCACCGAGCTGGGCGCCAATGCAATCACCCCGATCGTCAGCGAGCGCTGCGAAGTGCGCCTGAAAGACGAGCGCGCCGACAAGCGCCTGGCCCATTGGCGGCAAGTGGCAATCAGCGCCTGTGAACAATGCGGTCGTTCTACCTTGCCGGTCATCCACCCACCCGTGACCCTGGCCGAATGGCTGGGCAGCACCAAGGCGGACCTGAAACTGGTCCTGCACCCGGTGGCCGAGCCGCTTACCAGCCACGAAAAACCTGCGACCCTGGCGTTTCTGATCGGCCCCGAAGGCGGCCTGAGCGAGGCCGAAGTCGAGCAGGCCAAAGCGTCCGGCTTCCACGCCGCCCGCCTCGGCCCGCGCGTGCTGCGCACTGAAACTGCGCCCGTTGTGGCGCTGTCGGTGGCACAGCAACTGTGGGGCGACTTTTGACTAGAGCACGTAGAACGACACCGCCACGAAATGCAGCAGGCTGCCGGTAATCACGAACAGGTGCCAGATGCCGTGAGCGTGGCGCAAGCGGCTGTCGAGCGCGAAGAAGATGATGCCCACGGTGTAGAACACCCCGCCGGCGGCCAACCAGGCAAAGCCGGCGCTGCCCAGCGATTGCAGCAACGGTTTCACTGCCACCAGCACGATCCAGCCCATCACGGCATAAATGATGATCGACAGGATCCGCGCCTCGGAACGCGGCTTGATCTCTTGCAGCATACCGATCACCGCCAGCCCCCAGACCACGCCGAACAGGCTCCAGCCCCAGGGGCCGCGCAGGCTGACCAGGCAGAATGGCGTGTAACTGCCGGCGATCAGCAGGTAGATAGAAAGGTGATCGAGCTTGCGCATGATTACCTTGGCCCGCCCGCGGGTGCTGTGGTACAGGGTGGAAATGCTGTACAGCAACAGCAGGGTGCTGCCGTAGATGGAGAAACTGACGATCTTCCACGGGTCCCCTTGCAGGCCCGCGACCACGATCAGCCAGATGGCACCGATACAGGCCAGGACAGCACCGACCAGGTGGGTCCAGGCATTGAAGCGTTCACCGTAATACATGCAAACACAGACCTCTTCAGGTGGGCTGGGTTCCTGATGTGATGCTGATGGCCTCTTCGCGGGCATGCCCGCTCCCACAGGTAATGCACAGGACTCAAGGTCAGTGGTGTACCTGTGGGAGCGGGCTTGCCCGCGAAGAGGCCCGCACAAGCATCATCCTAGCCAAGGTCAGGTTGCAGATCCGCGTCACGCACCAGCCTTTCCAGTGCAACCAGGTCCGGCACCCGAGCCACCTGCTCGCCCACCTGCACCGCCGCCAGCTCCAGCCTGCCCAGCGCCACGTCCACGTAGTTCAGCTGGCTGTCGAGCTTGCACGAGCGCGGGATGTCTTGCAGCAACAGCGCCAGGTAGCGCAGGCCGGTATCACCCAGTGCGTTGAGCACGACTACCCGGGCCCGCTCACCGCACGGGGTTTCACCCCCACACGCCGCCTCGAAGCCGATCAGCGGCAGGCGCTGCTGCCGCCAGTCGATCCAGCCCAGGTGCCAGGCGGGGTCGCCAGGCTGGCACACCAGGTTGCGCTGCCCGCTCAACTCAGCCACCGCTACGTTGGGCAGCACCAGGGTGCGATCACCCAAAGGCAGCAACAGCCCGGTCAGGCTGCTGCGCTGGCCGGAAATCAGTTCAAGCATGGGGCTGGCTCCAATGGGCGATACTCTGCAACAGCAGCGACTCCTGGTACGGTTTGCCCAGGTATTCGTTGACGCCGATGGCCATGGCACGGTCGCGGTGCTTCTGCCCGGTGCGCGAGGTGATCATGATGATGGGCAGGTCTTTCAGCCGCTCGTCACGGCGAATGCGTGTGGCCACCTCGAAGCCGTCCATGCGCGGCATTTCGATGTCCAGCAGCAACACGTCGGGGCGGTGGTCTTCCAGCAGGGCCATGGCATCAACCCCGTCCTTGGCCGTCAGCACGCTCATGCCGTGGCGTTCCAGCAGGCGGCTGGTGACTTTGCGCACGGTCACCGAGTCATCCACCACCATCACCAGCAACGCACGCCGCGGCGCCGGGCCGAGCAGTTGGCGCTGGGCTTCGCCGCCGGGCAAACGTGCCAGGCGCCGCTGCTGGCCGCGCAGCTGGCCGAGCAGGTCGAGAATCAGCACGACCCGCCCGTCACCCAGCAATGTCGCCCCCGATAACCCGGCCACCGCAGCGAACTGTGGCCCCAGGCTCTTCACCACGATCTCGCGGCTGGGCGACAGGCTGTCGGCCTGGATGGCGAACGACTGCTCCTTGGAATGCACCAGCAGCACTGGCAACGGCACGCTCTGCCCCAGCAGCGCGGGGCGCGGCACACCTTGCAGCAACTCGCCCAGGTAACGCAGCTCGTATTCGTGGCCGCCGTAGACATAGCGCGGCGTGTCCAGCTGATAGCACGCTGCGAGCTCTGCCGGCGGCACGCGGACAATGCCCTCGATGGTATTGAGCGGGATGGCGTACTGCTCTTCGCCCAGGTGCACCATCAGCGCACGGTTGATCGATACGGTGAACGGCAGCCGGATCAAGAAGCGTGCACCCTTGCCCTGGGCCGACTCGATGCTCATCGAGCCACCGAGCTGCTTGACCTCCTCGTGCACCACGTCCATGCCCAGACCGCGCCCGGAAATCTGGGTGATCTTCTCGGCGGTGGAAAACCCCGGGCGCAGGATGAACTGCAGGATCTCGTGATCGCTCAAGTCTGCGTGCGGATCCAGCAGGCCGCGCTTGATGGCCTTGCGCCGTACCGCGTCGAGTGGCACACCGGCACCGTCGTCAGTCATTTCGATAACGATATCGGCACCTTCGTGCAGCAAATTCAGGTGGATGGTGCCCTGCTCCGGTTTGCCAGCGGCCAGCCGTGCTTCGCGGCTTTCCAGGCCATGGTCGACAGCGTTGCGCAGCATGTGCTCCAGCGGTGCGACCATGCGCTCGAGCACACTGCGGTCCAGTTCGCCCTCGGCGTTGCCGACCACCAGTTCCACCTGCTTGCCCAGTTCGCTGGCCACCTGCCGCACCACACGCTGCAGGCGTGGCACCAAGCGTTCGAAGGGCACCATCAAAGTGGCGGTCAGGCCTTCCTGCAACTGGCTGTTCACCCTGGCCTGCTGCTGCAGAAGGCTGTAGGCCTCCTGGGCGCGTTGGGCCAGGGTTTCCTTCAGGTCGAGCAAGTCCGAGGCAGACTCGAACAAGGCCCGCGACAATTGCTGCAACTGCGAATGGCGGTCCATTTCCAGGGGATCGAAGTCGTCGTAGGCATCGCCTTCGAACGGCTGCCGGCTGGAGATCCGCCCCTGGGTCTCGTTATCCAGGCGCAGCAACTGGTCGCGCATGCGCTCCAGGGTGGTTTCCATCTCGTTGAGGGCGAACTGCGCATCGTTGACCTGCTGCTCGATGCGCCCACGAATGATCGAGTGCTCGCCAGCCAGGTTGCCCAGGTCATCGAGCAACTCGGCATCAACCTTGACCATGTCGCCTGCGGCCCGCTCTGGCGCTGCCGCCGGCAACTCGCTGGCGGCTGCCTCGACAGGCCCTTGGCCGGCCGCACTGTCGGTCAGGGCCGCGCTGCTGAAGTTACGGATATAGTCGATCAGTGCCGTGGCCGCATGCAACGGCTGCCCCAGGCGTACGGCATCCAGCATGTGCGCCAGGCGATCATGGCAATTCTGCAACAGCGCGAACAGTGGCGGGCTCGGCGGCAAACGCCCGGCAGCCAGCAGCTCGTACAGAAATTCCAGTTCGTGTGCCAGGTCACCGATGGGGGCAATTTCAACCATGCGCGCCACACCCTTCAGGGTGTGCAGGTCGCGCATCAGGTTGTCCACCTCGACGCTGCTACGCGGGTCGGCCTGCCAGCGCGCCAGGGCGGCAGCGGCGCTCTCGACAATGTCCGAGCTTTCTTCGAGGAACACTTCCAGCAACTCTTCGCCTGGGCTTTCCGGCTCGTCTGGCAGTGGCTCACCCACCTCTGGCAGCGAAGGGTCATGCGACAGCCCCAAAGTACCGCTCAGGTCCATGTCCGGGTGCAGCGGTGTCACCTTGTCGATGCCCACCAGGCCGGTGGCATCCGGTGCCAATGCCTGGTCCAGCAGCGTGCGCAGGCCATCGACCAGTTCCGGGCGTGACACGATGTCCTGCCCCGCCGCTACTTCGTCGAGCATGTCCAGCAGTGCCTCATGGGCCCGCTGCGTGTGGGCGAAAAAACGTGCATCGGCTGGCAGGCTGCCCTCTTCCACGGCGCCATACAGATCGAGCAAGGCCTCGCACACGTCATCCATCTGCCACAAGTCGGCCAGGTGCGCGGCATGGCCCAGGCTGGTCATCTGGTCGAGCAGGGTATCCAGCGCGTCGCGCTGGCCGGGCTGTTGCTGCCAGCGCGACAACAACGACTCGGCATCAAGCAGAATGTCCATGGCCTGGGCCAGAAAACTGGCAACCAGCTGCGGGTCGCGCTTGCTACGCCGGGCATGCTGCGGGTCGTCATGCCCGCTGGCCAGGCGGCTATCGACTGCCTGGCCAACCGCTTCGATCAGCTCCGCGGCGCCAGGGATGGCGGCCAGTGGTGTACTGTCGAGTTGCGCCAGGCCCAGATGGAACAGCGAGCGCGCGGCTTCCAGCCATTCGATCTCGGCCATTTGCAGTGGCAACTGATGGCCCTTGTATTCACGGGCCAGGCGGTCGAAGGCGGTGGCCAGCTCAGCGATCGGCATCACCCCGGCCATGGCAGCACTGCCCTTGAGCGTGTGCAGGGCACGTTGCAGGCCATCGCTGACCGGCGTGTCGTGGCCGTCGGCGCCCTGCAGGAAATCATCAAGGCTGGCCAGGTGGCCCTGCGCCTCACTGCGGAAGATATCCAGCAACTGCGGCTCAAGGCCATCGATACTGGCCGCCGGTGCATCGTTTTCAGCCAGGGCATGCAGGTGCCCGGCCAGTTGTTCGATTTCGGTCAATTGCGGCAGCTGGCCGGTGGCAAAGTCCGCCAGCAGATCGGGCAAATGGACGAACACCTGTTGCAGGGCCACCACGCCTTCCGGGCTGAGCGCGCTGCGGCCCTCCAGCACCCGGTTCAGCAGGTGCTCGGCGCCCCAGGCAAGTTCGGCCACCGCCTCGGCATGCACCATGCGGCCACTGCCTTTGAGGGTATGCAGCGCACGGCGCACTTCCCCCAGCGCCCCGCGCTGCTGGTTATCGGCACGCCAGCGCAGCCAGTGGCGCTCGATTTCCGGCAGCAACTCGCCCGCTTCCTCGAGAAACACCTCGCGCAGTTCGTCATCGATGCCATCGCCATTGGCATCCAGGCCCGCTCGGGCATCCGCCTGCGCACAGTGCACACCCAACGCCGCCAGGCTGGCACACGCCATGTCGATGAACGGCTGGCCATCCGCCAGCGGGTCGGCCACCCGCCACTGCAGGTAGCATTCAGCGGCGCTGAGGGCCTCGGCCAGGTGGGTCAGCTCGTCGGCAGGCGGCTCCTCCTCCAGGTGCTGCAACCAACGCTGCACATAGCTTGCACAGCCGGCAAGCAGCTCGGCCACGGCGGGCAGCATCAACATGGCCAAGGCCCCGCGAACCTGCTGCAACAGCCCTGGCAAGGGCTGCAGGCGCTGCCGGGGCCAGTCGGACTCCACATAGTCACCGATCAGGTCCTTGGCCTGCTGCAACACGTTCAGCGATTCGTTCAGCACCAGCTGGCGTATCTCGGCCAGGTCCGAGCCTGGCAGGCCGGCCTGGCCGTTTTCCTCCAGTGGGCCGACCATGCCATTCAGGGAGGCTTCCACATACAATAAGGCGCCCGCTACATCCATCAACACCGCGTCGTCCACGGCTCGTTCGCCCTGAGCCAGGGCCTGCAGCGCCAACACCTGGTCGATGATCACCCGCCGTGGTTGCTGGAAGCCCAGTACAGCCAGCGTATCAGCCACATGGCGCAGCGGCGCCAGCAGGGCATCAAGCTGCTCGCTGTGCTGGCGGTCGCTGCGCACGAACTGGTCCAGGCGCTCCTTGATGCGCATAAGGTCGTCGCACAGTGCGGTCACCACCGAGCGCAGGGCATCGCGGCCCGGCCCGGCCTGCAACTGTTCGCGCCAGTTGCCCAGCGAGAGGTCAAGGTTGGCCAGGTCGTCAGAGCCGGCAAAGCGCTGCGCAGCACCGCTGATCAGGCTGGCCTGGGCCAGCGGCTCGATGCCACGGCAGGCGCGCAACTGGTTGAGCAGCGGCAGCATCACCAATGGCAGGTCGTGGCGGGCACCGCGCAAGCGCTCAAGGTATGAGGGCAACTGCTCCAGGCCCCGGAACAGCGCACCCAGGCAATCACCCCGTGGGCTCACCTGGCCGTCGGCCATGGCCTTGGCGAACAGCTCCAGTTCTTCGGCCAGACGCGTCGCACCTCGCAGCTCGAGCATGCGCAGGCAGCCATGCACTTGGTGCAGGTTGTCGACCACAAAGGCGAGTATCGACAGGTCGCCTGGCTCGCCGGCGAAACGCTCCAGCGCCTGACGCGCCTGGCCCAGGCAGTCGAGGATGGCAGCCTTGGTCCAGGCCAGCGCCACCGTGTCGTGGCGCTCGGGGCTTACAGCAACAGATGCCATTGTCACTTCCTCAACGCGGCGCTTCACTTGGGCTCGGCAGGTGGCGGCAGGGTGAAGCCGGACACCGAACGGCGCATCTCGCTGGCCATGCGGGCCAGGTGGCGGATGCTGTCGGCAGTGGCCCCGGAGCCGGCGGAGGTCTGCGCGGTAATCTGCTGGATGACCGCCATGGTGTGTGAGATCTGCCCGGCCGACGAGGTCTGCAACTGGGCAGCGTCGGAGATGCTGTGAATCAGGTCGGCCAGGTTCTGCGATACGCCTTCGATTTCGGCCAGCGCCACGCCGGCATCCTGGGCCAGGCGGGCGCCGCGCACCACTTCGGCGGTGGTCTGCTCCATGGAGATGACGGCCTCGTTGGTGTCGGCCTGGATGGTGCGCACCAGCGCCTCTATCTGGCGGGTAGCCGATGACGAGCGTTCGGCCAGGCGCTGCACCTCGTCGGCGACCACGGCAAACCCACGGCCGGCCTCACCGGCCAGCGAAGCCTGGATCGCCGCGTTAAGGGCAAGGATGTTGGTCTGGTCGGCAATATCGTCGATCAGGCTGACAATGTCGCCGATTTCCTGAGAAGACTCACCCAGGCGCTTGATCCGCTTGGCGGTGTCCTGGATCTGCTCGCGAATGTTGTCCATGCCATTGATGGTGTTGTGCACCACCTCGTTACCCTTGTTGGCGATGGCCACCGAGCGTTCGGCCACCTTGGCCGATTCGTAGGCATGCGCGGATACCCGGTCGATCGACTCGACCATGTCGCCGACGGCTTCAGAGGCCTCGCTGATCTGCTCGGCCTGGTGCTCGGAGGCCTTGGCCAGCTGGCGAGCGGTGTTTTGCGTGTCCTGCACGGCTGCGGCCACCTGCACGGCGCTGTGGTTGATGGTGGCCACAAGGTCGCGCAGCTGGTCTACGGAATAGTTGATCGAGTCGGCAATGGCGCCGGTAAAGTCTTCGGTTACCGATACGGTCACGGTCAGGTCGCCATCGGCCAGCTCTTCAATTTCGTCGAGCAGGCGCATGATCGCCTGCTGGTTGCGTTCGTTCTTTTCCGCCGTTTCGCGCAGCTGGCGGTTGGTGGTGCGCACCATGACCAGGCCGATGAGAATGATCGAGGCCAGCGCCAGCACGCCCAGGGCATAGCCGCCCACAGTATCGAGGGTGCGCCCGCCGGCCAGGTTCTCGAAACCGTTGGCCAGGTGCGACGCTTCGTCGAGCAGGGTTTGCGACAGGCTGAAGATGTTGCCGGCAGCTTCGCGCACGCGGAACAGTTCGGGCGAGGTTTCGAGGATTTCATCCACAGAACCGGCGACGAACTGGAACAGCTCGGCGATTTCCGCCAGCCGCGCGCGGGCGTCGGCGTCTTCGACGCGGGTTATCTGGATTGCCGCGTTGCCGCTGAGCATGCCCTCCAGCACCTGGCCAAAGCGGCCGGCATCACGGCCAAAAGCGTCGGCCGCCTGGGCTGCGGCATCGTCACCGGCCAGCACAGTGTTGACCGAACCGAGGATGCGCTCGGCCAGCAACAACTGGCGCTGGGCCACCGCCACCTGGTTGGCCGGGGCGCCGCTTTGCAGCAGGATCTCAACCACCTTCTCGTATTCCACCTGCAACTGCGGCACGGTTTCGGCCAGCGTCGCCGCCACCTGGTGCAGCGACAGCACGGTCTGCTCGCTGGCCAGGATGGTGTCGGTGTTCTTGCGCAGGTTTTCCCAGTCGCGGCGTACCGATTCCATCTCGTCACGCACCGTGGGCGGCGCGGGCGGCAGCCCGGTGGACTTGTCACCCTGGCGCAGGTAGCCCCAGCGCCGCTCAAAATCGTTGCGCGCATCCGACAGCAGCTTGAATGCAAGGGCCTTGCCGGTGGCGGCTTCAGTGGCGTTCTTGGCGATGCGTTGCGACAGCACCCGCAGTTCCCCGGCATGGCCGATGTACTGCTTGTCGTAATTGGATTGGGTGTTCAGGTACGCGAAGTTGGCGAACAACAGGATGATCGACAGGATCAGGATCAAAAACAGCACAGTGATCTGCGCGATGCTGCGGGTACGCGGGCTCACGGTGGTCGCGGTAACGGAGGTGGCAGGCTTGTTCACGTTCGCAGGTCCTATAACGCCACATCGAGAAAGCCCGGCGCCTGGGCCAGGGCGAAGGGGCTGAAGATCGCCCAATTGCGTTCACGCGGGAAATGCCCCTGCACAAAACGAGCAGCGGCGCGCAGCAGTGGCTGCGGCGGCGACAGCTGCAGGCTGTCCAGGTCAAAGTGCTGCAAGCCCAGTACCTCGTCCACCAGCAGGCCGACGAACAGGGCCTCGTGGTCCAGCACCAGTACCCGCCGCTGCTTGCCCGGGGCGGCGTGGCCCAGGCCGAAGAAGCTGCTCAGGTCCATCACCGGCAACAACCGGCCACGCAGGTTGGCTACCCCGCACACCCATGGCTGCACACCGGGGACGCGGCTGCTGCGCGGTTCACGCAGCACCTCGGCCACCTCGCCCATGGGCGCGACAAACCACTGCCCGGCAATGCGAAAACCGATACCGCTCCACTGTTGCAGGCGGTTGTCTTGCGGCGGTTGGTCGGCAACCAGCAGGCGGCAGCGCCGGTCAATGTCCAGCAACAGCTCGAAGGCGGTCAGCGACGCGCCTTGCGGGCGGGTGGTCAAGCGCCCAGCACTTCTTTGAGCTTGGCGATCAGGTCGTCTTCTTCCACGGGCTTGGTCACGAAACCCCTCGCACCCTGGCGTTTTGCCCAGATGCGATCGGTTTCCTGGTCTTTGGTGGTAACGACCAATACTGGAATGGCGCTGGTCTCGGGGTCCTTGCTCAATTGCCGGGTCGCCTGAAAGCCGTTGAGAACAGGCATGACGATATCCATCAACACTGCATCGGGCTTTGCCTGACGCGCCAGCGCCACGCCATCGGCACCGTTGCTGGCTTTGAGCACCTCATGACCGTGCTTTTCAAGCCATCCGGCCAATTTGTACATCTCTGTCGGCGAGTCGTCGACAATCAGAACTCGGGCCATGCTGTTTCCCCATCAGGAAAGTAAGGCCGTGCCATGGCGGGGCGCGGTCAGGGTGCGTGTTGTGGAGGCGCGGTAAACCCGGGCACGTGGGCGCGGATCGCGTCGAGCAGCTCTTCCTTGCTGAACGGTTTGGTCAGGAACTGATCAGAGCCGACCACCCGGCCGCGGGCCTTGTCGAACAGGCCATCGCGCGACGACAGCAGGATCACCGGGGTGTCCTTGAAAGCACTGTTGTGCTTGATCACGGCGCAGGTCTGGTAGCCGTCCAGGCGCGGCATCAGCACATCAACGAAGATGATGCTGGGCTGGTGGTCGACGATCTTGGCCAGGGCATCGAAGCCATCGCTGGCGGTGATCACCTCGCAGCCCGCTTCACCGAGCAACATCTGGGCGGTGCGGCGGATCGTGCGCGAATCGTCGATCACCATCACCTTCAGGGGTTGTTCCATAGACGCCTACCAATGGAAATTAGCTGCACTTTTAGCATACTCCGGGTGGCCATTCCATCTGCGCCGCCCCTTGACCGGCGGCGTTCGCGGCGCCACCCTGAGCCACTTTTCTTTCGCCATCGCGGCCACCTGCCGCCAAGAGGAACCACCCCATGAGCGTTCGCCTCGGCATTGTCATGGACCCCATCGCGTCCATCTCCTACAAGAAGGACAGTTCGCTGGCCATGCTGCTGGCCGCCCAGGCACGCGGCTGGAGCCTGTTCTACATGGAACAGCAAGACCTGTACCAGGGCGAAAGCAAGGCCCGCGCCCGCATGCGCCCGCTGAAGGTGTTTGCCGACCCGGCGCACTGGTTCGAGCTGGGCGAGGAGCAGGACAGCCCGCTGGCCGAGCTGGACGTGATCCTGATGCGCAAGGACCCGCCCTTCGACATGGAGTTCGTCTACAGCACCTACCTGCTGGAGCAGGCCGAGAATGAAGGGGTGCTGGTGGTCAACCGCCCGCAGAGCCTGCGCGACTGCAACGAAAAAATGTTCGCCACGCTGTTCCCGCAGTGCACCACCCCAACCCTGGTCAGCCGCCGCCCGGACATCATTCGCGAATTCGCGGCCAAGCATGTTGACGTGATCCTCAAGCCACTGGATGGCATGGGCGGCACGTCGATCTTCCGCCACCGGGCTGGCGACCCCAACCTGTCGGTGATCCTGGAAACCCTGACCGCGCTGGGCACCCAGCAGATCATGGCCCAGGCCTACCTGCCGGCGATCAAGGACGGCGACAAACGCATCCTGATGATTGATGGCGAGCCGGTGGACTACTGCCTGGCGCGTATTCCGGCCAGCGGCGAAACCCGTGGCAACCTGGCCGCTGGCGGGCGTGGCGAAGCGCGCCCGCTGACCGAGCGCGACCGCTGGATTGCCGCCCAGGTCGGCCCGACCCTGCGCGAGAAGGGCCTGTTGTTCGTGGGCCTGGACGTGATCGGCGACTACCTCACCGAAATCAACGTCACCAGCCCCACCTGCATCCGCGAGATCGATGCTGCCTACAACACCGATATCGGTGGCAAATTGATGGATGCCATTGATCGCAAGCTCAAGGCGCGCTGACAGCCAACGCGAAGCTAAACCGCAGAGTGGGGTATGATGCCGGTCCTAATCGACTGAGCTGCTGCCCCGCCCTGCAGTTGCTGGATACCTGATGACGCTGCCCGCTGACATCCCCTCCGACCTGCTGCCGCCCCGTGTTCGCCCGGTGGACCGGCTCGGCTTTACCCTGTTCCTGGCTGCCCTGGTGCACCTGGCGCTGATTCTTGGCGTCGGCTTCACCGTGGTCAAACCTGCCGAAATCCGCCACACCATGGACATCACCCTGGCCACCTTCAAGAGCGAGAAAGCGCCCGAGAAGGCCGATTTCCAGGCTCAGGAAAACCAGCAGGGCAGCGGCACGCTGGACAAGAAAGCGGTGCCCACCACCACCGAACTGGCGCCGTTCCAGGACAGCAAGATCAACAAGATCACCCCGCCACCCGCCGCCAGGCCCGAGGTGGTACCCCCCCCTACCCCACAAAAGTCGGCGGTAGTAACGACTGCGCCCAAGCCGCAGAAGGTCGAACCCAAGCCCAAGGAAAGCAAGGCACAGCCCAAGCCGGCGGCGCCCGCGCCAGACTTCGACAGCTCCCAGCTGTCCAGCCAGATCGCCAGCCTGGAGGCGGAGCTGTCCAACGAACAGCAGATGTACGCCAAGCGCCCGCGCATCCACCGCCTGAACGCCGCCTCGACCATGCGCGACAAGGGCGCCTGGTACAAGGAAGAGTGGCGCAAGAAGGTCGAACGGGTGGGCAACCTGAACTACCCCGACGAAGCACGTCGGCAACAGATCTACGGCAACTTGCGCATGATGGTGTCGATCAACCGCGATGGATCGCTGTACGAAGTGCTGGTACTGGAATCGTCCGGGCAGCAGGTGCTGGACCAGGCAGCGCAACGCATCGTGCGGCTGGCAGCGCCGTTTGCACCGTTCACCGGGGATTTGGCCGAGTTTGACCGGCTGGAGATCATCCGCACCTGGCGCTTTGCCCGGGGGGACCGTTTGTCCAGCAACTGACTCAGGGCCTCGGTGTAGGGCTTGCTATATGCGGTGGCGCTCGATCTCATAAGCGCCAAAAACCTCAAGACAGCCGCCAACCAAGCGACACAAATCCGCACCTTGTCAGCCTCGCCGCCTGGCGCCACACTATCCCCATGAAAACCCTCGCCCCGAGCTATCTCAAGCACCAGTTCCTGATCGCCATGCCGCACATGGCCGATCCGAACTTCGCCCAGACCCTCACGTACATTGTCGAGCACAATGAACATGGCGCCATGGGCCTGGTGGTCAACCGGCCGCAGGAACTGAGCCTGGCCGACATCCTCGAGCAGCTGCGCCCGGACGAAACGCCGCCGGCCAGCACCCTGCAGGTGCCGATCTACCAGGGCGGCCCGGTGCAGACCGATCGCGGCTTCGTGCTGCACAGCAGCGAATGCAGCTTCCAGGCCACCGTGGCCCTGGAAGGGCTGTCACTGAGCACATCGCAGGATGTGTTGCTTGCGATTGCCGCAGGGGTAGGCCCGAAACAGAGCCTGATCACACTGGGTTATGCCGGCTGGGAGGCGGGCCAGCTGGAAGCGGAACTGGCCGATAACGCCTGGCTCAACTGCCCGTTCGACGCGCAAATCATCTTTGACCGGGCCAGCGACCTGCGCCTTGAAGCAGCGGCCGCCAGCCTGGGGATCAACCTGCACTTGCTGACCAGCCAGGCGGGCCACGCCTGATGGCCGAACTACGCCTCTTGCTGGGTTTCGACTACGGCAGCAAACAGATTGGCGTGGCCGTCGGCCAGGTGATCACCGGGCAGGCACGCGAGCTGTGCACCCTGAAGGCGCAGAACGGCGTGCCGGACTGGGCTCAGGTGGAAAAGCTCATCAATGAGTGGAAACCCGATGCCATTGTCGTCGGCCTGCCGTTGAACATGGACGGCACACCCAGCGAAATGAGCGCCCGCGCCGAGAAGTTCGCCCGCCGCCTTAACGGCCGTTTCAACCTGCCTGTTCATACCCACGACGAACGCCTGACCACCTTCGAAGCCAAAGGCGAACGCATGGCCCGTGGCGGCCAGCGCGGCAGCTACCGCGACAACCCGGTCGATGCAATCGCCGCCGCCCTGTTGCTGCAAGGCTGGCTGGAGGCCAATACCTGATCATCTTTGCCGCCGGGCCCGCCCGGCGCACCCTTCCGAGGAGCCCGCAATGAGCCTACCCAATCCCGCCGACCTGATTCGGCAGATGGCTGTCGACCTTCGTGCCCACCTGGCGCGCCGGGCAATCACCGAGCCCCGTTATATCGGTATCCGCACCGGCGGTGTCTGGGTTGCCCAGGCCCTGCAGGAAGCCATGGGCGACAGCAGCCCCATGGGCACCCTGGACGTCTCGTTCTACCGCGACGACTTCAGCCAGAACGGCCTGCACCCACAAGTGCGCCCGTCCGAGCTGCCGTTCGAGGTCGAGGGCCAGCACCTGGTGCTGGTGGATGATGTACTGATGAGCGGTCGCACCATCCGCGCGGCGCTCAACGAACTGTTCGATTACGGCCGCCCGGCCAGCGTCACCCTGGTCTGCCTGCTGGACCTGGACGCCGGCGAATTGCCGATCCGTCCGAATGTGCTCGGTGCCACCCTGTCGCTGGCCGCCCATGAACGGGTAAAATTGACCGGACCCGCACCGCTCGCCCTCGAGCGCCAGGACCTCGCCTCCGCTTCCGCCCTTTAAGAGTCCCCCGCGATGACGCCAATCGACGCCAAGCGCCCGCTGCAGCTCAATGATCAGGGCCAGCTGCGCCACTTCCTCTCGCTTGACGGTTTGCCCCGCGAACTGCTCACCGAGATCCTCGACACCGCCGACTCCTTCCTGGAAGTCGGTGCCCGGGCCGTGAAGAAAGTCCCGTTGCTGCGCGGCAAGACCGTTTGCAACGTGTTCTTCGAGAACTCGACCCGCACCCGCACCACCTTCGAACTGGCAGCCCAGCGCCTGTCGGCCGACGTGATCAGCCTGAACGTGTCGACCTCCTCGACCAGCAAGGGCGAGACACTGTTCGACACCCTGCGCAACCTCGAGGCCATGGCGGCCGACATGTTCGTGGTGCGCCATTCCGACTCCGGCGCCGCGCACTTCATCGCCGAGCACGTGTGCCCGGATGTCGCCGTGATCAATGGCGGTGATGGCCGCCACGCGCACCCGACCCAGGGCATGCTCGACATGCTGACCATTCGCCGCCACAAGGGCAGCTTCGAGAACCTCTCGGTGGCCATCGTCGGCGACATTCTGCACTCGCGCGTGGCGCGCTCCGACATGCTGGCGCTCAAAGCGCTGGGTTGCCCGGACATCCGCGTGATCGGCCCGAAAACCCTGATCCCGATCGGCATCGAACAGTACGGCGTGAAGGTCTACACCGACTTGGCCGAAGGCCTGAAGGATGTCGACGTGGTGATCATGCTGCGCCTGCAGCGTGAGCGCATGGCCGGCGGCCTGCTGCCCAGCGAAGGCGAGTTCTACCGCCTGTTCGGCCTGACCACCGCGCGCCTGGCCGGGGCCAAGCCTGATGCCATCGTCATGCACCCGGGCCCGATCAACCGGGGCGTGGAAATCGAATCAGCGGTGGCCGACGGCAAACACTCGGTGATCCTCAACCAGGTCACCTACGGCATCGCCGTGCGCATGGCCGTGCTGTCCATGGCCATGAGCGGGCAGAACGCACAACGTCAATTCGACCAGGAGAACGCCCAGTGACCATCAGCATTCTTGGCGCCCGGGTCATCGATCCCACGACCGGCCTGGATCAGGTGACCGACCTGCACCTGGACGGTGGCCGCATTGCCGCCATTGGCGCCGCACCGGCCGGTTTCAGCGCCAGCCGTACGATACAGGCCGATGGCCTGGTCGCCGCACCGGGCCTGGTTGACCTGGGCGTGTCCCTGCGTGAGCCGGGTTACAGCCGCAAAGGCAACATCGCCAGCGAAACCCGCGCCGCCGTTGCCGGCGGTGTCACCAGCCTGTGCTGCCCGCCGCAGACCAAGCCGGTGCTGGACACCTCGGCGGTGGCCGAACTGATCCTGGACCGTGCCCGTGAGGCCGCCAACAGCAAGGTGTACCCGATTGGCGCCCTGACCAAAGGTCTTGAAGGCGAGCAACTGGCCGAGCTGGTGGCCCTGCGCGATACCGGTTGCGTGGCCTTCGGCAACGGCCTGAAACAAATCCCCAACAACCGGACCCTGGCCCGCGCCCTGGAGTACGCCGCCACCTTCGACCTGACCGTGGTGTTCCACTCCCAGGACCGTGACCTGGCCCAAGGCGGCCTGGCCCATGAAGGTGCCATGGCCAGTTTCCTCGGCCTGCCGGGCATCCCGGAAACCGCAGAAACCGTGGCCCTGGCGCGCAACCTGCTGCTGGTGGAACAGACCGGTGTGCGTGCGCACTTCAGCCAGATCACCAGCGCCCGTGGTGCACAGCTGATTGCCCAGGCGCAGGAGCTCGGCCTGCCGGTGACCGCCGATGTGGCGCTGTACCAGCTGATACTCACCGATGAGTCGCTGCGCGAGTTTTCCAGCCTGTACCACGTGCAGCCACCGCTGCGCACTGCCAAAGACCGGGATGGCCTGCGCGCCGCAGTCAAATCGGGCGTGATCCAGGCGATTTCCAGCCATCACCAGCCGCACGAGCGCGACGCCAAGCTGGCACCGTTCGGTGCCACCGAGCCGGGTATCAGCAGCGTCGAGCTGTTGCTGCCACTGGCCATGACCCTGGTGCAGGACGGCCTGCTCGACCTGCCAACTTTGCTGGCCCGCCTAAGCAGCGGCCCGGCAGCCGCCCTGCGCCTGCCGGCGGGCGAGCTGAAGGTGGGTGGCGCAGCTGACCTGGTGCTGTTCGACCCACAAGCCTCGACAGTGGCTGGCGAGCAGTGGTTGTCGCGGGGCGAGAACTGCCCGTTCATCGGCCACTGCCTGCCGGGTGCGGTGCGTTATACCTTGGTCGATGGCCACATCTGCCACGAGGCCTGAGTAACCCTCACAGGCCCCATCGCCGGCAAGCCAGCTCCCAAAGGAAATCACTGCCCTCAAGCCCTGTGATGACCTGTGGGAGCTGGCTTGCCGGCGATGAGGCCTGTGCTGGAGAGCATTAACCATTCATCCCCCCCGGTTGAAATCTTTCACCCCACCCCCATATGAGTCTGCATCAGGCACTTTCGCCCCGCTGCGTGGAGACTCTCCCCTTGACCACCATCGTTTCTGTCCGCCGTAACGGCAAAGTCGTCATGGGCGGCGACGGCCAGGTTTCCCTCGGCAATACCGTGATGAAAGGCAACGCCAAGAAAGTGCGCCGCCTGTACCACGGCCAGGTCATCGCCGGCTTCGCCGGTGCCACTGCCGATGCGTTCACCCTGTTCGAGCGCTTCGAAGGCCAGCTGGAGAAACACCAGGGCCACCTGGTCCGCGCTGCCGTCGAACTGGCCAAGGAATGGCGTACCGACCGCTCCCTGAGCCGCCTGGAAGCCATGCTGGCCGTGGCCAACAAGGATGCCTCCCTGATCATCACCGGTAACGGTGACGTGGTCGAACCCGAAGATGGCCTGATCGCCATGGGTTCCGGCGGCGCCTATGCCCAGGCCGCAGCCCGCGCCCTGCTGAACAAGACCGACCTCTCGGCCCGTGAAATCGCTGAAACCGCCCTGAACATCGCCGGCGACATCTGCGTGTTCACCAACCACAACCTGACCATCGAGGAGCAGGACCTGGCCGACTGATTCAGCTGCTCTGGCGCCTCTTCCCGGTGAAGGGGCTTTTCCACGCTGACTCATCTGCCCAAGGACCCTATTGATCATGTCCATGACCCCCCGCGAGATCGTCCACGAACTCAACCGCCACATCATCGGCCAGGACGACGCCAAGCGCGCCGTGGCCATTGCCCTGCGCAACCGCTGGCGCCGAATGCAGCTGCCTGTCGAGCTGCGTGCCGAAGTGACCCCCAAGAACATCCTGATGATCGGCCCTACCGGTGTCGGCAAGACCGAAATCGCCCGTCGTCTGGCCAAGCTGGCCAACGCACCATTCCTCAAGGTCGAAGCCACCAAGTTCACTGAAGTGGGCTACGTGGGCCGCGACGTCGAGTCGATCATCCGTGACTTGGCCGACGCCGCGCTGAAGATGCTGCGCGAGCAGGAAATCATCCGCGTGCGCCACCGCGCCGAAGACGCCGCCGAAGACCGTATCCTCGATGCCCTGCTGCCGCAGGCGCGGGTGACCAGCTTCAGCGAGGAAGCCGCGCAGACCAGCAGCGATTCCAACACCCGCCAGCTGTTCCGCAAACGCCTGCGTGAAGGCCAGCTGGACGACAAGGAAATCGAAATCGAAGTGGCCGATGCCGTGGGCGTCGAAATTGCCGCGCCGCCCGGCATGGAAGAAATGACCAATCAGCTGCAGAGCCTGTTTGCCAACATGGGCAAAGGCAAGCGCAAGGCGCGCAAGCTGAAGGTGAAAGAGGCGCTGAAGATGGTTCGCGATGAAGAAGCGAGCCGCCTGGTCAATGAGGAAGAGCTCAAGGCCAAGGCCCTGGAAGCAGTCGAGCAGCACGGTATCGTGTTCATCGACGAAATCGACAAGGTTGCCAAACGCGGCAATGTTGGCGGCGCCGATGTGTCCCGTGAAGGCGTACAGCGCGACCTGCTGCCGCTGATCGAAGGCTGCACCGTCAACACCAAGCTGGGCATGGTCAAGACCGACCATATCCTGTTCATTGCCTCGGGTGCGTTCCACCTGAGCAAGCCGAGCGACCTGGTGCCCGAGCTGCAAGGCCGCCTGCCGATCCGTGTCGAACTCAAGGCACTGACCCCGGAAGACTTCGAGCGCATCCTGCAAGAGCCGCACGCTTCGCTGACCGAGCAGTACCAGGCCCTGTTGAAAACCGAAGGCCTGAACATCGAGTTCATCGCCGACGGCATCAAGCGCCTGGCCGAGATTGCCTACCAGGTCAACGAAAAGACCGAAAACATCGGTGCCCGTCGCCTGCACACACTGCTTGAGCGTTTGCTCGAAGAAGTGTCGTTCAGCGCCGGCGACCTGGCCAGCGCACATGACGAAACGCCGATCCAGATCGACGCTGCGTATGTGAACAGCCACCTGGGTGAACTGGCGCAGAACGAAGACCTGTCGCGTTACATTCTGTAAGACCGCAGGGGGCCGCTGTGCGGCCCAATCGCCAGCAAGCCAGCCCCCACAGGATTATCACAATCCTGAATGCTGTGGAGTACCTGTGGGCGCTGGCTTGCCGGCGACTGGGCTGCAAAGCAGCCCCCTTGCACAATCCCCAGAATGTCCCGAAGCTGTGCATCATCAGCTCCCGAGAGATTCTGCCCATGGCCCGCCTGCCCACTGCCATCAACCTGCACAAAGCCTCGAAAACCCTCACCCTCACCTACGCCCCCGGCGAGGTCTACCACCTGCCCGCCGAACTCCTGCGCGTGCACTCCCCCTCCGCCGAGGTCCAGGGCCACGGCAACCCCATCCTGCAGTTCGGCAAGATCAACGTCGGCTTGGTCGGCCTGGAGCCTGCCGGCCAATATGCACTGAAACTGACCTTCGACGACGGCCATGACAGCGGCCTGTTCACCTGGGAATACCTGGAACAGCTGTGTCTGCGCCAGGAACAGCTGTGGGCCGAATACCTCGACGAGCTGCACAAGGCCGGAAAATCCCGCGACCCGGCCGAATCGGTGGTCAAACTCATGCTCTAGCGCAAGGTCTTCAGGGTTTAGAGCGCATTTTCTAAATTCATCTGTTTGAATGACTTACAGACAGGCCAGTGAAGGGCTGTCTTGCGCATTACATGAAAGTCGGGTAACCAATGGGTGTGGCAAGTTCCCTGCATCACTTTGCAGGCAGTCAGAACCCCCGCAGCACCGCTGTTCCTTATCACTGGTCACCCGAGTAGCAGTACCGGGCTCAGGGCTGTGCCCCCGCCACAGCAACCGGTACTCGTCTCAGGACAACGGAGCGTCGTAGATGAGTAACAAGAACAACGATGAGCTGCAGCGGCAGGCCTCGGAAAACACCTTGGGGCTGAACCCGGTCATCGGCATTCGCCGCAAGGACCTGTTGAGCTCGGCACGCACCGTGCTGCGCCAGGCCGTGCGCCAACCGCTGCACAGCGCCAAGCATGTGGCCCACTTTGGCCTGGAACTGAAAAACGTGCTGCTGGGCAAGTCCAGCCTGGCCCCGGAAAGCGACGACCGCCGTTTCAACGACCCGGCCTGGAGCAACAACCCGCTGTACCGCCGCTACCTGCAAACCTATCTGGCCTGGCGCAACGAGTTGCAGGACTGGATCGGCAACAGCGACCTGCCACCCCAGGACATCAGCCGCGGCCAGTTCGTCATCAACCTGATGACCGAAGCCATGGCGCCGACCAATACCTTGTCCAACCCGGCAGCGGTCAAGCGCTTCTTCGAAACCGGCGGCAAGAGCCTGCTCGATGGCCTGTCCAACCTGGCCAAGGACATGGTCAACAATGGCGGCATGCCCAGCCAGGTGAACATGGACGCCTTTGAAGTGGGCAAGAACCTGGGCACCAGTGAAGGCGCGGTGGTGTACCGCAACGATGTGCTGGAGCTGATCCAGTACAGCCCCATCACCGAACAGGTGCATGCTCGCCCGCTGCTGGTGGTGCCACCGCAGATCAACAAGTTCTACGTGTTCGACCTGAGCCCGGAAAAGAGCCTGGCCCGCTACTGCCTGCGCTCGCAGCAGCAAACCTTCATCATCAGCTGGCGCAACCCGACCAAGGCCCAGCGGGAATGGGGCCTGTCCACCTACATTGATGCACTCAAGGAAGCCGTCGACGCCGTACTGGCGATTACCGGCAGCAAAGACTTGAACATGCTCGGCGCCTGCTCTGGCGGCATCACCTGTACTGCGCTGGTGGGCCACTACGCCGCCATTGGCGAAAACAAGGTCAATGCCCTGACCCTGCTGGTCAGCGTGCTGGACACCACCATGGACAACCAGGTCGCATTGTTCGTCGACGAACAAACCCTGGAAGCCGCCAAGCGCCACTCGTACCAGGCTGGCGTGCTGGAAGGCAGCGAAATGGCCAAGGTGTTCGCCTGGATGCGCCCCAACGACCTGATCTGGAACTACTGGGTCAACAACTACCTGCTCGGCAACGAGCCGCCGGTGTTCGACATCCTGTTCTGGAACAACGACACCACGCGTCTGCCGGCCGCCTTCCACGGCGATTTGATCGAGATGTTCAAAAGCAACCCTTTGATCCGCCCGAACGCACTGGAAGTGTGCGGCACCCCGATCGACCTGAAGAATGTGCACTGCGACATCTTCAGCGTTGCCGGCACCGCCGACCACATCACCCCGTGGCAATCGTGCTACCGCTCGGCGCACTTGTTCGGCGGCAAGATCGAGTTCGTGCTGTCCAACAGCGGCCACATACAGAGCATCCTCAACCCGCCGGGCAACCCCAAGGCACGCTTCATGACCGGGGCTGATCGCCCGGGTGACCCGGTGGCCTGGCAGGAAAACGCCACCAAGCACGCCGACTCCTGGTGGCTGCACTGGCAAAGCTGGCTGAGCGAGCGGGCCGGGGAGCTGAAAAAAGCGCCAACCCGCCTGGGCAACCGTGCCTATGCAGCTGGCGAAGCCGCCCCAGGCACCTACGTTCACGAGCGTTGAGTTGCATTGCCGTGGCAGCCATGAGCGCGCCACGGCACTTTTTTCACGAAAGAGTCGAACGCATGCCGGAACCCTATATCTTCAGGACCGTCGAGCTGGACGACCAGTCCATTCGCACCGCCGTCCGCCCAGGCAAGCCGCACCTGACCCCGTTGCTGATCTTCAACGGCATCGGCGCCAACCTGGAGCTGGTGTTCCCCTTCATCGAGGCGCTGGACCCGGACCTGGAGGTCATTGCCTTCGATGTACCCGGCGTGGGTGGATCATCCACACCGCGCCACCCTTATCGTTTTCCTGGCCTGGCCAAGCTCACAGCGCGCATGCTCGATTACCTGGACTACGGCCAAGTCAACGCCATCGGTGTGTCCTGGGGCGGCGCCCTGGCCCAGCAGTTCGCCCACGACTATCCGGAACGCTGCAAAAAACTGGTGCTGGCCGCCACTGCCGCCGGCGCGGTAATGGTGCCGGGCAAACCCAAGGTGTTGTGGATGATGGCCAGTCCACGGCGCTACGTGCAGCCCTCCCATGTGATCCGTATTGCACCGCTGATCTACGGCGGTGCCTTCCGCCGCGACCCGGACCTGGCCATGCATCATGCATCCAAGGTGCGCTCGGGCGGCAAGCTGGGCTACTACTGGCAATTATTCGCCGGCCTGGGCTGGACCAGCATCCACTGGCTGCACAAGATCCATCAGCCGACGCTGGTACTGGCCGGTGACGACGACCCGCTGATCCCGCTGGTCAACATGCGCCTGCTGGCCTGGCGGATTCCCAATGCCCAGCTACACATAATCGACGATGGCCACCTGTTCCTGATTACCCGGGCCGAGGCCGTCGCACCGATCATCATGAAGTTTCTCCAGGAAGAACGTCAGCGCGCGGTCATGCACCCGCGCCCCGCCTCTGGCGGTTGATTGTCGCTGCCCAAGCATCGGGAAGACGAGGGAGTGTTGCCATGACAGACAAACCGGCCAAAGGAACGAAACCGCTGCCCGCCACCAGCATGAACGTGCATAACGCCATGCTTGGCCTGCGTGGGCGCGACCTGGTGTCGACCCTGCGCAGGGTTGGCCGCCACGGCTTGACCAACCCGCTGCACACTGCGCGGCACCTGTTGGCGCTCGGCGGCCAACTGGGCCGCGTGATGCTGGGCGACACGCCCTATCAGCCCAACCCTCGCGACAGCCGCTTCAACGACCCTACCTGGAGCCAGAACCCGTTTTACCGCCGGGGCCTGCAGGCCTATCTGGCCTGGCAGAAGCAGACGCGCCAGTGGATCGACGAAAGCCACCTGGATGACGATGATCGGGCACGCGCCCACTTCCTGTTCGGCATGATCAACGACGCCCTGGCGCCGAGCAATTCGCTGCTCAACCCGCTGGCCGTCAAAGAGCTGCTGAACACCGGCGGGCAAAGCCTGGTGCGTGGCCTGGCCCACTTGCTGGACGACCTGCGTCACAATGACGGCCTGCCGCGCCAAGTGGACGAACGCGCTTTCGAGGTGGGTGGCAGCCTGGCGGCGACACCCGGTGCGGTGGTGTTTCGCAACGAGCTGCTGGAGCTGATCCAGTACAAGCCGATGAGTGAAAAACAGCACGCCAGGCCCCTGCTGGTGGTACCACCGCAAATCAACAAGTTCTATATCTTCGACATGCAGGCGCACAATAGCTTCGTCCAGTACATGCTCAAGAACGGCCTGCAGGTGTTCATGATCAGCTGGCGCAACCCCGACCCGCGCCACCGCGAATGGGGCTTGTCCTCGTACGTTCAGGCGTTGGAAGAAGCACTGAACGCCTGCCGCAGCATCAGCGGCAACCGCGACCCCAACCTGATGGGTGCCTGTGCCGGCGGCCTGACCATGGCTGCACTGCAGGGCCACCTGCAGGCCAGACATCAGCTGCGCAAGATCCGCAGCGCCACTTACCTGGTCAGCCTGCTCGACAGCAAGTTCGACAGCCCGGCCAGCCTGTTCGCCGACGAGCAGACCGTCGAGGCGGCCAAGCGCCGTTCCTATCAACGGGGTGTACTGGACGGCGGCGAGGTGGCGAGGATTTTCGCCTGGATGCGCCCCAACGACCTGATCTGGAACTACTGGGTCAACAACTACCTGCTTGGCAAAGCCCCACCCGCGTTCGACATCCTCTACTGGAACGCCGACAACACACGGCTGCCGGCGGCACTGCACGGCGACTTGCTGGACTTTTTCAAGCACAACCCGCTCACCCACCCGGCCGGCCTTGAAGTATGCGGCACGCCCATCGACCTCAAGCAGGTCGACCTGGACAGTTTTACCGTGGCCGGCAGCAACGATCACATCACCCCGTGGGACGCCGTGTATCGCTCTGCCCTGCTGCTCGGTGGCGACCGGCGTTTCGTGCTGGCCAACAGCGGGCACATTCAAAGCATCATCAACCCACCGGGCAACCCCAAGGCCTACTACCTGGAAAACCCCAAGCTTGCGAGCGATCCGCGCGCCTGGTTCTACGAGGCCAAACGCAGCGACGGCAGTTGGTGGCCGTTGTGGCTGGAATGGATCACTCCGCGCTCTGGTCCGCTCAAGGCTCCCCGTACCGAGCTGGGCAACAGCACCTACCCACCGCTCGGCCCGGCGCCAGGCACCTATGTCCTGACCCGATGAGCCCGACGACCGGATGAAGACCCGCGACCGTATCCTGGAATGCGCCCTGCAGCTGTTCAACCAGCAGGGCGAACCGAACGTATCCACCTTGGAGATTGCCAACGAACTGGGCATCAGCCCGGGCAACCTGTATTACCACTTCCACGGCAAGGAACCCTTGGTGCTGGGCCTGTTCGAGCGCTTCGAGGACGCGCTGATGCCCTTGCTTGACCCACCCCTGGAAGTGCGCCTGGACGCCGAGGACTACTGGCTGTTCCTGCACCTGATTGTCGAGCACATGTCGCAGTACCGCTTCCTGTTTCAGGACCTCTCCAACCTCACTGGCCGCCTACCAAAGCTGGCACGCGGCATGCGCAGCCTGATTAATGCCCTCAAGCGCACGTTGGCGGCGCTGTTGGCCAGCCTCAAGGGCCAGGGGCTGGTAGAGAGTGGTACGCAGGCGCTGGGGCAGCTGGTGGAGCAGATCACGATGACGCTGCTGTTCTCGCTGGATTACCAGCGTGTGCTGGGGCGCGAGGGGGATGTGGGGATCGTGGTGTACCAGGTGATGATGCTGGTGGCGCCGCATCTGCAGGCACAGGCGCGGGCGGCGGCGGAGCAGTTGGCTGTGCGCTACCTGGAGGGGTAGGCCTGCTGTTTCGGCGCTGGGGCCTTCGCGGGCATGCCCGCTCCCACAGGGCCTGCGCTGACCCGTTGATCGGCGCTGTCCCTGTGCGAGCGGGCAAGCCCGCGAAGAAGGCGATGCGGTATCAGATCAAGGTACCGGTGCCGTTTGGTGCCGACGGGGCGCTGCTGGCCGGGGCGGTGGCAGGTGTCGGTGCTGTGGTAGCGGCCGGGGCCGCGCTGGCCGCTGGGGCTGCCGGTTTCGCGGCTGCCGGCTTGGCCGGTGCTTTCTTCACCGCAGGTTTCTTCGCTACCGCTGGCTTGGCCGCCGCAGCCTTGGCGGCGGCAGGTTTGGCCGCCGGCTTGGCAGCAGGTTTGGCCGCTGCCGTTTTAGCTGCAGGTTTGGCTGCCGCGGTTTTCGCCGCAGGCTTGGCCGCTGCTGCCTTGGCCAGTGGCTTGGCCGCTGCCTTGCTCGCAGCCGGTTTGGCCGCCGCAGCGCGCGACGAAACCGGCGTAACCGAAGCACCGGTCAGTTTCTCGATCTGCTTGGTCAGGCTGTCCACCTGCTGGTGCAGGGCCTTGATCTCGTTGCGGCTTGGCACACCCAAACGCGATATGGCGCTGTTCAGGCGCTTGTCGAAGGCTTCTTCGAGCTCGCTCCATTTGCCCAGCGCACGGTCTTTCACACCAGACACACGCGAGGTGGTCGAAGCCTTGGCGGTGTCGGCCACATCTTCAGCGGTCTTCTTCGCCTGTTTCTCGGCCTTCTCGCCATCCTTCACCAGCGAGTCGAACAGCTTGGGGCCGTCCTGGTCGATCTTCGAATAGATACCCAGCCCCGCCAGCCAGATCTTGCGGGAGTACTTCTCGATCCCGCCGACCCAGGAGCTGCTTTCTTTATCGGAATTCTTCTTGCCAGCCATCCTGCTCTCCTTATGGTTTGTGCGCGACGCGCTCAAGCAGCTCGTGCAGCTGTTCAAGCTTCACCGACAACGCCTCAACGTCATGTTTAGACGGAATGCCGAGGCGATTCAAGGCGCGTCCTACCCGCGCGTCGAAAGCTTTTTCGATCTTGTCGAGTTGAATTTCGACCTTGCCGCGTACGCGGCTGACTTCTTCAGCGGCGTCGTCGATCTGGTGGTTGGCAGCATCGAGCTCTTTGTCGATGCGTTTCTTGCCACGTTTTTCAACACCTTCGCCGGCCTTGACCAGCTCGCTGAAATACTCGGAACCTTCCTGGCCGACGCGGGCATAAGCGCCGATACCTGCTAGCCAGATCTTGCGCGCGTAGCCGCGCACCTCACCCAGCGTGCCCTGGGCGTCTTCCTTTTTCTTCACAGTCACTTTGGCCATGCTCAGTGCCTCATGTTCATCAGTGGAGGAGGATGCGCCCATGAATGCTGGGCTGACGCCTAAGGTAGGGAACAAAATTAGAAACCACACCCTAAGAACACGCATCACGACCTATCTACCTCACCCGGTACCCATGCAGCTTCTACCGTTCGCGCTCATTGACTAACCGGAGCTCGAATCGCATGGCTGTTTCCTCCTCGACAACCACCTATCGGCAGCTGGTGGCCAGCCGCTTCACCAAACGCCCCACGCTACGTCAGCTGCTGGCTAGCGAAGGCTTCAGCGTGCTTGCCGATCGCTACCCGTGGATCGTTCGCAACTATCCGGACCTTGAAGGCCTCGAGCGTTTCACCGTGCTCAGGGCAGCACCTTCCGAGCCGCCAGTACAGCCACTGGTACCCCTGCTGCTCGAGCACTACCTGAACGGCCGCCCCATGGACCTGGGGGCGGCGGATCAGCTCAGCATCGCACCACCGCAACCCTTCTACCCCCAGGAGCAAGGTGCAAACCCTGCCACTCAGCCGCGAATCACGCTTGATATGGCAATGCTCAACCAGGATTTCGACACACTGCTGGCCGCTCTGGGCGATGCGTTCAAGCAGGCTCAAATCAGCTTCTGGGCCGGCACTGACGGCATTTCCGAGCGCTCCAACGTGCGCTGGCTGGCACACCTGCTGAAAGCTTCGCTGCTGAACGGGGTTGAACGCCAAGGGCTGGATGACACCGCCAAAGGCACGCTCTATCGCTTGCTGGAGAATGGGGCCGACACCCCCGCCGTCAGCGGCCTGCAGATATCGCTGGGCATGTCGGGCAACACCCAGTCGTTCACCCTGGCGGACCTTGTATTGTTCGGCCCCGATCAGGTGCTGTGGTGCAGCCCTGCGGGCAAAGTACGCCGCTACGTGGATGCAACCACCTTTGCCAGCGCCCTGCGCGACCAATTGGCGCAAGCCTATCGCTTCGAGGCGTTCAGCTGGGCACATCGCCCCTTGCTGGGCGACCCCTTCGAACACCAGGCCACCGCCATGCTCAACAGCATTCTTGAGCGCCTCGGCCGCCTGAGCCAGGCCTCGTTCAGCACTGTCGAGGAGCTGGAACAGACGCTCGACGCCGTTACAGATCCCGCCTCCGATATTTCCGGCCAGTGGCTGGTGAACGAAGCCCAACCAGACATCGCCCTGCCGGCCTGGCTGGCTTCGGCGGCCGCCAGTGACCGCCTGCTGTACAGCGACGCAGTGCTGCGGCTATGCGCTCGCCAGGCGCAGGCGGGCAGCAAAGGTTCGCTGGACGACATCGAACCCCTGGACACCTATGCCAGAAGGCGCCTTCGCGAGCGCATGCAGCTCGACCACCCCGACCAGGCGCCGCTCGACCCTGACCTGCTGCTGATAGAGATTTCCGTCGTGGTTCCTGTGTCTTCGACAGGGCCGGCCGTGCTGCGGCACCTCAAACGCATAACCCTGACCGAGATGGCCGTAGTGCGCCTGCACACCGACCTGAACGAAGTGGCATCTGGCCTGACCTATCAGGGGCGCCAGCCGGAGCAAGCCTGGATGACCCTTGATTACCTCCAGGCACTGGTCACCGAGGTGGACATCGGCGGCCAGTACCCGGTGCACGTGGCGGCCCAGTTGCAGGCATTCGAGCATGACCCCGAACAAGTCCAGCGCTTCGCCCGAGAATGGCGTGGCAATCTGGCGTTCACGGCCCTAAAGGCGAAAATTGACGGCCAGATTGGCGAGACCGCCTGCCTGGCTGTTGTCGAATTCTGCCTGGGCAAAGCGCTGCCAGCAGAACCGTTGACCTTCTCGCCACTGGTGCTGCAACCGTTCAAGGGTGCCCCTGAAGGCGACACTGTGCAGGGCATGTTTGTGCTGCACGTCCAGGCCAGCGCCAGCTATTTGCTTTACCGCCCGTTGTTTGCCGAACAACCCTTGGCAGAACATGCCAGCCTGGATGCACTGATGACTCAGATCCAGACCAATCCACAACTGCAACAGAACGTGCTCGACTGGGTAGATGACGAAAACCGGGCCGTCTATCAGAATGGCGGCTTCCTTCGGCCCCACCTGCATCCGCGCATGTCGAAACTGGCGCACTGGCTGGGCGGTGGCACAGCGTGGACAGATGCTGCGCTGGAGTCGCTGCGGACCCCGGTTACCGTGGTGCATGAGCCTTGGCAGGGCGATCTGGACATCAAGCTGCACGAGGCGAGAGTGCAGGCGCTATTGCTTCTTGCCTCGCGCCAGACGGTCTCGAACTCACTGCAGCGCTGGGCGCTGGCCTGGCAGCTTGGCTGGATGCTGTTCAACGCCACCACGCCACTGCTGCGAGGCCCGGCGGCGGCCGTGGCCTGGGTGGTGGCTGCAGTGGCAGCATTGAAGGACGATTTGTCTGCCCTCACTCAAGGCACACCCGAAGCGCAGGCCTTGGCAGTCACTGACCTGCTGGCCAATGTCGCCATGTTGTTGATTCATGACGTTGGCAGCGTCACACCTGAGCCCCCTTCGGCCCGGCTGCAAGGCCCTCTGCCACGGCTTGAAAGCCTGGAAGCCCGACCGTCAGCTGCTGCGGCCTGGCGGGAGGCACCGGACGAAGGCGCCTGGCAATCGCCGGTTCCGACCCAAACCCACGTCACGCTGTTGAGCTGGGGCGACAACCAACGCTTGGGCAACCTTCCAGCGCCAACCCGACAAGCGCTGGGTCAACTGCAGGCCAACATTTCCCTGCAGGGGCGCACGGTGCAGCGCCAAGGCAGGCTTCGAGGGCTGTATGCCATCGAAGACCGCTACTACGTGAAGTTGCACGAGGTCGCCTACGAGGTGCTGGAAAGCGAGACAGGCCTGCGGATCATCGGCCCGCCGCAAAACGTGGATGATTGGCAAGCCCGCTGGGGTGGCAACCCGGACGGCTACCATATCGTTGGCCGCCAACGCAGTTACGGCCCCTGGCTGACACGCCGGAACGATACCTGGGTACTGGACCTCGCCCTGGCAGGTGGCATGCCGAAAAGCCGGCAGCAGATCATTGCGCAAAACCAACAGCAGTTCGACAGTTTGAACCAAGCGGTGTCTGCCAATCACAATGCCCTGAAAAAGATCAAGCCGCTGCTGGATGCCAACCAGCAATTGATGACCGACTACGATGCCGAGGCGAACGCCTTCGGGAAGGCCCTGGCCAGGGCAGGTGGCCAGGCAGCCATGGACGAACACTTGCAGCAACAGAACCGGGACTTGGCTGCCCGGCGTCTCGAGCTTATGCCGCAGATTCGCACGATATCGCTGTGCCTGGAAAAACAAGCGTCACTGCTGCAGACCAATGCCTCCCTCCTGCGCCAGCTGATGGAGCCCAGGTTCGCCAGGCTCGACCCGCTAGGCACCGCCCGACGCAGCCTGGGTGTCCTTTCCGAAACGCAGGTCGAGAACGACATCCTCTTGCTTCGCCGTCTGCTGGAACAATCGGACCACCAGGGCCTTGAGCAAAAATCCGTCGGCCTGAAAAAAGTGCCTGTGACCGATGAGCAAAAACAGCGCCATGTTTCGTTTCGCCAGGCAGTGCGTGACACGCTGGACATCGTCAGCCGCCTGCGCACGGTCAGTGAGCGGCTTGACACCCTCTTGCCCCGAATGCTGGAGGACCCGCTGATCACGTTCCCGAACAAGGACAAGAAAGCCAAGGTCGAAGCGGCCATCGCGCTGCGGCCCTATTCAACACTGGTCATTCGTGCGCAGCAGCTGAGCGACATGGCGTACTTGTTGCTGGACAAGACGCGCCTGACCGAACAGGTGGCCATCGATCTTCTACCTGTGCAGCAATCACTGGACAGCAGGCAGTTCTCACAAACCGTCTGGACACATGATGGCATCGCGACTGCAAACCTGCCCCAGGAAGAGCAGGCAGCGTTGCTCGGCGACGCATTGCGCGAGTATGAGACCACGCTCGGCAAGGCCCAGTACCTACAATCCTTCGAGCATCCGGCCATCGACCAGACCATACTGCAAGCGTACATCGAGGAATTGTCGGTACTGGTGCACATCACAGAATCACAACTTGCCAGCGCCCTGGTCAACGTCGACAGCGGCGCAAGCCCCGCCCCCGCCCCAGTGATGTACCGTGTACATCCTCGCAAGAGCACGGTGATCAGGACGGCGCAAGGTCGCAGGTTGCTGGTTGACCGCGCGCAAGGCAGCAACCGGGCGGTTCAACATGACCCCGTCACTCAGCAACCTGCCAGCACCTTCGAGCAGCGCGACGGCGAGTGGTTCGAGCTGGCACCGGCGGAACCACCGGTGGCCCTCGACACCTCCGAACTGCGCCAGCGCGCCACCAGCCTGCTCGCCAGCCGTGACGAGCGAATCGCCAAGGCCGCACGCCATATCCACGAGCCGAATGCCCTGTCCAACCTCATGGACTGGCATATCGAAGACATGCTCGAGATCGCCGTCAAAATCAAGGGCATCAAGGACGATCCCCGGTTGGCCGCGTTAACTGGCGAACTGCGTGAAGCGGTAGCCTACGTGCGGGCGGAGAAACAACGGCTGCTTACCCAGTCCTACCTCACCACACATCACCCCGATGCCACCGCATTGCGCTACCTGCATGAACAACAGCGCCTGCAGATCACGCCAACCGTGGCAAGAAAACCGACGCGTCGCGCGGATGATTTTCTGGACGTGTATGAGATCAGAGACACGCATGCCCCCGCAGCGGTGCTTTGGGAGGCGCATTTTCATTACCGCAGCAAGCAGGCCAGCGCCCTCGACTTCGCCAAGGGTCACTTGAAGTTCTGGGAGCCCCGGAGCCTGGAGCGAGAGGAACAACTCAAGCAGGCCACAACCGCCGAGCGGATCAAGATCTACCGGGGCGATCTGAAGCGCGAAGATGTGGCAGACATCATACCGTTCCCTGCCGATTGATCGTGGGACGGGCCGACCTCGGTCGGCCCGTCAGGCTCAGACCAGCGCCTTGTCCAGCGCCCGCTCGATTTCACCCTTGATGGTGCCGCTCATCATCGACAGCATCATGCCCAGTTTCAGCTCCACACGGATGATATCTTCGCCAATGTGCACGCTGCCGTTGGCACCGCTGCGCGCCACATCGACCCGGTCACCGTTCCAGGTGGCCTTGAGGTCGTATTCGCGGCTGAGCTTGTCGACCAGCGCTTGCGCCTTGGCGCGGGCAGCATCGCGGCCGAGGGAGTGTTTGCGTTCAACGCTGATCTGGGTCATACGGGCATTCCTGAAGATGTAGACATAATTGGCATTATGCCCGCCCCTGCCCACTGGCACACCCCGCCAAGACAAATCCGCCCGTTCGCCCTAGAATGGCGGTAATTTTTTCCGGTGAAGCGATATGAACGACCAGCGCAAAGGCGACCACGCCGAACCCACCACCCACTTTGGTTACCAGGACGTACCTGAAAGCCAGAAGGCGAAAAAAGTCGCCGAAGTGTTCCACTCGGTGGCAGCCAAGTACGACCTGATGAACGATGTGCTTTCCGGCGGCATGCACCGCCTGTGGAAGCGCTTTACCATCGAGCTGTCGGGCGTGCGCAGCGGCAACCGGGTGCTGGACATCGCCGGCGGTACCGGTGACCTGGCTGCCAAGTTCTCGCGCCTGGTCGGCCCGACGGGTCAGGTGGTGCTGGCCGACATCAACGAGTCGATGCTCAAGGTTGGCCGTGACCGCCTGCTGGACCGTGGTGTAGCCGGCAACATCGAGTTCGTCCAGGCCGACGCCGAAAAACTGCCGTTCCCGGACAACCATTTCGACTGCGTGACCATCGCGTTCGGCCTGCGCAACGTCACCCACAAGGACGAAGCCATCCGTTCGATGCTGCGCGTGCTCAAGCCCGGTGGCCGCCTGCTGATCCTGGAATTCTCCAAACCGACCAGCAAGCTGATGTCCAAGGCCTACGACGCCTATTCGTTCGCCTTCATGCCGCTGGCGGGCAAGCTGATCACCAACGACGCCGAAAGCTACCGTTACCTCGCCGAATCGATCCGCATGCACCCGGACCAGGAAACCCTGAAGAGCATGATGGTCGAGGCCGGTTTCGACCGCGTCACCTACCACAACATGACCAGCGGCATCGTTGCCGTGCACCGGGGGATCAAACCCTGATGCTGCTGGCCGGGCTGCTCGCCAGCGTCGAACATGGCCTGAACCGCGTCCTGCGCATGGACAGCACGGCCCTGCCGCGGCTGGCCGCGCTGGAAGGCAAGGTCATCGAGATAGACTGCCGCCAACCGGCCCTGCAGGTCTTCATCCTGCCCGATGAAGACGGCCTGATGCTCGCCGCCCACTGGGAGGGCGAGGTCGACTGCAGCCTGCGCGCACCGGCCGGCAGCCTGGCGCAACTGGCCTTGGCCGGGGACAAGACCGCCGTGCTGCACAGCCCGCAGGTCGAACTGCATGGCGACAGCGCCGTGCTGCTTGACCTGTTCGGCGTGCTGCAGGACCTGGAACTGGACTGGGAGCACGAACTGCAACGCTGGCTCGGCCCGGTCGCCACGGCGCTGCTGGCAGGCCACATCCGCCTGCGTGCACGCTGGACCCGGCAGGGCCTGGCGCGCTTCAGCCAGAACCTTTCCGAGTACCTGGCCGAAGAGTCCCGCGCCCTGGTAGGCAAACGCGAAGCCGAAGCCGCCTTCAGCGAACTCGATGCCCTGAAGCTCGATACAGAACGCCTCGAGGCGCGCATCAAGCGCCTCTCCCGATCCCTTGATACCAGCGAAAACGCATGAAGCTGCTCGCCGTCCGCCGTCTTTTTCGCATCCAGCGTGTGGTGATTCGCTACCGTCTCGATGACCTGCTGTTCGATCAGCCATTGCTGCCCTGGTGGCTGGCCAGCCTGCGCCTGCTGATGCCGTGGCGCTGGCTGCCACGCAAGCCCACTGAGCTCAGCCGTGGCGCGCGCCTGCGCCTGGCGTTGCAGGACCTGGGCCCGATCTTCATCAAATTTGGCCAACTGCTGTCCACCCGCCGCGACCTGCTGCCCACCGATATCGCCGACGAGCTGATGTTGCTGCAGGACCGCGTGCCGCCGTTCGACCCGAAACAGGCCGTGGCACTGATTGAAGCGCAGCTGGGCGCGAAGGTTGGTGAGGTGTTCAGCCGCTTCGACGTCGAACCGCTGGCCTCGGCCTCGGTGGCCCAGGTGCACGCCGCACGCCTCAAGACGGGCGAAGAGGTGGTGGTCAAGGTCGTGCGCCCGGGCCTGAAGCCGGTGATCGCCCAGGACCTGGCCTGGCTGTTCCTGATTGCCAAGGCCGCCGAGCGCGCCTCGGCGGATGCCCGCCGCCTGCACCCGGTGGAAATCGTAGGCGACTACGAAAAAACCATTTACGACGAGCTCGACCTGCTGCGCGAGGCTGCCAACGCCAGCCAGCTGCGGCGCAACTTCGAAGGCTCCGAGCTGATGTACGTGCCCCAGGTCTACTGGGACCTGTGCCGCCCTAAAGTGCTGGTGATGGAGCGCATCTACGGCGTACCGGTGACCGACATGGCCACCCTGGCCGACCAGCGCACTGACATGAAGCTGCTGGCCGAGCGCGGGGTGGAGGTATTCTTCACCCAGGTTTTCCGCGACAGCTTCTTCCACGCCGACATGCACCCGGGCAACATCTTTGTCAGTACGGTCAAGCCGTGGAGCCCGCAGTACATCGCCATCGACTGCGGCATCGTCGGCAGCCTGACCGCCGAGGACCAGGATTACCTGGCGCGCAACCTGTTTGCCTTCTTCAAGCGTGACTACCGCCGCGTTGCCGAGTTGCACATCGACTCCGGCTGGGTGCCGGCGCATACCAAGGTCAACGAATTCGAAGCGGCGATCCGCACCGTGTGCGAACCAATCTTCGAAAAACCGTTAAAGGATATTTCCTTCGGCCAGGTGCTGATGCGCCTGTTCCAGACGGCGCGGCGCTTCAACATGGAAGTGCAGCCGCAACTGGTGCTGCTGCAAAAGACCCTGCTCAACATCGAGGGCCTGGGCCGCCAGCTGTACCCCGACCTGGACCTGTGGAGCACCGCCAAACCCTACCTCGAACGCTGGATGCGCGACCGCTACAGCCCCAAGGCCGTGCTCGGCAACATTCATGGGCAGGTGGAGCAGTTGCCGCACCTGACCAACATGGCCCGAGACCTGCTCGAACGCCTGTCGCAACCGCACCTGCACGATCCGCAAATGCCGGAACGCCGCCGCCAGGGTGATCGCTGGGCACTGCGCCTGCTGGGCGCCGGCCTGCTCGGTGGCGGCGCGGTGCTGGCCGCTGGCGCCGCCGAGGCCGCCAGCCTGGCCGCCCCTGCAGCCTGGCCGGCCTGGCTGATGCTGGCCGCAGGCCTTTACCTGATCGTGCGCCAATAGCCAGCCGCGCCTGCGGCTGGCACACTAGCGCAAAGGGCCCGATACAGGAGCGGGCCCGCTTTGGAGTCGACGATGAAAGACTGGCTGGACGAGATCAAGTGGAACAGCGACGGCCTGGTACCGGCAATCGCCCAGGACCACAAGACCGGACGCGTGCTGATGATGGCCTGGATGAACCGCGAATCGCTGGCGCTGACCGCCAGCGAACAGCGCGCCATCTACTGGTCGCGTTCGCGAGGCAAGCTGTGGCGCAAGGGCGAAGAGTCCGGGCACGTGCAGAAGCTGCATGAAATGCGCCTGGACTGCGACGCCGACGTGATCATCCTGATGGTCGAGCAACTGGGCCATATCGCTTGCCATACCGGTCGGGAAAGCTGCTTCTACCGCGTCCATGAAGACGGCCAGTGGAAAATCGTCGACCCGGTCCTCAAGGACCCGGATGCCATTTACAGCGCAGGACACTGACATGAGCGACACCCTCAACCGCCTGGCCGAAGTGCTTGAAGAACGCAAGCAAGCGGCGCCTGACAGCTCCTATGTGGCCAGCCTGTACCACAAAGGCCTGAACAAGATCCTCGAAAAGCTCGGCGAAGAGTCGGTCGAAACGATCATTGCCGCCAAGGATGCTGCCGTCAGCAAGGATTACAGCGATGTCATCTACGAAACCGCCGACCTGTGGTTTCATAGCCTGGTGATGCTCAGCGCGCTGGGCCAGCATCCACAAGCCGTGCTGGATGAGCTGGACCGCCGTTTCGGGCTGTCCGGGCACGATGAAAAGGCCGCTCGACAGCCTTCGGCTTGAGCACAACGCATTCTAGGAGAGCACCATGGGTATTTTTGACTGGAAACACTGGATCGTCCTGCTGGTTGTCGTGGTCCTGGTGTTCGGCACCAAGAAGCTGAAAAACTTCGGCAGTGACCTGGGCGAGTCGATCAAGGGCTTCCGCAAGGCCATGAACGAAGAAGAGACCAAGCCGGCCGAGCAAACGCCGCCGCCAGCCCAACCGGTGCCGCCGGTGCAAAACACTGCCCAGCCGCAACAAGGCCACACCATCGAAGGCCAGGCCCAACCGGTCCAAGAGCCGCAGCGGAAAGACTGACCCATGTTCGGCATCAGTTTCAGCGAGCTGCTACTCGTAGGTCTGGTCGCGCTGCTGGTGCTCGGCCCCGAGCGCCTGCCCGGAGCCGCGCGCACGGCAGGCCTGTGGATTGGCCGGCTCAAACGCAGCTTCAACAGCATCAAGATGGAAGTGGAGCGCGAAATTGGCGCCGACGACATCCGCCGCCAGCTGCACAACGAGCACATCCTGCAGATGGAAGAGGAAGCCAAGCGCATCCTCAACCCGATGACGCCACCCGCGCAGCCGCCGGTAACCACGGCCAGCGTGCAGCCACCTGCCGGGCTCGAAGCCAGGCCGGTCGAAGCACCTGCTGCCCCGGCCGTACCCTCTGAACCGCCTCAACCGCCGCGAGCCCCATGAGCGAGAATCCGGAACACGACCAGCCGATGCCGCTGGTCTCGCACCTGACCGAACTGCGCACCCGCCTGCTGCGCTGCGTTGCCGTCATTTTCCTGATCTTTGCCGGGCTGTTTTCCTTCGCCCAGCAAATTTACACCTTGGTCTCGGCGCCGCTGCGCGACCATTTGCCGGCCAACGCGACGATGATCGCCACCGACGTGGCCTCGCCGTTCCTTACGCCGTTCAAGCTGACCATGATCGTGTCGCTGTTCCTGGCCATTCCGTTCATCCTCCAGCAGATCTGGGGCTTTATCGCGCCAGGCCTGTACCGCCATGAAAAACGCATTGCCATTCCGCTGCTGGTGTCGAGCATTCTGTTGTTCTACGCCGGTATGGCCTTTGCCTATTTCCTCGTGTTCCCGCTGATGTTCAAGTTCTTTGCCGCCGCCACCCCGGCAGGCGTGGCAATGATGACCGACATCGCCAACTACCTCGACTTCGTGATGACGCTGTTCTTCGCCTTTGGCGTTGCCTTCGAAATCCCGGTGGCGGTGGTGTTGCTGGTGTGGATAGGCGTGGTCGACGTGAAGTACCTGAAGAAGATCCGCCCTTACGTGATCATCGGCTGCTTCGTGGTCGGCATGATCCTCACCCCGCCGGACATTTTCTCCCAGACCCTGCTGGCCGTACCTATGTGGCTATTGTTCGAGGTCGGCGTGCTATGTGGCAGCCTGATCCGCAAGCGTAGCGCCCACGACGAAGCAGCCAACGACCACAACGACCAGCCACCAGCGACCCAACCGTGAACCTGTTGCTCCTCGAAGAGGCCGACTTCGTCTCGGCCGACCGCGTCGTTCTCGCCGACCGGCGCTTCACCCACATGCAGCAGATCCACCGCGTGGCGGTGGGCGACCACCTGCGGGTGGGCCGGCTCAACGGCCTGATGGGCCAAGCCACGGTACTGCGCCTGGAAAAGCACGAAGCCGAACTTGAAGTGACCTTCGACCAGCAGCCACCGGCCAAGCTGCCGTTGACCTTGGTACTGGCAGTGCCGCGGCCAAAAATGCTGCGACGGCTGTTCCAGACCGTGGCGACCCTCGGCGTATCACGGCTGATTCTGGTGAACAGCTACAAGGTCGAGAAAAGCTTCTGGCAAACACCTTTCCTGCAGCCCGAGAGCATTCGCGAAAACCTGATCCTCGGCCTGGAACAGGCGCGTGACACGGTGCTGCCCGAGGTGATCATCGAGAAACGGTTCAAGCCTTTCGTCGAAGATCGGCTGCCCGCCATCGCCGCGGGCACCCTGGGCCTGGTCGGTCACCCCGGCCCCTACCCTGCCTGCCCGCGTGCCGTGGAACAACCCGTAACCCTGGCCATCGGCCCCGAGGGCGGCTGGATACCCTACGAAATCGAGCTGCTGGGCAAGGCTGGCCTGGCACCGGTGCAACTGGGTGATCGCATCCTGCGGGTAGAGACCGCCGTGACTGCGCTGCTTTCGCGTATTTTCTGACGCAAACGCCACTTTTTTGGCCATCAAGTTTCCCTCCCCCGGGCCGATGGCCTTGGCAACACAACAACTATTTGTGCTGCCAAGCCGCCGGGGAGTCGTACATGTATCAATGGTTAGCCCAATCGCTGGGCAATGTGAGCGTGAATCGCAAACTGGGGCTGGGTTTCGGCCTGGTGCTGCTGTTGACCCTGGCTATTACCCTGGCCGGCTGGCACGGCATGGACAGCATCATCGACCGCGGCGACAAGCTGGGTAACATCTCGGTCATCCAGCAGTACACCCAGGAACTGCGCATCGCCCGCCAGCATTACGAGCGCCGCAGTGATGACGCATCGGTGGCCGAGCTGGAGAAAGCACTGGCCAACCTCGACCGCCAGGTGCAGCTGATGCTCGGTCAGATCGAACACCCCGCCGACCGCCAGCGCCTGGAGCAGCAGCGCGAGGCGGTGCGCATCTACCAGCAGGCGTTCAACGAGCTGAAGCAGGCGGGCCAGCGCCGCGAGGCCAGCCGTAGCGTGCTCGGCGACAGCGCCGACAAGGCGGCAGAGCTGATCGGGCGCGTCCAGCGCGGCCTCCTGCAAGCTGGCGATATCAGCCAGTACCAGCACGCGGTAGACGTCAGCGCCCTGCTGCAACAAGCGCGCTTCCAGGTGCGTGGCTACACCTACAGCGGCAATACCGACTTCCAGCAAACGGCGCTGAAGGCCATCGACCAGGCCCTGGCCGAGCTGCGTGCATTGCCAGCCAAAGTGCCGGCCGAACATGCCGCCGGTCTCGACGATGCCGCCACCGCCATGGGCGGCTACCGTGATGCGGTCACCCAGTTCGGCAATGCCCAGGCTGCCAGCGAGCAGGCCCTGCAGCACATGGCCGAGCAAGGTACGTTGCTGCTGCAGACCAGCCAGGCGATGACCACCTCGCAGACCGCCGTGCGGGACGCCGGGGCCACCCAGGCCAAGACCTTGCTCGCCGTGGCCACCGGGTTGGCCTTGGCCCTCGGCCTGCTGGCGGCATGGGCTATTACCCGGCAGATCATCATTCCCCTGCGCCAGACCCTGCGCGCCGCGGAGCGGGTCGCCAGTGGCGACTTGACCCAGAACCTGCAGGTAAACCGCCGCGACGAACTGGGCCAGTTGCAAGCGAGCATGCAGCGCATGACCCAAGGCCTGCGCGAACTGATCGGCGGCATCGGTGACGGTGTCACTCAGATCGCCAGTGCCGCAGAGGAGCTGTCGGCGGTGACTGAGCAGACCAGCGCCGGGGTCAACAACCAGAAGGTCGAAACCGACCAGGTTGCGACCGCCATGAACCAGATGACGGCCACCGTGCACGAAGTGGCACGCAATGCCGAACAGGCCTCGGAAGCTGCCTTGATGGCCGACCAGCAGGCCCGCGAAGGCGACCGCGTGGTGGGCGAGGCCGTGGCGCAGATAGAGCGGCTGGCGGGTGAAGTGATCAACTCCAGCGAAGCGATGAACCAGCTCAAGACTGAAAGCGACAAGATCGGCAGTGTGCTCGACGTGATCAAGTCGGTGGCCCAGCAAACCAACCTGCTGGCCCTGAACGCCGCGATCGAAGCCGCCCGCGCTGGGGAGGCCGGGCGTGGTTTTGCCGTGGTCGCCGACGAGGTGCGCAGCCTGGCCCAGCGCACCCAGCAGTCGACTGAAGAGATCGAAGAGCTTATCGCCGGCCTGCAAAGCGGCACACAACGGGTGGCCAGCGTGATGGACAACAGCCGCCAGCTGACCGACAGCAGCGTCGAGCTGACCCGCCGTGCCGGTACCTCTCTGGAAACCATCACCCGCACGGTGTCGTCGATCCAGGCGATGAACCAGCAGATTGCAACTGCTGCAGAGGAACAGACCGCCGTTGCCGAGGAGATCAACCGCAGCGTGATGAATGTGCGGGATATATCCGACCAGACCTCGGCGGCAAGTGAAGAGACGGCCAGTTCCAGTGTGGAGCTGGCGCGGCTGGGGACCCACCTGCAGGGGTTGGTGGGGCGGTTCAAACTCTGACCCCGCCATTTCAGCTTCGCCGCACCTATTGCCGGGGCCGCTTTGCGGCCCTTTTTGCGACGCCTGGCAGCCTCCGTAGAGGCTGCGCCGCAGGGCGATTCTTCCTACAGTCGCCAGTGCTTATTCCTACCTGATTATCAGGTCAAGTCCTACAGCTCCCCTGCCGATTGGCAGAGATGTGATGCCAGCAATGCGCCTGCATCCTCCCTCTCATTCGCTCGGAGACGCTCTATGTTCGCCTACCTCAACCGCAAGCTTGGCAATATCAGTGTCGCTGCCAAGCTGGCCCTCGGCTTCGCCGTAGTGCTGCTGCTCACACTGGCCACCACCATCAGCGGGTGGCGCGCCCTGGATGACGCCATCGTGCGCTCACAGCAACTCAGCGAAATAGGCCTGATCAACGACCTGACCAAAGACCTGCGGGCAGAACGCATCACCTACCGCGTGCTCAACGACGACACCAGCAAAGCGCGCATCAGCAGCATCCTCGAACAACTCAACAACATGCTGACCACCCTGCAAAAACGCAGCAACGTCGATGAATCAAGACAGTTGCTGACCGAAAAGCAGGCGCTGTTACAGCGCCTGCGCGGCGATTTCAGCGAATTGCAACGTAGCACCGGTAACCGCAGCACGCTGCGCGAAGCCATGCAGGCTCGGGAACAGGCACTTAATGATGCGATCGACGAGCTGCAGACCCAAGCCCTGCTGAGGATGCCAGCCGACAGCCAGCAAAGTGGTGTACTGGGCCTGATGGACACCCTCACCCGGCAGGTCGAAGGGGCCAATCAGCAAAGCCTGGTGCCAGCCTATACCTTCACTCCGGTCGAGGATTTCGCAAAAGTCGGCGACAACGCCCTGGATGCTGCCAAAAATAGCCTTGGGCAACTGCTTGCCGGCCTTGCGCCGCTGGGTTTGCCACGCGCAGTCAGCGAGCAGCCCGGTGTCGAGCTGGCCAAGTACCGCGCCGCCCTGGACGAGTACCGCCACGCCGCCATACGTGTCGAGCAGCTGCAGAACAATATGGAAAATATGGGCAATGAGCTGCGCGCGGTCAGCCTCGAATTGGGTAAACGCAAGGTCGAACAACGTGACAGCGAAGCCTTGGCCGCACGCTCGCTGCTGACCAGTGTGGCGCTGCTGGCACTGGCGGTGGGCGTATTGGCTGCGTGGCTGATCACCTTGCAGATCACCCAACCGCTGCGCCAGACGCTGGCCGTAGCCGCACGTATCGCCAAGGGTGACCTGAGCCAGGTTGACGCAGTGCAACGCCGTGATGAAATGGGCCAGCTGCAAACCCGCATGCGCGAAATGACCTTGAGCCTGCGCGAGTTGATCGGCGGCATCGACCAGGGGGTCGGGCAGCTGTCACAGGCTGCTACACAGCTGGCGGCCAGCAGCGAGGACACCAAGCTGCGCATCAACCAGCAGCGCGAGGAAACCGACCAGGTGGCTACCGCCATGAACCAGATGAGCGCAACCGTGCAGGAAGTGGCACAGAATGCCGAACAAGCCTCGCAGGCCGCGACCAACGCTGACCAGCAGGCGCAGATGGGCGACCAGGTCGTGTCCGAAGCCATCGGCCGTATCGAGCAACTGGCCGGGCAGATGGATCATTGCCTGGCAGCCATGCAGCACCTGGCGGGCGAAAGCCAGCGCATTGGCAGCATCCTTGACGTGATCAAGTCGGTGTCCGAACAGACCAACCTGCTGGCGCTGAACGCCGCCATCGAGGCGGCCCGTGCAGGCGAAGCCGGCCGTGGCTTTGCCGTGGTGGCCGATGAAGTACGCGGTTTGGCCCAGCGTACCTCGACGGCGACCGAGGAGATTGGCCAGCTGATCGACAGCCTGCACAACGGTACGGACGACGTGACCCGTTTGCTGGACAGCAGCAAGCGCCTGACCGAGCAGAGCGTGGCGCTGAGCCGCAGGGCCGGGCAGGCGCTGAGCCAGATCACCGACACAGTGTCGAGCATCCAGGGCATGAACCAGCAGATTGCCACGGCCAGCGAAGAACAGAGCGTGGTGGCCGAGCAAATCAACCGAAGCGTGATCAATGTGCGGGATGTGTCGGATCAGACCAGTGCGGCCAGTGAACAGACGGCGGCTTCGAGCGGGGAGCTTGAGCAGCTGGGGCAGCAGTTGCGGGGGATGGTGGGGCGGTTCAACCTGTGAAATGCCGGGGCCGCATTGCGGCCCATTCGCGGGACAAGCCCGCTCCCACAAGCATCACGCACCCTGACAGCAGCCGGGCACCTGTGGAAGCGGGCTTGTCCCGCGAAGAGGCCGGTGCGGTTACAGCACCTGGCGCAGGAACGCCTGCGCGCGCGGATCCTTCGGCGCATCGAAGAACGCCCCAGGCGCGGCATCTTCAAGCAGCTTGCCATGGTCGAAGAACAGCACCCGGTCCGCCACTTCGCGGGCAAACCCCATTTCGTGGGTGACGCAGACCATGGTCATGCCTTCCTGGGCCAGGGTCTTCATCACGTCCAGCACCTCGCCGACCATTTCCGGGTCCAGCGCCGAGGTCGGCTCGTCAAACAGCATCACTTTCGGGTCCATCGCCAGGGCGCGGGCAATTGCCACCCGCTGTTGCTGGCCGCCGGACAGGCGCGATGGGTACTCGTTGGCCTTCTGCGAAATACCCACCTTCTCCAGCAACGCCCGGGCCTTGGCTTCACGCTCGGCCTTGTTGCGCTTGCGCACCACCTTCTGCGCCAGGCACAGGTTTTCGAGCACGGTCATGTGCGGGAACAGGTTGAAGTGCTGGAACACCATGCCGACTTCGCGGCGGTAGGCGTTGATGTCGGTCTTTGGGTCGGCCAGCTGCAGGCCGTCGATGGCCACATGGCCTTCGTCGAAATGCTCCAGGCCGTTGAGGCAGCGCAGGAAGGTCGACTTGCCCGAGCCCGATGGGCCGAGCACTACCACCACTTCGCCCTTGGCGACCTGGGTGGTGACATTGTCCACAGCCCGGACCACTTGGCCACGGGTGTCGAACACTTTCAGCAGGTCACGGACTTCAATCACTTTGCGCAAGCCTCCGCTCGAGCCGGCTGGCCAGGTGCGACAGCGGCAGGTTGATCAGCAGGTACAGACCTGCCACGCAGAACCAGATCTCGAAGGTCGAGAACGAGGTGGTGATGGCCTCGCGGCCGCTTTTGGTCAGTTCGGTAATCGCAATCACCGAGACCAGCGAGGTGTCCTTGACCAGGCTGATGAACTGGCCAGCCAACGGCGGCAGCACGCGTTTGAAGGCTTGCGGCAAGATCACGTGCCGCATTGACTGGCCAGCGTTCAGGCCCAGCGAGCGGGCGGCTTCGTTCTGGCCCTTGGTGATGGACTGCACGCCAGCACGGACGATTTCCGCCACGTAGGCGCCCGTGAACAGTGCCAGCGCGGCCACCCCGGCAAACTCGCGGGACAGGTTGAGGACGGTGCCGATGAAGAAGTAGAAAATGAAGATCTGCACCAGCAGCGGCGTGCCACGCACCAATTCGACATAGACGGTTGAAAGGTCGCGCAGGGTCGGGTTGCTGGACAACCGGCACAGCCCAGCGAACAGGCCGATGACCAGGCCCAGGGCGCCAGACACCACCGACAGCCACAATGTGGTCCACAGGCCCCAGGCCAGCGGGCCGGCTGCCCAGTGGCGGGTGACACCGATCTGGTCGCCTTCGGCAACATCGTCGCCGCGGCTCAGTTGCAGGCTGTCCTTGGCCACGTCGAGCACCTGCTCGTCACCTTGCTCGTCCTTCAGTGTGACGCGAGCGTTATCGCCGGCAATGACGATGTCCTGCACGGTGCCGTTACCGGCGGCGCGCTGTACGTCCTCGGCCTTGTAGGCGAAGTACTGGGGTACACGGTTCCAGCGCCACTCGTAGGACATCATCGAGGTGGCCATGTACAGGCTGATCGCCAGGCCGACCAGCACCAGGGCGGTCAGCCCGTGCCAGGGCCACTGGGCTTTCTTGTGTTTGATCACGTGGGGTACTTCCGTAAATGCGAACGCGCAGGGTTTGCCTGCGCGTCGGGGTCAAAGCCGGGCTTGTGGCCTGGGCCTTATTCCATGTCCTTCAGCCAGTCCTTGTTCTTGAACCACTTGTCGTGAATACGATCGTAGGTCCCGTCATGCTTGATCTGGTGCAGGAAGTTGTTGATGAAGTTGATGCTGTCGTAGTCGCCTTTCTTCAGGCCGAAGGCCAGCGGCTCGTAGGTGAAGGGCTCTTCGAGGAACAGCAGCTTGCCGGCACCGGCCTTCTCCACGGCGACCACGTTGTACGGCGCGTCATAGACGAAGGCGTCAGCCTTGCCGTTGACCACGTCCATGACCGCTTCCTGTTCGTTGTCGTAGCCGTGGTACTTGGCTTTGCCGATCAGCTTCTTGGAGACCATTTCGCCGGTGGTGCCCAGCTTGGACGTCAGGCGGTACTTCTCGTTGTTCAGGTCCTTGTACGACTTGATCTCGCCCGCCAGCTCCTTGCGGATCAGCAGGGTCTGGCCAACCACGATGAAGGGTTCGCTGAAGTTCAGGCGCAGGTTGCGTTCCTGGGTCAGGGTCATGCCGCTGCCGATCATGTCGAACTTGTCGGTCAACAGGGCCGGGATGATGCCGTCATAGGCGGTGGACACTGCCTCGAACTTGACGCCCATGGACTTGGCCATGGCCTTGAGAATGTCGACTTCGAAGCCGATGATCTCGCCACGCTTGTTGGTCATCTGGAACGGCATGTAGGTCGGGTCCATGCCCACCTTCAGGGTACCGCGCTTGACCGCGTCATCAATGGCGCCTGCCTGGGCCGCAGTTACAGCGACCAGGGCGGTTACACCGACCAGCAGTCGCGAAAGGTATTGCTTGATCATCACCAAGTCCCCTAGCAAGAAAAGTAGCGAATCTTATTGTGTTGGCACGGCCGTACTGGCCGAGGCGTCGTATCGGAATGGGATGCTAACGCATGGCGGCTCGGGGACCTAGCGCCGGGGGGGACTTTGTTGGCCAAAATCGAATGCATGGGCTGTTAAAAGCTTCGCGGGGCAAGCCCGCCCCCACAGGGACCGCACAGCATTCAACAACTGTGAGGTCCCTGTGGGGGCGGGCTTGCCCCGCGAATGGACGGATCAGGCGCCGACGAGTGCCGGTTGGCCTTCATTCTCCGGATGCAGCGGCAACAACGGCGAGTGCGGGTCATTTTTGATCGACGCGCGCCACACATCGATCCACGCCGCGTTGTGCTCTGCCCATACCTGCTCGTGCAGGCGGGCCAGCGCAACCGGGTCGCTGAGCAGGGCCAGGCGAGTATTGAGGTCCAGCCCTTTCGGCCCGACTTCCATGGCCTTGGCCACGCGCTCGGCACGCAGCGCTTCGATCGGCGCCGCCTGGCCATGACGGGCAGTGGCCATGGCACAGGCCAGGGCGTTCTGCCGGGGGTCGACCACAGCCCGCACAAAGCCGTCATGCAGGGCATGCCAGCGGTTTTCGTGGGTGTACTGGTCGGTGGCCAGCAACTCTTGTGGGGTGGCGTATTCCTCCGGGATGAGGAACAGCTTCTCGTCCTTGGCCGCCAGGCCCAGGCGAGTGCGGCTGGAAATCACCGAAACCGGGATCGACAGCACCAGCGAGCCAACGATTGGCGCCAGCCACCACAGGAAGCTCGGGTTCAACCACGCCACCAACGCGGCCCAGGCAATACCCAGCAGGGTTTGCGGACCATGGCGACGCACAGCCTCGCTCCACGGCGTGGAGTCGTCGTCACGCTGTGGCGAGTTCCAGGTCGCCGCCCAGCCGAGGAACGCGGCCAGCACGAAGCGGGTGTGGAAGATCATGCGCACCGGTGCCAGCAGCATGGAGAACAGCATCTCCATCAGCATCGACAGGGTGACCTTGATCCGCCCGCCAAACTCGACGGCGCCCTTGGCCCAGATCAGGATGATGCTGAGCAGCTTGGGCAGGAACAGCAGCACGATGGTGGTGGAGAACAGCGCCACGGCCTTCTCCGGGTGCCACTGTGGCCATAGCGGGTAGAGCTGGTACGGCTCGATGAAGTACTGCGGCTCCATCAGGGTGTTGGTCGCCAGCAACGCCGTCGACAGCACCAGGAACAGGAACCACAGCGGCGCCGACAGGTACGACATCACCCCGGTGAGGAACACCGCACGGTGCACTGGGTGCATGCCCTTGACCAGGAACAGGCGGAAGTTCATCAGGTTGCCGTGGCACCAGCGCCGGTCGCGCTTGAGCTCGTCGAGCAGGTTGGGCGGCAGCTCTTCGTAACTGCCCGGCAGGTCGTAGGCGATCCATACGCCCCAGCCGGCCCGGCGCATCAGCGCAGCTTCGACAAAGTCGTGGGAGAGAATCGCACCGGCAAACGCCCCCTTGCCCGGCAACGGCGCCAGGGCGCAGTGCTCGATGAACGGCTTCATGCGGATGATCGCGTTGTGGCCCCAGTAGTGCGACTCGCCCAGCTGCCAGAAGTGCAGGCCAGCGGTGAACAGCGGGCCGTACACGCGGGTGGCAAACTGCTGCATGCGTGCATACAGGGTGTCCATGCCCGAGGCTCTAGGGCCGGTCTGGATGATGCCGGCGTCCGGGTTGGCCTCCATCAGGCGCACCAGGCTGCTCAGGCACTCGCCGCTCATGACGCTGTCTGCGTCCAGCACGACCATGTACTTGTACTCGCCCCCCCAGCGACGGCAGAAGTCGTCCAGGTTACCGCTCTTGCGCTTCACACGGCGCCGACGGCGGCGGTAGAAGATGCGGCCGAAGCCTTTGGTTTCGCGGCACACGTCCAGCCAGGCTTGTTGTTCGGCCACGGCAATGTCGGTGTCGTTGGTGTCGCTGAGCACGAAGAAGTCGAAGCGGTCGAGGTTGCCGCTGGCGGCCACCGACTCGAACGTTGCGCGCAGACCGGCGAACACGCGAGGCACGTCTTCGTTGCAGATCGGCATCACCAGTGCGGTACGCGCCTCGGGTGCAATCGGCTCGTTGCCGGCGCTGCTGCCCGAAATCTTGTATTTGTCGCGCCCGGTAAGCAGCTCAAGGAAGCCCATCAGCGCGGTCCAGAAGCCCGCCGACACCCAGCAGAACAGGATACCGAAGAGGATCAGGATGGAAGTTTGCAAGGCATACGGCCACACCTGCACCACGGTATCCCACAGCGGCTGGCTGAGGACTTCGTCAAGGTCGACGAACGACCAGCCCTGGTACGGCAGGATGCCCTTCATGTACCAACCGGCGATGATGGTCTGGCCGATCATCAGGGTCAGCAGGATGTAACGGCGGATAGAGCCCACCGTGCGCCAGCGTGCCGGCGGCAGCTCGCGCTTGGGCGGCTGCGGCGCGTTGGTGCGGCCGGTCATGCGCCGCCACATGCGGATCAGCACGTTGGTGCGCCAAGGCTCGGGCACAACTTTGGTGCGTTTGATCGGCGGGGCGATCTTCAGGCAAAGGCGGCCGCTGCCGTCGACGCCGAGCATTTCGGCCTCTTCCAGCTCGGCGGCGCTGCCCACGGTCAGGCGCGGGCCCACCGAGGCCTGCACGGCCTCGGCAGCGTTGGCGGCCGGGTTGGCCGCCAAGCGTTGGTGCAGCTCACTGAACGACGTGCAGCTGGCGAGTTCCGCCCGTTGCTCGTCACTCAGTGGTAGGTGAGCCAGGTACTCGCCAAGCGATACTGGCCTTGCGTTTGAGTTACTCATCGGCAGGCAACTGATAGCTCCAGGTCTCGGTCAGCACCTTCTCGGTGGTGGCCGGGGTCCCGTTGGTGGGCGCCGCATCGGCGGCAGGTTGTTCGGCCTTGGCAGGTTGCTCAGCCTTGACGGCTTTCTCGGCCTTGGCATGCTTGGCTGCGGCCTTGTCCTGCTTGGCGTCCTGGGCAGGCTTGGCGGTTTCGGCCGGCACATCACGCACCAGCGCGGCACGCATTTCGGTCGACTTGTTAGCTTCCTTGATCTTCAGGCGCAGGGTCAGGCGCCAGCCCTTGGTCTCAGGGTTATAGCGCAGATTGTTCTCGACCACCTCGGCATTGTCGCCAACGCTGATCTGGCTGCGCACCGCGGTGTCTTCCGGCAATGCGGCCAGGGCCGGCCCGGCGAAGTCGACCAGGAAGGCCACGCTGCCGTCTGGCTGGCGGATCAGGTTGGACTGTTTCACGTCACCGGTGGAACGCAGGGTCTGCTTGACCGAGCCCAGCTCAGGGGCCTGGAACTTCGCCTCGTCGATGGTCCAGTGCAGGCGGTAAGCGTACTCGAACGGCTTGCCTGGCTCCGGCAGTTTCTCCGGGCTCCAGAAGGCTACGATGTTGTCGTTGGTCTCGTCGGCGGTCGGAATTTCGACCAGGTCGACGGTGCCCTTGCCCCAGTCGCCCTTCGGCTCGATCCAGGCGCTTGGGCGCTTCTGGTAGTTGTCGTCGAGGTCTTCGTAGTCGCTGAACGCGCGCTGGCGCTGCATCAGGCCGAAACCACGCGGGTTCTCGACGCTGAAGTTGCTCACGGCCAGGTGTTTAGGGTTGTTCAGCGGGCGCCACAGCCACTCGCCATTGCCGGCGTGAATCGACAGGCCTTCGGAGTCGTGCAGGGCCGGACGGTAGTTGAGGACCTTGGACGGCTGGTTGGGGCCGAACAGGAACATGCTGGTCAGCGGGGCAATGCCCAGGCGGCTGACCTGGTCACGCAGGAACACGCGGGACTGCACGTCGACCACGGTGTCGTTGCCCGGGCGCAGGGTCAGCTTGTAGGCGCCGGTAGAGCGCGGCGAATCCAGCAGGGCGTAGATCACCAGATGCTTGTCGGCCGGCTTGGGCTTCTCGACCCAGAACTCGGTGAAGCGCGGGAATTCCTCGCCCGACGGCAGCGCGGTGTCGATGGCCAGGCCACGGGCCGACAGGCCATAGACATGGCCCTTGCCGACCACGCGGAAATAGCTGGCGCCAAGCAGGGTCATGATCTCGTCCTGCTTGTCGGCCTTGTTGATCGGGTACAGCACGCGGAAACCAGCGTAACCCAGGTTCTTGGTGGTTTCCGGGTCGTGGGGCACGTCACCGAACTCGAAGCGGCTCGGGTCGTACTTGATTTCCTCGACCTTGGTAGCGGTGACTTCGTTGATTTTCACCGGGGTGTCGAAGTGCATGCCCTGGTGGTAGAACGACAGTTTGAACGGGGTCTTGTCCTTGGCCCACTCGGCCTTTTCCTGCAGGAAATGGATTTTCTGGTAGTCCGCGAACTTCATGTCGCGGAACACCGCCGGCAGGTTGCTTTTGGGTACGTCGTACTTCTGGCCGGCCAGATCCTTTGCCTTGGCTGCAACATCGTCAAGATTGAATGCCCACAGCTGGCCCGCGCTCATCAGGCCGACCAGTGCCACACTGGCCATCAGGGCCTTGCGTAGCCGGATGCCGGGGATTCTTGATGCTTTTTGGGGACTAACAATCACGAGCAACCCTCGCCGAAAACAGATCATGAAACCAACGGCCAGCGACAAATGCCGGGTTGGCGAGCACTGTTCGGACCCCGTGAGGGCGTAATGATTCCCCAAACGGATCCAGACAATGCTCGAGTCAGAGTGAAACGAACCTGCGAACGCAGGTCCATGCAGCGCGCGATTATCCAGCAGGTCGCGTGACAACGCATCAGGCTGAACCAACTATTTATCGTACAAAACCCCTTGTTTTCTTATAAACAAAGGGTTTTTGACCTCATATTTGTAACATAAATGTTACGGGGCCATCATTGACCAGATGCACCTGCATGTCCGCACCGAACTGCCCGCTCGCCACGTTGGCATGCTGGCTCTTCGCTCGCTGCAAAAGATAGTCGAACAATTCAGCTCCGAGGGCCGGCGGCGCTGCCGTCGAGAAGCTCGGGCGCATGCCGTTGCGGGTGTCTGCGGCCAAGGTGAACTGCGACACCAGCAGCAAATCACCCCCGACGTCCTTCAACGACAGGTTCATCTTGCCCTGCTCATCGCTGAACACACGGTAGTTCAGCAGCTTGTGCAACAGTTTGTCGGCCTGCTCGCGGGAATCTTCAGGCTCGACTGCCACCAGCACCAGCAAACCCTGGTCGATGGCGCCGACCACCTCCCCCGCCACTTCAACCCGCGCACCGCGCACGCGCTGCAGCAAGCCCCTCATGCTTCTTCCAGGGGCAGGTCAAGCAGGCGGCGGGCCATCTGGTCGGCGGCACGCACCAGCGCATCGGTGATGCCCGGCTCGGACGCAGCGTGGCCAGCGTCACGAATGACCTTGAGTTCGCTGTTCGGCCAGGCCTGGTGCAGGGCCCAGGCGTTATCCAGCGGGCAGATCACGTCATAGCGACCGTGCACGATCACCGCTGGCAGATGGGCGATCTTCGGCAGGTCGCGGATCAGCTGGTCCGGTTCGAGGAAGGCGTTGTTCATGAAGTAGTGGCACTCGATACGCGCAATCGACAGCGCCCGCTGCGGCTCGGAGAAGCGGTCGACCACCAGCGGGTTCGGGCGCAGGGTGGCGGTACGGCCCTCCCAGGTTGACCAGGCCTTGGCAGCGTGCATCTGGGCAATCTGGTCATTGCCGGTCAGGCGCTTGTGGAAGGCCTTGACCAGGTCCCCACGCTCTTCCGGCGGAATCGGTGCGATGTAGTCTTGCCAGTAGTCGGGGAACAAGCGGCTCGCACCCTCCTGGTAGAACCACTCGATCTCCTGCGGCCGGCACAGGAAGATGCCACGCAGGATCAGCCCATGGACACGCTCGGGATGGGTCTGGGCGTAGGCCAGGGCCAGGGTCGAGCCCCACGAGCCGCCAAACAGCACCCATTTGTCGATGCCAAGGTGCTCGCGAATGCGCTCCAAGTCCTCGACCAGGTGCCAGGTGGTGTTGTTTTCCAGGCTCGCATGGGGCGTGGAGCGACCACAGCCACGCTGGTCGAAGGTGATGATGCGGTACAGGTTGGGGTCAAAGTAGCAGCGGCTCTGGGCGTCGCAGCCAGCACCCGGGCCTCCATGGATGAACACCACGGGCAGACCTTCGGGCGAGCCACTTTCGTCGACATACAGCACATGCGGCGCTTCCACGGCCAGATCGTGCCGGGCGTAGGGTTTGATCTGCGGGTAGAGGGTCTGCATTGCGCACTCCGTGTGAGGATATTGACTGCCGTTGGGCATCATAAACCTGAATTGCGCTTTGAGCATGTTCTCGTACCCTCGAACATGAAAGTTCGAGGACCACCGTACGAATATCTACCACATTCTCCCTGGCCATGTAGCCATAGTCGCTGAGCCTTTCACTGCACACAGGTTCATATGACCATGGAACAAGACACCCGCCTCCCGTATGCGCTGATCGCAGGTAAAACCCCCAACTGGTTGAAAACCGCGGCGCCATCGACCCACACCCTCATGAAGCAGGTCATGAGCACCCGTGCAACTGCACTGGAGCAGGCATGTCAGACCCAACCGGCCATCGCCAGCGCGCTGACAAGCGAGCATGCGCGGCTGCAGGCGGCCATGGCCGAGGTGCAGGCGCTGTATCGTGCCTTGCCGAACCTGGAAGCATTCGCCAGCGAACAATTGAGCACAGCCATCAAGCAAACCTTCGGGTTTGAGGTAGACGTCTGCAACAACTATCTGCTGGACGTCCGTCACCTCGACAAGCAACCCGGACAAGCGCTGGAAGCTTACAAACATGCCACCCATACATTGCTGGAAAGTGCGCTGCACAACTTCGAGGCCAGCGCAGCAGAGCCCGGTGGCATGGACAACGATAATGCCCTTCTGAAGAAATCGGTGATCCTTGACCACAAAGGTTTCATGGGCACAGTGCCCATCCCCAATTCCCTCGACATCGCACCCGAACGCTTCGCCCGTCTGTGCCGCGAGCTGGATATCGGTGGCCAGTACCAGGCAAAGTTGCAGGCAATCTACTACAGCGACATCAAGACCGGCGCGAGCAACCCGGCAACCTTCGACAAGCTCGCCGAGCTCGAACGCTGCACTTTCACGCAAAGCCTGCACCTCGCCCGGCTGCAGAATGACATCAGCCAGGCTCTCTATGAAACCGCTCTGGCGCTGCCCCTGGATGTTCCAGTGCAGTCCTCCAGCCTGACGTTCAGTGCACTTTCGCTGTGGGATGTGCAGCTGACCCGACTGCGCCTGTTCGATTACCAGGCAACGGACGGGCACCCATCAGTGGCGCTTTACATTCCGGACGATCCTGAAACACCGCTCAAGGAATTTGCGTCGCAGACAGAATGCGAGCAATGGCTGCGCGATCGCCTGCTTGGCGACATTCATTACCTCGACCACTGCATGAAAGAACGAGACAAGGCCCACCTGAGGGTCCGGCTGCTCGACCGACTGATGCCGTTGACGCTGACGGTAACGGGCGCCCATGAGCGCACCGCAGACCCACATGCCAAGGTGTTGTTGCAGGCACGCCAGCTCAGTGGCTCCCTGTTACAGGGGCTGGTGACGGAAAAGGTGTTTCGCCATGAAGAAGACGTCGCCTTCCATGCCCTGCCCACAACGCTCATGGATACCATCAGTGCGGTAAGTCACCGCGAGCACCTGCTGCAAAAAGCACTGACCACGCTCAACATTGCCGGGTTCTTCGTGCCTGCGATCGGCGAGGTCATGCTGGGGATCTGCGCACTGCAACTGGCGTACGAGGTTTATGAAGGCATCGAAAGCTGGGCCCACGACGATAAGCAGCAGGCTTACCAGTACCTGCTGGACGTGGTGCAAAACGTTGCGCAGATGGCCGCATTCAGCCTGGCCATCAAAGCGGCCGAGGGCGGCGTGAGGGCCGCTGCTGGCGGGCCGGGCGAGCCAACGGTGTTACCAGAGCCAATGCCCGTTGAGACCCCTTCTTTCATCGAAGAGCTCGACGATGTAGAACTCCCCGAGGGCCAGATCAAGCTCTGGAAACCCGACTTGGCGCCCTATGCCCAGCCCATCGACATACCCGACACACTCGGACCAGACGAGCTGGGCCTGCATCATCACCAAGGTAGAACCTGGCTGAAGCTGGACGGCCAGACCTACGCGGTCAGGCGCTCACCCCAGGGCGATGGATACCGCATCGAACACCCAACCCGGGCGAATGCCTACCAGCCACCACTGCGTCACAACGGCGCCGACATCTGGCTGCACCCATTGGAACGTCCCGAACAATGGCAGGAACAGCAATTGTTGCGTCGCTCCGGAACAGCCAACGAAGGGTTTGACGACGACACCGCGCAGCGCATCTTGCGGGTCAGCGGCATCAGCGAGGATGTGCTGCGCAAGGTGCTGTGCGACAGCCAGCGCCTGCCTGGACAGCTGGAAGATACCTTCACCCGCTTCAAATTGTACCGGGCCATTGAGCAGGCGAACGCCCAGGCATTACCCGGTCAGATTCAACGCGACTTTTACCAGCAGTACCAGCGCCTTCCTGCCAGCCAGGCGCCGGGGGCAGAGCTGCTGCGCACCCGCTATCGGCAGCTCCCTTCCCCGGTCATCGAAGAGCTGCTACACAATGCTACCGCCAGCGAACTGGCCGACCTGGGCGATGGCAAGGTCCCCAGGCGCCTGGCCGACGAAGTTCGCCTGCTCCAGCAACAGCTCAGGCTCAACCGTGCTTACGAAGGGTTGTACCTTGAGCAGTTGCGCAACTGGGACACCGATTGCCTGGTCCTGCATACCCTTGCGCGATTGCCCGACTGGCCGGCGGATACCGGCATCACCCTGGAACAGCGCATGCACTCGCCCAACCAGAGCGCCCGGATCGGTCCCGTTGATGCGGCGCAGAATCCGACGATCATCAGTGCCCGGGCTGGCTACTTGCTGATGCACAGCGAAACACCCGATGCCCCCTTGAATGCCCATGCCACCTTGTATGGCGCCCTGTTCGAAGCCCTCAGCGAAGCACAGCGCACGGCGCTGGGGATCGACGATGAGGCGGCACTCAAGGCATTGGTGGTACACGCCCAGTGGCTGCCACGCCCAGCACTGAGGCAGGTATTGGGCATGCAGCCGATAAAGCCTGAATTCCGTTCGCCCATGCGCCTGGCCGATGGCCGTCTCGGCTACCCGCTGGGCGGAGCCCGCCCGCGCGCCACCAGTTTTTCACGGCATACACTGCTCAACAGAATCAGGCAGATCGGCCTGTACCTCCCCCTGCCCCACCCCGCCGAACAGACGCTGGCAACGCTGGAAAGCCGTAACCTGGACCGCAGTGCGATCAACGACCTGCTCGACACGCTCCTGGAGCAACGCCACCAGTTGCAGTCGAGCCTTGACAACTGGCGGCAGAGGGGCGAAGCGCTGACCCACCAGAGTGCGAACGAATTCGAGCAGTTGGCAGGTAGCATTTTGCAGCACTGGTATGATCGAGCCTTCGCAGCAAGCCCCGATCCGGGCAATCCGTTACGGCTGCAGCGCCTGTCCCTGTTGGATTTCCCCCTTGAGTTACCGACGTTCTTCACCGCAGGCGTACGTGAGCTGCAATTGCTCGAGACCCAGCCCGAGCGCTTTGAAGGCTTAGGCGAACACACCTCACGCCTGAACAGCCTGCTGCGGCAATTCGCCAATCTCACAACGCTGGAGATCAGCCGCGCCTACCGGCCTGAGGCGCCTCCTTCGCCGTTCCAGTCCAGCTTGCCCCTGATCGCAGAGCATCTGCCCTCACTGCAATCGCTGAGCCTGATCAACCAGAATATGGTAATTGCCACCTCCGATATCGACAGCCTTACGGCCTTGGGCGAGCTGCGCCGCCTGGACCTCAGCGGAAATCGCTTTTCCGACGACTCGCCGCCCGATTTCAACCGCCTGGAGCTGACTCATCTCGGCCTCGATAACATGCAGCTGGAGCATTGGCCCAACGGGCTTGGCTGGCACGTTGCCCACGAAATCCGCGAAATCTCCCTGCGCAACAACCGGATCACCTTACTGCCCCATTTCCTGCTGCAACACATTGTCGGTATTACCCGACATCCCCAGCTCTTTCTGCAAGGCAACCCGATCAGCTATGACGACATGCTGACCGTGATGCTCCGCCGAGACGAATTTCAGACACGTTTCGAGTGGGACCAGCCAGCCGATTTTCGTGAGCTCCTTGACCAGCACCTGCAGATGCGTCAACAGTTGCACGACCTTCTGGACAACTATGTCAACGCTTCCTCCTCCACCACAGTGGTCAGCCAGGCTGTATTGGCGGGCAGAATGCGCATCGAGAATGCCTTGAATCAGTTCTGGATTGCTCAGGAGACGCGTCAGTACAGCCCCGCGCTGTACCTGTCAGGCATTGCACTGGAGCTGTTCCCGACTCGTCTGCCCACATTCCTCAACGAACGCGTACATACCCTCTACCTGAACAATGTCAGCGGCACCACAGCACAGTTGCAAGACCTGCTTGGTCGATTCCCGCACTTGGTCCGCTTGACTGCAGATAATTTCGTCCGGGCTCAACAAGACCTGCCGATGGCACTGCAGCGGTCCTCTGAACTTCATTCTCTGTCCTTGAACAATGTCGGGCTGGAGATCGATCAGCGTTTCATGGATGCCTTGGCACCCCTGCAAAGACTCGAAGTGCTGGACCTCAGCAACAACCGCTTGGGCACGATCGTCAGTGCGCCACCTGCGCTGGGGTCGCTGCGACGCCTTGATCTTTCCCGGGCGGACCTCGAGCAGTGGCCCGCCTGGGTGGATCGTCTGTTGCCCCTGGAGGTGCTGGACCTACGCCATAACCATATCAGGGAGCTGCCACAGCACATTCAGGAAAACCTTCACAACAACGTGCTCGTCAGCACGATCGACCTGGGCGGCAATCCATTGTCGGAGCAAGCGGTTCACCGCGCACGAGGGATATCGGAGAGCGAAGGCAGCTTCACCCTGAGGTACGATGCCCCAGACGAATGGGACCAAGACTTGCTTGACGAATTTTTCCGCAACTTTGGCGGACAGGTCATCGACGACGCCCCCGTGCTCACGGACTGGCTCCAGGCCTCGGAGCCTGAAAACGAAGCCCTGCGCGACATTTGGGAGCAACTTCAGGCGTCGGGCGACGCCCAGGACCTGCTTGCCCTGATAGGCCGGTTGAAAAACACCTCCACCTACCAGAATAACGAAACCCGCGTGGCGTTCTGCAAGCGGGTGCGACAGGTGCTGGTCAGGGCGTTGCTCAACCCGGACGAGCGGGCACTGTTCAACATCCAGGCCAGTGAAGCCCTGACGCAGGAAAATGGCAGCCGAACCTGTCACGACGGTGCACTGCTGACATTCAAGAACATCGAGTTCTACATCGCCAGTGAGTACCTGCAGTTCGAAGGCGCGGACAACCAGGCCAACCTCTACCGTGAAGTGCGCCGGCTGTACCGCGTGCATGCGGTGGATGAACTGGCGACCCGCGAAGCCGGGGACCGGGATATAGCCGAAGTGCGCCTGACTTACCTGCGTGAACTGAATGCGCCCCTGCAGCTAGGCCTGCCTGTCGACAGGCTGCGCTATGCGATCAACCCCAGTATCGACGAATTGATCGATGCCGAGGTGCAGGTTCAGCGCGGCGAGCTCGGGGAGGACTTCCTGCGCTTTGCCTCCGCCAATGAAGTGTGGGTCCAGCATTTGCGCGAGGCCTACCCGGAGCGTTTCGCGCAAATCGAAGACAGCTACCGAGGCCAGGTGATCGAATTGCAGGATCGTTATCCAGAACGGTCACTGGACACCCTGGCGGATGAGTTCAACGCACTGGAAAGAAGACGGCAGGCTCGCGAATTACACTTGATCCGCGAACTCACCGCCTGGGCCGACCCTGATCGCAGGCCTCGTTCCTCGAGCGAGTGACCTGGTTCAAGGCCCTAAGCGGCCGGCTTCCATGCCAGCATGGTTTCGAGCAGTTTGCGCAGCACACCCTGGGTTTGGTGCGCAAGCTGTTCGCAATAGGCGAACGGCTCGCGCTCTTGCATATAGGTGCTTTGCGCCAGCTCCAGCTGCACGGCGTGGATGCCGTCGCATGGCTGGCCGTAATGACGGGTGATGTAGCCGCCCTTGAAGCGCCCGTTCAGCACATGGCTGTAATCCACCGCCTCGGCGCAAACGCCTTGCAGTTGCTCTGCCAGTCGCGCATCGCAACTGGCGCCATTGAACGTACCGAGGTTGAAGTCCGGCAACTTGCCCTCGAACAGGTGCGGGATCTGGGAGCGGATCGAGTGGGCGTCCCATAGCAGTGCATAACCGAACTGATCACGCAGGCGCAGCAGCTCTTCATGAAGGGTGTCGTGGTACGGCCGCCAGATACGTTCCAGATAGCTCGCGCGCTCGGCTGCCGAGGGTGCCTTGCCCTCCTTGAACAACGGCTCGCCGTCGAACAGCGTGGCCGGGTACAGCCCGGTGGTCGCGCCGACATACAGCGGTTGGTCATCTTCAGGCCGGTTCAGGTCGATTACAAAGCGCGAATACTCCGCCGCCACCACGCTCGCACCCAGTTCCCAGGCAAAATCGTACAGACGCGGGATGTGCCAGTCGGTGTCAGGCAAGCTGCGCGCCGCATCGACCAGCCCCTCGCCCACGGCGGGAGTCAGTTTCAGGCCGGCGTGCGGCATGCTGATCAACAGCGGCAAGCGGCCTTGGTGAAAACTCAGAACCTTGTCCATCGTGCCTCGCTCAGTTGGAGATTTCGTGGCCCTTGCGCACCACGCGCTTGGGCAGGTCGCCACCCAGCCAGTAGGCCAGGTCGGCGGGGCGTTCGATTTGCCAGGCGACGAAGTCGGCTACCTTGCCCACTTCCAGCGAGCCGTGGCTGTCCCCCAGGCCCAACGCCGTGGCGGCATGCACAGTGACGCCGGCCAAAGCTTCTTCCGGGGTCATGCGGAAACAGGTGCAGCCCATGTTCAACATCAGCCGCAGCGACAGCCCTGGCGAAGTACCGGGGTTGAGGTCGCTGGCCAGGGCAATCTTCACCCCGTGGCGGCGCAGTGCATCCATGGGTGGCAACTGGGTTTCGCGCAGGAAATAGAAGGCGCCCGGCAGCAGCACGGCGACCGTGCCGGCTGCAGCCATGGCAATGGCGTCCTCCTCGGTCATGAACTCCAGGTGGTCGGCCGACAGCGCCTGGTAGCGGGCCGCCAGGCTGGAGCCATGCAGCGACGACAGCTGTTCGGCGTGCAGCTTGACCGGCAGGCCCAGTTCGCGGGCCTTGATGAACAGCCGCTCGACCTGGGCCGGGGAGAACGCCAGGTGTTCGCAGAAGGCATCCACCGCGTCCACCAGGCCTTCGGCGGCCAGGGCCGGCAGCATCTCGTCACAGATGTGCGCGATGTAGTCGTCGGCCCGGCCGGCATACTCCGGCGGCAGGGCATGCGCAGCCAGGCAGGTGGCGCGCACCGCCAATGGCAGCTCGTCTGCCAGGCGCCGGGCCACGCGCAGCATCTTGCGCTCGTTGGCCAGGTCCAGGCCGTAGCCGGACTTGACCTCGAGGGTGGTTACGCCATCGCGCATCAGCGCCTGCACCCGCTGGCGGGCACTGGCGAACAACTCGTCCTCACTGGCCGCACGGGTGGCCCGCACGGTGCTGGCGATACCGCCGCCCTGCGCGGCGATTTCAGCGTAGCTGACGCCTTGCAGGCGCTGCTCGAACTCGCCGCTGCGGTTGCCACCGAACACCGCGTGGGTGTGGCAGTCGATCAGCCCCGGTGTAACCCAGGCGCCGCCCAGGTCCACCGTGCGGTCAGCGTCAACCGGTGCCAGCTCGGCGCGTGGGCCGATCCATTCGATCAGGCCGGCGCTGGTGACGATGGCCGCGTCTTCGATGGCCGAATAACGGCCCTCGGCCATGGTTGCCACATGGCAATGCTGCCAAAGGGTTCTCATGCACAATCTCCTTTGCTAGCGGTGCAGCTCGACCGGCTCTGCTACTGGCTGGCCCTGCCCTGCGCGTGGCTTGCACCACAGCAGGTAGGAGGCCACCAGGAACACCACCCATATCACGCCGACGATCAATGCCGCCTGGGTATCCGGGAAGTAGCCGAGCACGCCAAAGATGAACACCATGAACGCAATGGCCATGGCTGGGCCATAAGGCCAGAAGGGTACCGGGAACTTGAGCTGGGCCACTTCTTCACGGCTCATGCTGCGGCGCATGGCCACCTGGGTGAGCAGGATCATCAGCCACACCCAGACGGTGGCGAAGGTGGCGATCGAAGCGATCAGCAGGAACACGTTCTCGGGGATCAGGTAGTTGAGCAACACGCCGATCAGCAGCGCAGCGCCCATCACCACCACGGTCATCCACGGCACGCCGTGTTTCGACAGCTTGCCGAAGCTGCGTGGCGCATGGCCTTGCTGGGCCAGGCCATACATCATGCGGCCTGCGCCAAAGATGTCACTGTTGATGGCAGAGATCGCGGCAGAAATCACCACCACGTTCAGCACTGCGGCGGCAGAGCCAATCCCCAGGTGGCTGAAGATCTGCACGAACGGGCTACCTTCGCTGCCGATCTGCGGCCACGGGTACAGGCACATCAGCACAAACAGGGTGAGCACATAGAACAGCAGGATGCGCAGCGGCACGGCGTTGATTGCCTTGGGGATAACACGCTGCGGGTCCTTGGCCTCACCGGCAGTGACACCAATGATCTCGATACCGCCAAAGGCGAACATCACCACGGCAAAGGAGGCAATCAGCCCGCCCACGCCATTGGGCATGAAGCCACCGTGGTCGAACAGGTTGCTTACCCCCACGGCATGCCCGGTACCGACCTGGCTGAAGCCGAAGGCCATGATGCCGAGGCCGGCCAGGATCATCGCGACGATGGCGCCGACCTTGAGCAGCGACAGCCAGAATTCCATCTCGCCAAAGACCTTGACGTTGCACAGGTTGAGGCCGCCGATGACGAAGACGATGCCCAGCACCCAGACCCAGCGGGCTACCTCCGGGAACCAGAAGCCCATGTAGATACCGAAGGCGGTAACGTCGGCGATGGCGACGATGACCATCTCGAAAGCGTAGGTCCAGCCGAGGATAAAGCCGGCCATGGGGCCGAGGTAGGTGCTGGCGTAGTGGCCAAAGGAGCCGGCCACCGGGTTGTGCACAGCCATTTCGCCAAGGGCGCGCATGACCATGAACACGGCGGCGCCGCCGATCAGGTAGGCCAGCAGCACGGCCGGGCCGGCCATCTGGATGGCCGAGGCCGATCCGTAGAACAGCCCGGTACCGATGGCGGAACCGAGGGCCATGAAACGGATGTGGCGGGCACTTAGCCCGCGCTTGAGACCTTGAGCTTGTTGCATGTCACGTCCTTAAATTGTTTTTGTGGTCGTGAGATCAGGGGGGCGCCATGCAACCCCATCGCGAGCACGCTCGCTCCTACAAGGGAACGCGTTGCCTTTGGAGGAGCGAGCTTGCTCGCGATGGGCCGCAACGCGGCCCTAGGGGCATTACAGGCTTGGCAGTACACCCGCCGGCAGCAAACCGGTCAGACTACCCTTGGCCAACAGTTCCACAGCCTTTTCGATGTCTGGTGCAAAGAAACGGTCACGGTCATAGTGCGGCACTTCGCTACGCAGCGCCTGGCGCGCTTGCTCCAGCTTGGCGGAAGTTTTCAGGCCTTTGCGCAGGTCCAGGCCCTGGCAGGCGCCCAGCCATTCGATGGCCAGCACGCCACGGGTGTTTTCGGCCATTTCCCACAGGCGCTTGCCGGCAGCCGGGGCCATCGACACGTGGTCTTCCTGGTTGGCCGAGGTCGGCAGGCTGTCCACGCTGTGCGGGTGCGACAGGGCCTTGTTCTCGCTGGCGAGAGCGGCAGCGGTAACCTGCGCGATCATGAAGCCAGAGTTGACCCCACCGTTTTCCACCAGGAACGGCGGCAGCTGGGACATGTGCTTGTCCATCATCAGCGAGATGCGGCGTTCACTGAGCGAACCGATTTCGGCGATGGCCAAGGCCAGGTTGTCGGCGGCCATGGCCACCGGTTCGGCGTGGAAGTTGCCGCCGGAAATCACGTCACCTTCGGCAGCGAACACCAGCGGGTTGTCGGACACGGCGTTGGCTTCAATGCCCAGCACCTCGGCGGCCTGGCGCAGCTGGGTCAGGCACGCGCCCATGACCTGCGGCTGGCAGCGCAGCGAGTACGGGTCCTGAACCTTGTCGCAGTTCTTGTGCGACAACGACACTTCGCTGGCTTCGCCCAGCAGGTCGCGGAAGCAGGCGGCGGTGTCGATCTGGCCGCGCTGGCCACGCGCTTCGTGAATACGCGCATCGAACGGCGAACGCGAGCCCAATACGGCCTCGACGCTGAGGCCGCCGCAGGCGATGGCCGCCGCGTACAAGTCTTCGGCATGGAACAGGCCGCGCAGGGCATAGGCGGTGGACGCCTGGGTGCCATTGAGCAGGGCCAGGCCTTCTTTTGCAGCCAGGGTCAGCGGTTCGAGCCCGGCAACTGCCAGGGCTTCGGTGGCCGACAGCCACTGGCCCTTGTAACGGGCTTTGCCTTCGCCCAGCAGCACCAGTGACATATGTGCCAGGGGCGCCAGGTCACCGGAAGCACCCACCGAGCCTTTCAGCGGGATGTGCGGGTAGACTTCGGCGTTGACCAGGGTGATCAACGCGTCGATGACTTTGCGACGAATGCCGGAGAAGCCACGGCTGAGGCTGTTGATTTTCAGCACCATGATCAACCGCACCAGGTCGTCATCCAGCGGCGCGCCGATACCGGCGGCGTGGGACAGCACCAGCGAGCGCTGCAGGTTTTCCAGATCGTGGCTGGCGATGCGGGTCGAGGCCAGCAGGCCGAAACCGGTGTTGATCCCGTAGGCGGTGCGGTCTTCGGCAATGATCTGCTCGACACAAGCGACGCTGGCGTCAATGGCCGGCGCGGCGCTGGCATCCAGTTGCAGGCGCACAGGCGCGGCATGGATCGCGCGCAGCTGGGCCAGGGTCAGGGTGCCGGGCTTGAGGGTGAGTTCAGTCACGTTACTACTCCAAATCGCGTGGAGCCGCAGGCCCGTTCGTGGGTGCCTGCGCGCTCCTTCTTGTTGTTCAGTATCACCCCTGGCGGGGAGCGATCCAAAGCGTGGCAATCAGCCAGTGATCATCGGCAGGTCCAGGCCCTGCTCCTTGGCGCAGTCGATGGCGATGTCATAACCGGCATCGGCGTGGCGCATGACGCCAGTCCCTGGGTCGTTGGTCAGTACACGGGCGATGCGCTCGGCGGCTTCATCGGTGCCGTCGCAGACGATGACCATGCCCGAGTGCTGCGAGAAGCCCATGCCCACGCCACCACCATGGTGCAGCGACACCCAGGTAGCGCCGCCTGCGGTGTTCAGCAGGGCGTTGAGCAGCGGCCAGTCGGACACAGCGTCCGAGCCATCACGCATGGCTTCGGTTTCGCGGTTGGGGCTGGAGACCGAACCCGAGTCCAGGTGGTCACGGCCGATCACGACCGGCGCCGACAGCTCGCCGCTGCGGACCATTTCGTTGAAAGCCAGGCCCAACTTGGCGCGCAGGCCCAGGCCAACCCAGCAGATACGTGCTGGCAGGCCCTGGAAGCTGATGCGCTCGCGGGCCATGTCCAGCCAGCGGTGCAGGTGGGCGTCGTCGGGGATCAGTTCCTTGACCTTGGCGTCGGTCTTGTAGATGTCCTCGGCCTCGCCAGACAGCGCCGCCCAGCGGAACGGGCCTACGCCGCGGCAGAACAGGGGACGGATATAGGCAGGCACGAAGCCCGGGAAGTCGAAGGCATTGGCCACGCCCTCTTCCTTGGCCATCTGGCGGATGTTGTTGCCATAGTCGAAGGTCGGGACACCCTGCTTCTGGAAGTCCAGCATAGCCTGCACGTGCACAGCCATCGACTGCTTGGCCGCCTTGACCACAGCAGCAGGTTCGGTCTGCGCGCGGTCGCGGTACTGTTCCCAGGTCCAGCCCGCAGGCAGGTAGCCGTTCAGAGGGTCGTGGGCGCTGGTCTGGTCGGTGACCATGTCGGGGCGTACGCCACGCTTGACCAGCTCTGGCAGGATTTCGGCGGCGTTGCCATGCAGGGCGATGGAAATGGCCTTGCCTTCGCCGGTGTATTTGGCGATACGCGCCAGAGCGTCGTCGAGATCAGTGGCCTGCTCGTCGACGTAGCGGGTTTCCAGGCGGAAGTCGATGCGGCTCTGCTGGCATTCGATGTTCAGCGAGCAGGCGCCGGCCAGGGTAGCCGCCAATGGCTGGGCGCCGCCCATGCCGCCGAGGCCTGCGGTGAGTACCCACTTGCCTTTCAGGCTGCCACCGTAGTGCTGGCGACCGGCTTCGACGAAGGTTTCATAAGTGCCCTGGACGATGCCCTGGCTGCCGATGTAGATCCAGCTGCCGGCGGTCATCTGGCCGTACATGGCCAGGCCTTTGGCGTCCAGTTCGTTGAAGTGCTCCCAGTTGGCCCAGTGCGGCACCAGGTTGGAGTTGGCAATCAGCACGCGCGGGGCATTGCTGTGGGTCTTGAACACGCCGACCGGCTTGCCCGACTGCACCAGCAGGGTTTCGTCGTCTTCCAGGCGGGTCAGGGTTTCGACGATCTTGTCGTAGCATTCCCAGTTACGCGCGGCGCGGCCGATACCGCCGTACACCACCAGTTCTTTCGGGTTTTCCGCAACCTGTGGGTCGAGGTTGTTCATCAGCATGCGCAGTGGCGCTTCGGTCAGCCAGCTTTTGGCGGTCAGCTTGTTGCCACGTGGGGCACGGATTTCAACGTCACGGTATTTGTTGTTGTCGGTCACGGGAAAGGTCCTCTGCGGTCGTCCGCGGGCGGGTATGTCGTGGTCAATATACAAACACACCTTTACTTGTATGTACAAGCATGGACAACCAAAATAATTGGACCTTGCCGTTCCTGGCTTGAGTTGTGTGGCGGCGCATAGATCGAGCGCCGCCCGCGCGGCGCTTCGCGGGGCAAGCCCGCTCCCACATCTGTTTCGGGCCAATCATTCCTGAGTCAGGTGGGTTGCAGCCTTGGTGCATGGCTGCAAATCGGGGAGCTGCCCTTGTGCAACCCTGGATATCAAACAAAACATACAGGGCGGGCAGCAGTGACTTCCCAGGAGAAACCGGCCCGAAACAAATGTGGGAGCGGGCTTGCCCCGCGAAGCGCCGCACGGGCGGCGCTCGATCTCACAGGCGATGAAAATGTATCGCCAAGCCCATCAGCGAGAAATGAGCTCAATCAAGCAAAACCGCCCCTGAACCTCCAACCCAAGCAACTCATCGTTGCCCTCCAGGCGCAGGCAGTCATACAACCCCAACCGCTGCACCTCGCGCCCCGCCATGGTCACTTCCACGTGGCTGCTGGCAGCAAACAACAGCACCGTCGACGCCGAGCTGTACAAGCGGCTTGTGCCATCGAACCACTGCAACCGCGCCCGGTACCGCTGCGGTGCATAGATCAGGTTGAAATCGCGGATCGCCCCACCCAGCAGCTTGCAGCTGACCTGGCTCTCACCGCCGAAGGCAAAGGCATCGAACGGCAGCAACGGCCGGCTGGGTTGGTCATCGACCAACAGCCGCATGCCATCGCCCTGCAGCACTGTGATGATCCGCTGGTAACCGGCGAAGGTGGAAAAGCCGCCAGACTCTTCGATATCGGCAATCGACAGGCGCCAGCCAAAACCGTCCAGGCCCTCACCACTGTCGCGGGTGATCTCTTCGGTGAAACCGCCACCGTTCTTCCACGGCATGCGCGGGTAATCCTGCGCGCGCAACAACTGCAACTGGCTCATTTGCTGAAACGTCCTTCCAGGCGATGACGGGAACCGGGGTGGATCAGCCGTGCAGCGGTCACCGGCTGGCGACCGGACCAGGTACGGCGGCGAATCAGCAGGCATGGTTCGCCCCGCTCGATCTGCAGCAGGCGACATTCTTCCGGCTCTGCCAGGATGGCTTCGACCACGTGCTCACCCTCGGTCAGCGGCGCTACCTGGGACAGGTAGGCATATGGCGTCTGCCGGGTGAAATCCTGCTTGAGGTAGTCGGGTGCGATCGCGGCGTTGACGTAGCGGTCCTCGATCTGCACCGGCACACCGTTCTCGAAATGCACGATCAGCGAGTGGAACACTCGCTGGCCTTCGCGCATGTCCAGGGCCAGGGCCCGTTCGGAACCGGCTGCTTCCTCGGTGAGCGTGATCACCTGGCAGCTATGCTGATGGCCGCGTGCGGCAATTTCATCGGCAATGTTGTTGACTTCGAACAACGCCGAACGGCCCTTGGGCTCGGCTACGAAAGTGCCAACCCCTTGCATGCGCACCAGCAGGCCTTCGGCCGTGAGTTCGCGCAGGGCACGGTTGATGGTCATGCGGCTGAAACCCAGTTCGTTGACCAGTTCACTCTCCGAGGGCACCCGGTGATGGGGTGGCCAGCTGCCGTTGTCGATCTGCTGGATGATCATCTGTTTGACCCGGGCGTACAGCGGCGCCGGGCCCTCGCCCATCTGGGCAACCAGCGCGGAGACAGGAGGTGTCGGCACGGCGTTGGATCCTTGTGCGTATGGAATGAGCGGTAGCTTGCCGCAGTTTACCCGGCAGGCAAACGCCTGTATATGTATATACAAGTTAACAATAACAGGATTTCACCGATGTCCGCCTATTTCGCCGAACGCGCCCTGCTACCTACGGGCTGGGCCCGCCATGTCCGTATCGAGGTCGCCAGCGATGGCCATGTGACCCGCATCGAGCCGGGCGCTTCGGCCGAAGGCGCCGAGCGCCTGGCAGGCCCGTTGCTGCCCGGTATGCCCAACTTGCACTCACATGCCTTCCAGCGTGCCATGGCGGGCTTGGCGGAAGTCGCCGGCAACCCCAACGACAGCTTCTGGACCTGGCGCGACCTGATGTACCGCCTGGTCGGGCAGATCACCCCAGACCAGTTGCAGGTCATCGCCCGCCAGCTGTATATCGAAATGCTCAAGGCCGGCTACACCTCGGTGGCCGAATTCCATTACGTGCACCACGACCAGGCAGGCACGGCCTACGCCGACCCGGCCGAGCTGTCCCGCCGCATCAGCACGGCCGCGGCCGACAGTGGCATTGGCCTGACCCTGTTGCCGGTGCTGTACAGCTACGCCGGGTTCGGCGGCCAGGCACCGAACGACGGGCAGCGGCGCTTCATCAACACCACCGAACAGTACCTGCAACTGCAAACGCAACTGGCCCCGCTGCTGGCCGCGCAACCTGCGCAGCAACTGGGCCTGTGCTTCCACTCGCTGCGTGCGGTGACGCCGGGGCAGATCGCCGAAGTGCTGGCGGCCAGCGACAAACAATGCCCGGTGCATATCCATATCGCCGAGCAGCAGAAGGAGGTGGACGACTGCCTGGCCTGGAGCGGCCTGCGCCCGCTGCAATGGTTGTACGAGCATGTGGATGTGGACCGTCGCTGGTGCCTGGTTCATGCCACCCATGCCGAGCCGGATGAAGTCACCGCCATGGCCCGCAGTGGCGCGGTGGCCGGGTTGTGCCTGACCACCGAGGCCAACCTGGGCGACGGGATTTTCCCGGCGGTGGACTTCCTGGCCCAGGGCGGGCACATGGGCATCGGCTCGGACAGCCATGTGTCACTAAGCGTGGTGGAAGAACTGCGCTGGCTGGAATATGGCCAGCGGCTGCGGGACCAACGACGCAACCGCTTGTACCGTGGCGACCAGCCGATGGTCGGGCGCACGCTGTACGACGCCGCGCTGGCGGGCGGTGCACAGGCACTGGGCCAAGCGGTCGGTGAACTGGCCGTGGGCAAGCGCGCCGACTGGCTGGTACTGGATGGACAAGACCCTTACATCGCCATGGCGGATGGCGATGCCATTCTCAACCGCTGGCTGTTTGCTGGCGGGGATCGCCAGGTGCGCGATGTGATGGTGAATGGGCAATGGGTGGTGCGCCAGGGGCGGCATGCCCAGGAAGAGGAAAGCGCGCGGGCGTTTGCCGGGGTGCTGCGGCAGCTCTTGGGGTGAGCGTATTGGGGCTGCTTTGCAGCCCTTTCGCGGCACAAGGCCGCTCCTACAGGGGAACGCGTATCCCTGTAGGAGCGGCCTTGTGCCGCGAAAGGGCCGCAAAGCGGCCCCAAAAATCAGTGCATTTTTACGATTTGCTGATCGGACGCCCGCCAGATAAGCCGGCTGGTGTCATACCCCTGCTGGCGTGCCTTGGCCAGCAGGTGCTCGCGCTCCCAGGCCGGCAACGTCGGCGTGCGTGACAGTATCCACAGGTACTTGCGGTCCGGGCTGCCGACCACTGCCGTGCGGTAGCGATCGTCCACGTACAGAATCCAGTATTCGCCCCGCGCCACGCCAGGCACCAGCTTGGTGAACCAGTTATCGAACTCTACCCACAGCTTGTCGGTGTGCCCCGGCTCCTGGATGCTTGCGTGCCCCTCGGCACGCAGCCACTCATCACCCATGGTGCGGCAGCGGTTGAGCACACCAAACGTGCCATCAGGCTTGAGGTTGTAATGCGCCTCGGACTGCTCGCAGCCGGTCTGGTAGCGCATGGGCAGGCGCGCCAGCTCGAACCATTTGCCCTGGTAGCGCTTGAGGTCGACGTTGCCAGCGGTCTTCGGCGCCAGCGGGTCATGCACGGAGCCTGCACAACCGCCCAGCAGCAATGCCAGGCATACCCCCATCAGCAGGTACAGACGCCTCATTTGAGGCCCTGCCCTGAATACATCAGCACCTTGTCAGCCGCGTACTGCACGCTGATGAAGCTCTTCTCGTCCCCCCAGGTGCAGCTGCTCATGCCCAGCGCGCCAGAGCACTCGGTCGGCGTACCGAGCAACTGCTCGACCTCGGCCTTGTTCATACCGGCCTTGATCTTGGAATAGTTTTCCTGGTTGATCTTGCTGCAGGCAGTCAGGACGACGCACAGCGACAACAGGGCGAGGGAACGCAACGACATGAAGGACACTCCTGAAGAGGGGAAACAGGCGAGTGGCCTGCAGTGACCTTCGACGGGAAAATCCCTCCCAGGTTCCCTGCCCTACCCACTTTACCCCTACACCATTGGTCGGATGGCCACTACTGTGCGATTAATCACAAAGCATTAATCACTTCCCAATAAAAAGGCCGCACCCTTGCAGGTGCGGCCTCGCATCGCGATGGCCTGCGCAGCAGACCCCGTGGGCATCAGAACCTGGACCCAGGCTCCAGCAAAAAGTCCATCTCTTCGCTGGTGCTTGGCCGCTCAAGCACCAGGTTGCGGTGCGGGAAGCGACCAAACCGGGCAATCACCCGCTGGTGCTGCTCGGCATAGTCCAGGAAGCCTTCGAACAGCCGCCGGCTGGCTTCGGGCTGCTCGTCCAGCAACAACTGATAGCGCTCGACACACAGGTTCTGCCAGTCCAGCACCTCGGCATGCTCCAGCACCAGCAGCACGAACACACGCTGTATCGGCAGCAACTGGTAGTCCCAGCCCTTCTGCAGGCCCTGCATCGCCACCACCTGGGCGCGCCGGTCGCCCTCGAAGGCGCGCGGCGTGTCGCGGTAGATCATGCGCGGCAACTGGTCCAGCAAGATCAACAGGCCCAGCCAGCCCTGCGGGCTTTGCTGCCATTCATCGAGCCCGCCCGCCAAGGCGTGCTCGACCAGGTCGCCAAACAGCGCATGGGCATCGGCATCGTGGTGCTTGCCGAACCACAGCGTGCTCTTCTCGTCAGCCACGGCCTGGGCACTGGTGCCCCAACCGAACCACCATTCCAGCAACGGCTGCCAAGGTGCGAGCATGACTTACTCCTTGTGGTAGGCGGTGACGCGCTCTACTTCTTCCTTCGAGCCAAGGATCACCGACACGCGCTGGTGCAGGCTCTCTGGCTTGATGTCGAGGATGCGATCGTAACCGTTGGTAGAGGCGCCGCCTGCCTGTTCGATAATGAACGACATCGGGTTGGCTTCGTACATCAGGCGCAGCTTGCCCGGCTTGCTTGGCTCGCGGGCGTCACGTGGGTACATGAACAGACCGCCACGGGTCAGGATGCGGTGCACATCGGCCACCATCGAGGCGATCCAGCGCATGTTGTAGTTCTTTTTCAGCGGGCCGGTTTCGCCGGCCAGCAGTTCGCCCACGTAGCGTTGTACCGGGGCTTCCCAGTGACGCTGGTTGGACATGTTGATGGCGAATTCGGCGGTGGTTGCCGGCACCTGGATGTTTTCGTGGGTCAGGACGAAGCTGCCCAGTTCACGGTCCAGGGTGAAGCCCTTGACGCCGTTGCCCAAGGTCAGGATCAGCATGGTCTGCGGGCCGTAGATGGCGTAACCGGCGGCGACCTGCTCGGTGCCTGGCTGCAGGAAGGCTTCTTCGTTGAGGCTTTCGTTCTGGCTCAGGTACTGGTTAGGGCAACGCAGCACCGAGAAGATGGTACCGACCGAGACGTTGACGTCGATGTTCGACGAACCGTCCAATGGGTCGAAGACCAGCAGGTACGCACCTTTCGGGTACTTGCCCGGAATCTGGTAGGCGTTGTCCATTTCTTCGGAGGCCATGCCGGCCAGGTGGCCGCCCCACTCGTTGGCTTCCAGCAGGATATCGTTGGAAATCACGTCCAGTTTCTTCTGGACTTCGCCCTGCACGTTTTCAGTGCCCATGCTGCCCAGCACGCCACCGAGGGCGCCTTTGGACACGTGATGGCTGATTTCCTTGCACGCACGCGCCACCACTTCGATCAGGAAGCGCAGATCGGCAGGGGTATTGTTGCTGCGGGTCTGCTCAATCAGATAGCGACTCAGGGTAACGCGGGACATGTATGGCTCCGAAAGGATTGTGGGAGTAAAAACCCCCGCAGTTTACAGGGAGAGTGGCAGGCTAGCGAGCAATGAGACTCGCCACGGCTCTCAGACGGCACAATAGGTCGCTAGTTCAGCCTGCGCCAGGCCGGCTGTCGAGTGAAGCTGCTTTACAGTCCAATCGCGGTGCAAGCCCGCTCCCACAGGTTTGCGCTGCCTTCAAGACAACGCAGATCCTGTGGGAGCGGGCTTGCCCCGCGAATGGGCCGCAACCCGGCCCCACATGCTCAATCCAGTGCCTTCCAGATCTCGGTCGCGTATTCGCGAATGGTCCGGTCCGACGAGAACCAGCCCATCCGCGCCGTGTTCAGCACAGCCATACGCCACCACTCCTGCGGTGTGTGCCACAGTTCTTCGACCCGCCGCTGGGCATCCCAGTAGGCATCGAAGTCGGCACACACCAGGAAGCGGTCATAGGCCACCAGCCCGTCGATCAACCCGGTGTAGCGTGATGGGTCGTCTGGCGAGAACACACCACTGCGAATCGCCTGCAACACGTCGCTCAAGCGGTTGGAAGCGGCTATGGCGGCGTTTGCACCAAAATCACCGGCACGCTTGCGCGCCTCGACCTGCTGCGCAGTCAGGCCAAAGATGAACATGTTGTCGGCACCCACCTGTTCGCACATTTCCACGTTGGCACCGTCCAGGGTGCCGATGGTCAGCGCGCCGTTCAGGCCGAACTTCATGTTGCTGGTACCGGAGGCTTCATAACCTGCGGTGGAAATCTGCTCGGACAGGTCGGCCGCCGGGATGATGCTTTCGGCCAGGCTGACGTTGTAGTTAGGCAGGAACACCACCTTGAGCAGACCGCGCACGGTCGGGTCATTGTTCACCACCCGGGCAATGTCATTGGCCAGCTTGATGATCAGCTTAGCCTGGTGGTAACTGGCCGCAGCCTTGCCGGCGAAGATCTTCACCCGCGGCACCCAGCTGGTGCCGGGATCGTTGCGAATGGCCTGATACAGCGCCACGGTGTGCAGCAGGTTGAGCAGCTGGCGCTTGTACTCGTGGATACGCTTGACCTGCACATCGAACAGCGCTTCAGGGTTCACCGTGACACCAATGCGGTCCTGGATGATGCTGGCCAGGGCACGCTTGCTGTGCAGCCGTTGAGCAGCGAACTGCTTGCGGAAACTGGCCTTGTCGGCAAATGGCACCAGGCCAACCAGAAGCCCTTCAGGGTCGTCCTTGAGTTCCGGCCCGAGCGCTTCGACCAGCATCTCGGTCAGCTGAGGGTTTGACTGGTACAGCCAGCGGCGAAAGGTAATGCCGTTGGTCTTGTTGTTGATCCGTTGCGGGTAGAGCTTGTGCAGCTCGGAAAACACCGTGCTCTTCATCAGCTTGCTGTGCAGCGCGGACACACCGTTGACGCTGTGCGAGCCCAGAAACGCCAGGTTACCCATGCGCACCCGGCGCCCATTGTCTTCCTCGATCAGCGACACCGCGCGCAGCACGTCGAAATCGTGCAGGCCTTTGGCCCGCAATGCATCGATATGGTAGGCGTTGATCAGGTAGATGATCTGCATGTGCCGCGGCAGCATGCGCTCCATCAGGGCTACCGGCCAGGTTTCCAGGGCTTCGGGCAGCAGGGTGTGGTTGGTGTAGGCGAGCGTGCCAACAGTCAGTTCCCAGGCCTTGTCCCAGGGCACTTCATGCTGGTCCACCAGCAGCCGCATCAACTCGGCAACGGCAATCGAAGGGTGTGTGTCGTTGAGCTGGATGGCCGCCGCGTCGGGCAGGTTGAGCAGGTCCTTGTGCATGTTCAGGTGACGGCGCAGCAAGTCCTGCAGCGAAGCCGACACAAAGAAGTACTCCTGACGCAGGCGCAGTTCCTGCCCCGCCTCGGTGCTGTCGGCCGGGTACAGCACGCGCGAAATGCTCTCGGCCCGCGCCACTTCGGCCACGGCCCCCAGGTGGTCACCGGCATTGAAGCGCTCCAGGTGCAGCTCTTCCAGCGCCCGCGCACGCCACAGGCGCAGTGTGTTGACGCTGGATCCACGCCAGCCGACCACGGGCGTGTCGTAGGCCACCGCCCGCACCGTTTCGCCCGGCGACCATACTTGCCGCTGGTTGCCACTGGCATCGTTGACGGTTTCGACACTGCCGCCGAAGCTGATCGGGTAGATCACCTCAGCACGCTCGAACTCCCAGGGGTTACCGAAGTCCAGCCAGTTTTCGGTCTGTTCCTGCTGCCAGCCATCGACTACAGCCTGACGGAACAACCCATGTTCGTAGCGAATGCCGTAACCATGGGCGGCGATGCCCAGGGTGGACATGCTTTCCATGAAGCACGCAGCCAGGCGGCCGAGACCCCCGTTACCCAGGGCGGCGTCGGGCTCGAGCAGGCGGATGCGCTCCAGGTCCACGTCCAGCCCTTCCAGCGCATCACGGGCGACGTCCAGCAGCCCCAGGTTGCTCAGGCTGTCGTACAGCAAGCGCCCGATTAGGAACTCGAGGGAGAGGTAATAGACCCGCTTCTGGCTACGACGATAGGCCAGGCGGGTGTGGTCCATCCAGTGGTCGACCATGTGGTCGCGCGCGGCCAGAGCGATGGCCTCGAACCAGTCGTGGTCGAACGCATGTTCCGGGTCCTTGCCGACCGCGTAGGTCAGCTTGTTCAGTACAGCGGCGCGAAATTCGGCCACCTCGGCGTCACGTGCTTTGGGTTCCTGAGACATGCGGCATCCTCTGGCAAGTTGACGAAAGCGGAGGGAGATTGATCAGACTAGACCCTTCGACAGGGAGTGACAGTGACTGTTCGCAGTTTTCATGCCGACTCTGCGAATCCGGCAAAAGGTTGTTCATAAATTGAGCAATTCCGGTATCATCGCGCGCCCCAAGACCGTGATCCACCCTATAAAGATGAAAACGACCCTGATCGCCGCCGCCGAAGTCGACCGCCTGGAGACTTGGCAGCGCTACGCCAGCCACATGTGCCACGGCTGCCATTCGACCTGCTGCACCCTGCCGGTAGAGGTGAAGATCAAGGATCTGATCCGTATCGGCGTGGTGGACGAGTTCGAGAAAGACGAACCCCCCAAAAACGTGGCTAAACGCTTGCAGAAGGAAGGCATCATCGAGCGCTTCAACCAGAAGTCAGGGATCTTCACCCTGACCCGGATGAGCAACGATGACTGCATGTATCTGGATCGTAAAAGCCGGCTGTGCACCATTTATGACAAGCGCCCGGATACCTGCCGCAACCACCCCAAGGTCGGGCCGCGGCCAGGGTATTGCGCCTATAAGCCCAAGGTGGTCGGGCGCTGATCGTCAGGCTTCAAGGGCCCCTTCGCGGGCAAGCCCGCGAAGGGGCCAACACAAATCCTGAAGGCATAAAAAAACGCCCCCGGCCTTTCGACCGGGGGCGTTTTCATTCAGCCAAAGCTAACTTAGCTGTTCTTGGCTTTCTTGGCAGCGCGGGTACGCTCGCTTTCGTCCAGGATCTTCTTGCGAAGACGGATGGACTTCGGCGTTACTTCGCACAGCTCGTCTTCCTGGATGTATTCCAGAGCCTGTTCCAGGGTGAAGCGAACAGGCGGAACCAGGGCGATGACTTCGTCTTTACCCGAAGCACGCATGTTGTCGAGCTTCTTGCCCTTGGTAGGGTTGACGCCCAGGTCGTTGTCGCGGCTGTTCTGGCCGATGATCTGACCGTTGTAGATCTCCTGACCGTGCTCGACAAACAGCTTGCCACGCGCCTGCAGGGTTTCCAGCGAGTAGGTCAGCGCCTTGCCGGTTTCGACCGAAACCAGTACGCCGTTCTGACGGCCGGACATGTGGCCGGACTTCACAGCGTCATAGCGGTCGAAGATCGAGGTCAGGATGCCTGCACCGTTGGTCAGGGTCAGGAACTGGTTACGGAAACCGATCAGACCACGCGCCGGGATGTTGTATTCCAGGCGAACACGGCCCTTGCCATCCGGGACCATGTTGGTCAGGTCGCCTTTACGCAGACCCATTTCTTCCATGACCTTGCCCTGGGATTCTTCAGGGATGTCGATGGTGACGTTTTCGAACGGCTCTTGCTTGACGCCGTCTACTTCACGAATGATTACTTCTGGGCGGCCCAGGGCCAGCTCGAAGCCTTCGCGACGCATGGTTTCGATCAGTACCGACAGGTGCAGCTCGCCACGGCCCGAGACCTTGAACTTGTCTGGGGAATCGGTTTCTTCAACGCGCAGGGCTACGTTGTACAGCAGCTCTTTGTCCAGACGGTCCTTGATGTTACGGCTGGTGACGAACTTGCCTTCCTTGCCGCAGAACGGCGAGTCGTTGACCTGGAAGGTCATCGAAACGGTTGGCTCGTCAACGGTCAGCGGCTTCATCGCCTCAACGGCGGTCGGGTCGCACAGGGTGTCGGAGATGAACAGCTCGTCGAAACCGCTGATGCAAACGATGTCGCCAGCCTGGGCTTCTTCAACGTCGACGCGGTGCAGGCCGTGGTGACCCATCAGCTTGAGGATACGGCCGTTACGCTTTTTGCCGTCAGCGTCGATGGCGACAACCGGGGTGTTCGGCTTGATGCGGCCACGGGCAATACGGCCAACGCCGATAACACCCAGGAAGCTGTTGTAGTCCAGTGCAGAGATCTGCATCTGGAACGGGCCGTCACGGTCAACAGCTGGCGCTGGAACGTGGTCGATGACAGCCTGGTACAGGGCAGTCATGTCTTCGCCCATTTCGGTGTGGTCCAGACCGGCAATGCCGTTCAGGGCCGAAGCGTAGACCACTTTGAAGTCCAGCTGCTCGTCGGTAGCGCCGAGGTTGTCGAACAGGTCGAAGATCTGGTCCAGAACCCAATCAGGACGCGCGCCCGGGCGGTCAACCTTGTTGATCACGACGATTGGCTTCAGGCCAGCTTCGAAAGCCTTCTTGGTTACGAAGCGGGTTTGCGGCATAGGGCCGTCTTGAGCGTCGACCAGCAGCAGCACGGAATCGACCATCGACATTACACGCTCAACCTCGCCACCGAAGTCGGCGTGGCCGGGGGTGTCGACGATGTTGATGTGGTAGCCGTTCCAGTTGATGGCGGTGTTTTTCGCCAGAATGGTAATACCGCGCTCTTTTTCCTGGTCGTTGGAGTCCATGACGCGCTCGTCGTTGAGCTCGTTACGCTCCAGAGTGCCGGACTGACGCAGGAGTTTGTCGACCAGGGTGGTTTTACCATGGTCAACGTGGGCGATGATGGCGATGTTACGCAGATTTTCGATCACAAGTGTATCTCGATCAGAGGATTCGGTTGCCGCCCAGTGTAGGCGGCCAATATGTACTGTTTAAGGCTCAGCGGGCCCGGTGGTCGGGAGGGCGATGGCGGATACTGCCGCCATACAGCCCCGGCGTCTTATGTCGGACGATAAACACGCACATTGGCATGTCCCTCACTGAGCAGATGGTGTGCGTGCAAACGGCTCATCACACCCTTGTCGCAATACAGCAAGTACTGGCGCGTGGGGTCCAGGTGCTTGAACTTGCTGTTGATGGCATAAAACGGCATGGCCTGGACTTCGATACCGTCCAGCACCAGGGGTTCGTCTTCCTGGGCATCGGGGTGACGAATGTCGATGACGATCTGGCCCGACAGCGCCTCGGCCACTTCCTCGATTTCGACATCCTTGCCCAGCTCGTCGATCACATGGTCGATGGAGATCAGCTTGGCGCGCTCCAGGGCGCGCTCCAGCACGGCCATGTCGAACTGCTTCTCTTCATGCTCCATGCGGTGGCGCTTGGCGTGAGTGGTCGGGTTTACCGAAATCACGCCGCAGTATTCTGGCATGTGCTTGGCGAAGTCGGCGGTGCCGATTTCGGTGGCCTGGTCGATGATGTCCTGCTTGTGGCTGGCCAGCAGCGGGCGCAGCACCAGCTTGTCGGTGGCCGAGTCGATGATCGACAGGTTCGGCAGGGTCTGGCTGGACACCTGGGAAATGGCCTCGCCCGTGACCAGGGCATCGATTTCCAGGCGGTCAGCCATGTGCGCGGCACCGCGCAGCATCATGCGCTTGAGGGTCACGCCCATGTAGCTGTTGTCGACCTTGTTGAGGATCTCGCCGACCACTTCTTCGAACGGCACGCTGATGAACAGCACGCGCTGGCTGCTGCCGTACTTCTTCCACAGGTAGTGGGCCACTTCCATAACGCCCAGCTCGTGGGCACGGCCGCCAAGGTTGAAGAAGCAGAAGTGGGTCATCAGGCCACGGCGCATCATCTGGTAGGCTGCCACGGTGGAGTCGAAGCCACCGGACATCAGTACCAAGGTCTGCTCCAGGGCGCCCAGCGGGTAGCCGCCGATCCCCTGGTGCTGGTTGTGGATCACGTACAGGCGCTGGTTGCGGATTTCGATGCGCACCAGCACTTCAGGCTTCTTCAGCTCGATGCCGGCCGCGCCACACTGTTGGCGCAGCTGGCTGCCGACGTAACGGTCGACGTCCATCGAGGTGAAGTCATGGTGGCCCCCGCGCTTGCAGCGCACGGCAAAGTGCTTGCCGGCCAGCAGGTGGCCGAAGTGCTGCTTGCACTTGGCAACGATGTCATCGAAGTCACCCAGCGGGTATTCCTCTACCTGCAGGAAATGGGTGATACCCGGGGTGCAGGTGAGGCGTTCGATCATCTCGCGCTGGACTTTTTCGTCTTCGATGCGGGTGACCACTTCGAGATTGTCCCAGACACCATCGACCGCGAGCTCAGGATCGAGGTCCTTGAGCACGTTGCGGATGTTCTTGGCGAGCTGACGGATGAAGCGCTTGCGCACCGGCCGGCTCTTGATGGTGATTTCTGGGAAGACTTTGACGATAAGTTTCATTGGTTAACAGCGCGCGCAGGGCCTGCCGAAAATGTGGGGCGCGAATTATAGCGGAAACTGCTCAGGATTTGACCAACTTTTGTACAGAAGGTTGGATTTATATTGCCTGTACTGGCCTCCTCGCCGGCAAGCCAGCTCCCACAGGACTTCGGCGGGCCTCAAGACCTGCGCCCTCTCAGTGGGAGCTGGCTTGCCGGCGATGAGGCCCTTAAAGGAAGCACACAGCCAACCAATGCACCCTATTGGTGCGTTGATGCCAAAAACCGCATCGTAAGGGTGCACTTTTCCCCGCCAACCCACCGCCAAATGCCCGCAAACGCCTGCTTTTATCCCACCCTCGCCATTTTCGGGCACTGGCATGCAATTTGCTCCCTTGTGAGGCAGGTAAGCTTGGCCGACTATCCGCGCCCGGCAACACCCTTTTTCCAGGGCAGCGGCCCACCGCGCTCTAGACCATCCGGAGGACAACATGTCGAAGTCGGTTCAACTCATCAAAGATCATGACGTCAAGTGGATTGATCTGCGTTTCACGGACACCAAAGGCATTCAGCACCACGTGACCATGCCGTCGCGTGATGCGCTGGACGAAGACTTCTTCGAAGTCGGCAAGATGTTCGACGGCTCCTCCATCGCTGGCTGGAAAGGCATCGAAGCGTCCGACATGATCCTGATGCCGGTCGACGACACCGCCGTGCTGGACCCGTTCACCGAAGAACCAACCCTGATCATCACCTGCGACATCGTCGACCCGTCGAGCATGCAGGGCTACGATCGCGACCCACGTGCGATCGCCAAGCGCGCCGAAGAGTACCTGAAGAGCACCGGCATCGGTGACACCGTATTCGCAGGCCCGGAGCCAGAGTTCTTCATCTTCGACGAAGTGAAGTTCCACTCGGACATCTCCGGCTCGATGTTCAAGATCTTCTCCGAGCAAGGCTCGTGGATGACCGGCGCTGACGTGGAAGGCGGCAACAAAGGCCACCGTCCAGGCGTGAAAGGCGGCTACTTCCCTGTTCCGCCGTTCGACCACGACCACGAAATCCGTACTGCCATGTGCAACGCACTGGAAGAAATGGGTCAGACCGTTGAAGTTCACCACCACGAAGTGGCGACTGCCGGCCAGAACGAAATCGGCGTCAAGTTCAACACCCTGGTGAAGAAAGCTGACGAAGTACAGGCCCTGAAATACGTCGTGCACAACGTTGCCGACGCTTACGGCCGTACCGCTACCTTCATGCCGAAGCCACTGTACGGCGACAACGGTTCGGGCATGCACGTGCACATGTCGATCTGGAAAGACGGCAAGAACACCTTCTCGGGTGAAGGCTATGCCGGCCTGTCCGACACCGCCCTGTACTTCATCGGCGGTATCATCAAGCACGGTAAGGCCCTGAACGGCTTCACCAACCCTTCGACCAACTCCTACAAGCGTCTGGTCCCAGGCTTCGAAGCTCCGGTAATGCTGGCCTACTCGGCTCGCAACCGTTCCGCCTCGATCCGTATTCCTTACGTCGGCAGCCCGAAAGCCCGCCGTATCGAAGCACGCTTCCCGGACCCATCGGCCAACCCGTACCTGGCCTTCGCGGCCCTGCTGATGGCCGGCCTGGACGGCATCCAGAACAAGATTCACCCAGGCGATGCTGCCGACAAGAACCTGTACGACCTGCCACCAGAAGAGGCCAAGGACATTCCGCAAGTCTGCGGCAGCCTGAAAGAAGCCCTGGAAGAGCTGGACAAAGGCCGTGCGTTCCTGACCAAGGGCGGCGTGTTCTCCGACGACTTCATCGATGCCTTCATCGAACTGAAGTCGGAAGAAGAGATCAAGGTCCGTACCTTCGTGCACCCGCTGGAATACGAGCTGTACTACAGCTGCTGATCTGATCGCCGCTTCGCGCCGATGACATGATCAAGACGGCCTCCTTCGGGAGGCCGTTTTCGTTTGCGCCACACGCAGAACCCTCGCCCGCCACGCTATGCTCTATCTTGGTGCAAGATTGAGTACAGTGCCCCGATTTGCTCCCCAATCTGGTTCACATTAAACGTTTCATCAAGACTTTCTGATCCGAATTTGCGCAGATCCAGGCCTTTATCGGCAAATCCCGCTTCTTTTCGGAGCTTTGGTTTGTTTCTTGCATTTTTTCTGCGGAGAGACACGCATCAGCCGATGCACCCCGAGCCCGGCCCTGGCCAAAGAAATGCCAGGCAAGCGCCAAAAGAGGTCAACGACGCCTTATGACCATCAGCGATGCGCAGCACCGTCTGCTTCTGGACAACCTGACCACCGCCACGTTGCTGCTCAACGCCGAGCTGCGCCTGGAATACATGAACCCGGCCGCGGAAATGCTGCTGGCCGTCAGTGGTCAACGTAGCCATGGGCAGTTCATCAGCGAGCTGTTTACCGAATCGACCGAGGCGCTCAGCTCGTTGCGCCAGGCCGTCGAGCAGGCGCACCCGTTCACCAAGCGCGAAGCGCAGCTCACCTCGCTGACCGGGCAGACCATCACCGTGGACTATGCGGTAACGCCAATCCTCAACCAGGGCCAGACCCTGCTGTTGCTGGAGGTGCACCCCCGCGACCGGCTGTTGCGCATCACCAAGGAAGAGGCCCAACTGAGCAAGCAGGAAACCACCAAGATGCTGGTGCGCGGCCTGGCCCACGAAATCAAGAACCCCCTTGGCGGCATTCGCGGCGCGGCCCAGTTGCTGGCCCGCGAGCTACCCGAAGAAGGCCTGCGCGACTACACCAACGTAATCATCGAAGAGGCCGACCGCCTGCGCAACCTGGTCGACCGCATGCTCGGCTCGAACAAACTGCCATCGCTGGCCATGACCAACATCCACGAAGTGCTGGAGCGGGTCTGCAGCCTGGTCGACGCCGAAAGCCAGGGCTGCATCACTTTGGTGCGCGATTACGACCCAAGCCTGCCGGACGTGCTGATCGACCGCGAGCAGATGATCCAGGCCGTGCTCAACATCGTGCGTAACGCCATGCAGGCGATCAGTTCGCAGAACGAACTGCGCCTGGGCCGCATCACCCTGCGCAGCCGCGCCTTGCGCCAGTTCACCATCGGCCATGTTCGCCATCGCCTGGTCGCGCGGGTGGAGATCATCGATAACGGCCCGGGCATTCCACCGGAACTGCAAGACACCCTCTTCTATCCCATGGTCAGTGGCCGCCCGGACGGTACCGGGCTGGGCCTGGCCATTACCCAGAACATCATCAGCCAGCACCAGGGCCTGATCGAGTGCGAAAGCCACGCAGGCCACACCGCCTTCTCGATCTACCTGCCCCTGGAACAAGGAGCCACCGCCTCATGAGCCGAAGTGAAACCGTATGGATCGTCGACGATGATCGCTCCATCCGCTGGGTCCTGGAAAAAGCCCTGCAACAAGAAGGCATGACCACCCAGAGCTTCGACAGCGCAGATGGCGTGATGGGCCGCCTGGCACGCCAGCAGCCGGACGTGATCATTTCCGACATCCGCATGCCGGGCGCCAGCGGTCTTGACCTGCTGGCACAGATCCGCGAACACCACCCGCGCCTGCCGGTCATCATCATGACCGCCCATTCCGACCTCGACAGCGCCGTGGCGTCGTATCAGGGCGGTGCTTTCGAGTACCTGCCCAAGCCGTTCGATGTGGACGAGGCCGTCTCGCTCGTCAAGCGCGCCAACCAGCATGCCCAAGAGCAGCAAGGCCTGGATGTGCCACAAAATCTGGCACGCACCCCGGAGATCATCGGTGAAGCCCCGGCAATGCAAGAGGTGTTCCGCGCCATCGGCCGCCTTAGCCATTCCAACATCACCGTACTGATCAACGGCGAGTCCGGCACCGGCAAAGAGCTGGTCGCCCATGCCCTGCACCGTCACAGCCCGCGTGCGGCGTCGCCGTTCATTGCCCTGAACATGGCGGCCATCCCCAAGGACTTGATGGAGTCCGAGCTGTTCGGCCATGAAAAAGGGGCTTTCACCGGTGCTGCCAACCTGCGCCGGGGCCGCTTTGAACAGGCCGATGGCGGCACCTTGTTCCTCGACGAAATCGGTGACATGCCTGCCGACACCCAGACCCGCCTGCTGCGGGTACTGGCCGATGGCGAGTTCTATCGCGTTGGCGGGCATGTGCCGGTCAAGGTCGACGTGCGCATCATTGCTGCGACTCACCAGAACCTGGAGTCGCTGGTGCAGGCGGGCAAGTTCCGTGAGGACTTGTTCCACCGCCTGAACGTGATCCGCATCCACATTCCGCGGCTGGCCGACCGTCGCGAGGATATCCCTGCCCTCGCCCGCCACTTCCTTGCCCGGGCCGCTCAGGAGCTGGCCGTCGAGCCGAAGATTCTGAAACCGGAAACCGAAGAGTTCATCCGCAACCTGCCATGGCCGGGCAATGTGCGGCAGATGGAAAACACCTGCCGCTGGATCACCGTGATGGCCTCCAGCCGCGAGGTGCTGATTGGCGACCTGCCCCCCGAGCTGCTGAACCTGCCACAGGATGCTGCACCGGTCACCAACTGGGAGCAGGCCCTGCGGCAGTGGGCCGACCAGGCGCTGGCACGCGGGCAGTCGAACCTGCTGGACAGCGCGGTGCCGAGTTTTGAACGGATCATGATCGAGACGGCGCTCAAGCACACCGCCGGACGGCGCCGGGATGCGGCGCTGTTGCTGGGTTGGGGGCGTAATACCCTGACGCGCAAGATCAAGGAGCTGGGGATGAACGTGGCGGGTGGGGATGACGAGGAAGGTGACGAGCACTGACTTATCGGTAAACCCGTAATCTCCCGGGGCTGCTTTGCAGCCCTTTCGCGGCACAAGGCCGCTCCCACAGGGGTTCGCGTTCTCCTGTAGGAGCGGCCTTGTGCCGCGAAAGGGCCGCAAAGCGGCCCCGGCTATTTCAGCCCCGATGCACCGATCCTGTGCCCGATGCACCGCTGGAAGGCACAAACCCCCTCAAAACTCGGCCAAATCCCCCTCAAAGCCCAACATTCACGGGCTTTGCAAAATTGGCACGCCCCCTGCAATAGCTAATACATACCCAGTTTCGGGGGCCCTGGTACAGGCAGGCCGGGTGAACCCCTCTTTTATTCGCAGCACCGCCCGTTTTGGGGACCTCGGTACAGGCAGGCCGGGTCATCCCCCCTTTATACGCAGTAACCCCTTTTGGGGACCCTGGTACAGGCAGGCCGGGATATCCCCTCTTTTATTCGTGCAGTTTCACCTGTACCCGCCAACGCCCATCGTCCTCTGCACCGGCCCACTCGCCGTGCAGGGGACGCGCGGCAATCACCGTCAGCAACAACCCTTCCTGACTCTTCTGTACCCGCCAACTGACCGGTTTGCCCTGCAGGCTCAATTGCCCCTGCTGAGCCTTGCCCTGAGCCTGGAACAGCAGCGCAACCGTGCCTTCCACATTCTCGCCATGCAGCTTGGGTTCTTCGTTGAACCACAGCGTCAGGCCATCCTGCACCACCTCCACCTGCTGCAGCTCACGCTCGTCGGGCGCGGTCAGGCGGCCGATCATCAGCCCTACCATCAAGCCGACAATCGCCAGTGACAGCATTACCCGTGGGAAGGCCTTCGAACGCACGTCCGGTTCAGGGGTAGAATGCCCGTCATCTTCACGCTTGGAGCCGTGCATGTTTCACGTCATCCTTTTTCAACCAGAAATTCCGCCGAATACCGGCAACATCATTCGCCTGTGCGCCAACAGCGGCTGCGACCTGCACCTGATCGAACCCATCAGCTTCGAACTGGATGACAAGCGCCTGCGTCGCGCGGGGCTGGATTACCATGAGTATGCCACGCTCAAGCGCCACGAGAGCCTGGCCGGATGCCTGGAAAGCCTGGGTAATCCCAGGCTGTTCGCCTTTACCACCAAAGGCTCGCACCCGTTCCATGAAGTGGCCTATCAGCCGGGCGATGCCTTCCTGTTCGGGCCAGAGAGCCGCGGGTTGCCGGCCGAGGTGCTGGACAGCCTGCCGGCCGAACAACGCCTGCGCCTGCCAATGCGGCCGGGGTGCCGTAGCCTGAACCTGTCCAATACCGTGGCGGTGACGGTGTATGAGGCCTGGCGGCAGAACGGGTTTGCCGGTAGCTGATGCATTGGCAGGGGCGGCCTCTTCGCGGGGCAAGCCCGCTCCCACAAAAGTTGGGCGTACACAGTTCAACGTGGGAGCAACTGTCTTCTTGTGGAAGCTGGCCTTGCCGGCGATGGGGCGAGTAGCGCCCCAAGCCCGGCTCTGCCGGGCATCGCCAGCAAGGCTCGCTCCTACGAATGAGCTATTTGCTCCTTCCA